>JAPOQV010000130.1 GCA_026710565.1 Spirochaetaceae bacterium | reverse complement strand
GGGGGGGCCCGCACGCTGCCGCGGCCCCTGCGCCGCTGGATGAAGCCCCCGGGTCCCTCCCCGGCGCGCGACATCGCCGCCGCCCTGCCCGCGGTGGGCCTGGAGCGGCGGGGCGCCCCGCCGGTCACCTCCCTGTCGGGCGGCGAGATGCAGCGCCTGCTGATCGCCCGTGCGTTGATCCACCGGCGCGACCTGATGGTGCTCGACGAGCCGGCGCAGGGCGTCGACCTGGCCGGCGCCGGGGTGCTCCACGAACTGATCGACGGAATCCGCCGCGATCTCGGCTGCGGGGTGCTGTTGATCTCCCACGATCTGCAGATGGTCATGGACAGCGACAACGACGTGGTGGTGCTGGTGCCTTATGAGCACGACGACCCGCAGTCTGCCGTGGCACCTGCCGTGCCCAGCGCACGCGGGGAAGACACGGCGGCAGGCTGAGCCGATGCTGGACGACTTCCTGGGTACGCGCGCTGCTCGCAGGCGTCGGGCTTGCGCTGGTCACGGGACCGGCGGGCTGCTTCGTCGTCTGGCGCCACCTGGCCTACTTCGCAGAGACGATCGCGCACTCGGCGCTGCTCGGCGTGGTGCTGTCGCTGGTACTCCGCATCGACTTGGTGATCGGCACTTTCGCGTCCGCGTATGCGGTGAGCGTGCTGCTGTTCACCGTGACCCGCCTCCGTCTCCTGAGGGGGTCACGCACCGCGCGGTAGTGCAGTCGACGGAGTCCCTTTCCCCGAGGAGATGTCCCCGTCACCCCAGAGTCATCCTCATCGGTGCCCCTGTGCCTGAAGAAACTTTCTTCTTGAACCACTACTAGGTATCGACCCGGCAACGTACCCTGCACCGTGCTGGTCGGCAACACCGGCTACCGCGGCATTCGCTCGATCGTCAACGCGGACGGCCCGGTGCGCGTCTCGACCGCCAACATGAACTGCGTACGCATCAGGGCCGAGTTCCCGGCTAACCCCCGACTAAGCTAAGTCGGCCATGACGTCACTTACGAGCTGGAACCCTCCTCCGGCTCGATCGCGTTCGGCGTCATGGACGGCCACACACATGGCTCGATCACGCTCGCCCGCGGCGACGGCACTTCTCCGGGCACCGGGCTGCGCAGCACGCGCGACCGCACGCTGCTGTCGCACGTCGTCGAAGGCTTGTCCGTCACCGACGACGGCTTCCACGCGTGGTGCGACCGGCTGGCCTCCGCCAACGCCCGACTGTTGCCGAGACCGCGCCACACGCGACGGCCGCAAGCACGGCTTTCACAACACCGTCGTTCGCGTCCAGGACCAGTACGGCGCGGGCGTCGACGACTACCTGCTGGAATTCTGCGAGAAGGACGACGACACAGGGGCGATCGCCGAGCTGTTCCACACCTCCTCCCTACGCAGTGTCTACAAGTACTCCGGTGACCCTCCTACCGGAGCATCTACATCGACTGCACCCGCCTGAGCCGCACCATCGACCAAGTGGGCGAGTGGCTGAGCCTGAGCCTCACCGCCTATCCCGAGCTCGACGAACGCATCACCGTCGGGTTCACCACTCTCGCCGACGACGGCATCGGCGGCGTCCGCATCAAGGCCGGGGACATCGCCACGTTCTTCCAGCCCCACCGCACGGCACTGGTGACGCTCCAACTCACCCGCCAACAGGCGGAAGAGACGTTGCGTTTCCGTGACCGGTAGCCGGCTCCCGTCAGGTAGCGACCTCATGGTGCTTTCCTCGACGGATGGTTCTGACACAGGTGGAACGCGTACGCGGCAGCCATCCCGAACAGATCGCCGTGCAGAAATCGGCCGCCGAACGAGGCTTGGGGTACCGCTATCGCAGAGCTGACCAGTCCCAGATCGCGTACGCCGAACTCACCTCCGTAGCGCGTCGTCTGATCCTGCAGAATCGACAGCACCTCCGCGAGCGTAAGGAACCGGGGAGTCTCCATCTCATTCGGCAAGCCGCTTCAGCGTTGGTGCGAACTTCTCGTTGATGCGATCCAGGGACGCGCGGAACTCTGCCTCGGAATGCGAGTCCGCCGGCGAGGTCACGATGCTCCGCGCATCCGTCGTTATCTCGGGCAGTCCTTCTTCCCCCAGGCGGGCGAGGGTCTCGTCCGTGAGGTCCAGGCCGTGCCCGAACGGGGAGTCCAGGACGCTGCGGGTCGACAGGCGGCCCGCGGCGATCTGCAGCGACGCGTATCCCTCCGGCCGCATGGCATAGAGGTCCGGATGGGCCCGGCACATCGTGGCCTGCAGCGCGCGGGGGAACATGCAGAGCCCGGCGAAGTAATGGTGTCCGTTGCGCTCCACGTCGCCGATGCCCAGGACCGCCATCGCGGTCAGGTCGTTGAGCAGCGCCACCGGTCCCACGTTGGCCAGGTCCTCGCCGCTCATGACCCACGGCCCGGCCTCCGGACGGTTTCGCCGGTGCCACTCGATCAGGCAGCGGTTCGCCAGGCCCTTGATCACGCCCTTGCAGTTCTTGTGGCTCGTCCCCCGGTATCCCAGCTCCAGCGCCCGTCTCAGCGAGCCCAGCTCTGCGTCCGACTCGTCGATGATCATCGGCGGCGCCTCCGGCCAGGAGGACAACGCCTCGCCGACCGCGCCGCCCAGTGCCACGTCGCGGTGCAGGGGCTGCTCCACGAACAGGAGCCGGCCGCCGTCGAACAGGGACCGCAGCGGTGGCTCGCCCTGGTACGCCTGCCAGTGCTCGCGGAACGTGGCGACGTCTCCGTACTGTTCGTTGCCGTCCAGGGTGAACCGGAAGCCGGGCGATGCGGCTTCCAGCACCTCGGCCACTGCGTGCAGCCGCGGGACGTCGTCCTCCAGCCGCCCGGACACCTTGATCTTGAAGTGCGTCAGCCCGTACGCCGCCGCGGCGTCGGCCAGGGCATGGGGCAGCCCGTCGGCGACGTGCTCCTCGGCTGCGATCTCCTCGCGCAGCAGGGGGTCTCCCAGGCCGACGGTGTGGCGGGCGATGACCGAGGGGAGCGGCGCGGGCAGCCAGTCGGCGGGCCGGCTCCCCGCCAGCTCCGGATGGACCGCACCGAGTTCGACGCCGAGCAGGTTCTCGTGCACGGCACGCGCGAGGGTCGTCGAGCTCCCGCGGCAGAAGGCGTCGATCGCCGCCCGTTCCACCAGGCCGGTCCCCAGGTGGGCGAGCAGCGGGGCAAGCCCCTGCTGGCCGGCCCAGTCCGCCTGCTCCGAGTGCAACCGCTGCCAGAACGCGAACACCGAGTCGTGGACGGAACCGGCGACCAGGCCGGCGGCGTGCCGGATGACCCGCACCATCGCCGGCAGGTCCTGCTCGAAGCGCGTGTCCGGGTCCTTGGTGAACCACTTCGGCGGGAGTCCCTCGGAGGCGAGGCCGGCACACGCCGTTCCGTCGACCGAACCGCGCACCACGACGAACACGTGCGGCAGCTCGGTCATGGAAGCGATCCCGTACCGGAACGGAAAGCGGGTTCGCATCCAGCGCGTGCGAAAGGAAACCGAATCGATGTTCAACGACATGGGCAGTGCCGGCCGAGGGGTACAAGAGACATCGCCTGGGCGCTGCCGTCAAAGAGCAAGGTGCAGACGGAGCGCATCATCGACCTTTCTCATCAGGTCGGGCGGGACGCGGCCGACGTGCTCGTCGATGCGCTCGACGGCCACGGCCCGAACCTGCTCCGCCTGCGCCTTGGAGTCGACCGTGAGCTGGCAGGCGCCGATACGGACGTCTCCGCGACGCATGGCGGCAAACCCGGATCAGTTAATCAGACCATCGGGGGTCGCCTGCTCCCACGTGGCCTTGTCGCCGCCGGCGTCCCATTCTGTCCACGCTGCCGCGTAGTCATCGGCCAAGTCCACCGTACGCAGCAGGTCGATCGCCCGCTTCACCGCGGCCGACCGGGACTTGGCGCCCCGCTCGCGCACGTACTGGTCGAGGAGCGCCACATCACGTTCCGGCAGGCTGATGCTCACCTTCATGCCAGGATACTACTACCAGAATTGCTACCTGTCGGCCAACCCGTGCCACGCCGTTGCGGGCGCAGACGCGGGCTTCTACAATCGGTGTAACCCGGTCATGAACGTGCCCTCACACTCGCCCTACGTCATCGTTGGCGCTGGAATTCACGGGCTCAGCACCGCCTATCACCTCTCGGTTGCCCTGCAGGCTCGGGGCCGCGGCTCGGGCCGGGACATCGTGGTCATCGACAAGTCCGGCATCGGCTCCGGGGCCTCCGGCATCGCCTGCGGGGTCATTCGCAACAACTACTTCCAGCCCGCGATGCGGGAATTGATGGCCCACAGCGTGAGCCTCTGGGAAAGCGATGCGGAGGTCTACAGTTACCATCCCGTCGGCTACCTCCAGATCAGTTGCGAACGCATGCATGCAGACGTCGCCTCCATCAGCCGTCAGCAAGCCGAGATCGGCTACGAATCGGTATTCGTCGAGGGCGATCGGGACAGCAGGCGCTACATGCGGGACCTGTTCCACGACTGGCGCGCCGAGGGCATCACCTCCGTACTGCACGAAAAGCCCGGCGGCTACGCGAACAACAGGAAGTCGCTGGAGGGTCTGGCGGCCAAGGCGCAAGCGCAGGGCGTGCGGATTCTCGCCGGCGTCGAGGTGCGCGAGTTGACAGCGGATGCTTCTGGTGCAATCGCGCGCGTGGAGACCGACCGGGGCGCGATCGCCTGTGACTACGTCGTGCTGGGGCCGGGGCCGTGGGCCAGGAACTTCTGGCGCATGCTCGAGCTCCCGGAAGTCATAGAGGTCCGTAACCCCGACCACCCGGACCAGGTGGCGCGTGTGCCGATGTGGACCTACTGGTCGCTGCAGGAGGGAACCCTCGGCGTAGATCCGGGATTGCAGAGGACCAACGACGGCGACATGCCGCCGGTGATCCATGTGGACACCGATGCGCCGCTGCGCTCCGATGCCGACGGTTCGCTGATCACCGATCAGATGTGGGGCATCTACTACAAGCCGGACTTTCACTTCGGCGGCGTACAGGGTGGTGCGGCGCCGAAGGTCGTGGACAAGCCGGCGGGCGCGGTACGGGTGGACCCCTACGGCCCGGCGTCGCGCGAGTTCATCGTCGGCGAGGACTTCGCGCACCTGTGGGTCTCGGCTCTGGCGCATTGCCAGGCGCGGTTCTCCGGGACACTGCCCCTATACAAGCGCGAGCCGTCGGGCGGCATCGGGGCATTCACGCCGGACAGCTTTCCCGTGTTCGACACCTTTCGCGACAACTGTTACCTGATCGCCGATTCGAACCATGGCTACAAGATGATCGGCGTCGGCGCGCTGGTGGCCGACGAGATCTGTAGCGGGCAACCAGCGGCGCTCCTCGAACCCTTCCGATTCTCGCGCTATGCGGCCGGAAAGCTGCACCCGGTGTCGAACAGCCCCTTTCCCTGGAGTTAGCGGGCCGTACCGGTCGATGATGCGGAGGCCATGGAACCGATGGCGTTCGCGTACGCTCGTGAGACCCAGCGATGAAAGTGATGGGTCGGCACGTCCTGTACCGGCGTCAGCACGCCGCCGGTGAATCCCGGTGATCGACGGCCGGCCTGCATCCCCTCGACGGCAGCGATGTCCTCGCGAAAGACGAGCTCCCAACCGTCCAGCACCGCCTGCCGGCACGCCGCGTAGCGTTCTTCGGTGGCCGCGTCGCCCACGTAGGCGACGTGTACCTTTTCCAGCGACCGGTCGGCCGCCTGCGGCAATACGATCACGGAGAAAAAGTGGTCGGCCTGCAGGCCGAGCAAGGTGTTCGGATAGAGTGCGATGTACTCGGCATGCTTGAGCTTCCCATCGGGCCAGCCTGAAATGCGGGGCAGCTCCATGCCGGCCGTCGTGGCCGGATCGTATTGCCGGGAGCCCTGTCCCGCCATGCCTTCGCCATGGGTGATGTTGAAGTGCGCTTCGAGCGGCGAGTACTCATTCAGCGAGCGATGCACCCAGGGCAGGTGATAGGCCTCGCAGTAATTCTCGATCGCGAGTTTCCAGTTGCAGGACAGCTCCAGCTCGAAGGAGCTGCCGGTGCTTCCGGAACAGAACTGGCGGTAGCCGTCATCTCCCAGGTACGGCTCCCAGCGCTCCGCCAGCGGCGCGATGCACCGCTCGAAGGGACTCGCTCCGCCTGACAGGTCGACGAATACGATGCCCATCCACACGGCGAAGTTGACCGACTTGAGGCCATGTTGCGCCTTGTCGAAGCCCGGGCACGTGTTGCGCCGGTTGCCGCCTACCAGCGGCGTACTGAGCAGGTCACCGTGCAGGCTGTAGGACCAGGAGTGGTAGGGACAGCGGATCGCCGTGCGTACCCGGCCTGTCTGCTCGACCAGTTTCATGCCGCGGTGACTGCACACGTTATGGAATACGTTGAGCCCGCCGTCACGGTCGCAGACCAACAGCAGCGGAGCACCCATGAAGTCGACCGGTTTGGCTGTCCCCGGACCTGGCAATTCGCTCTCGTAGGCGATTGCCGTCCAGGTTCGCCCGAGCAGGGAGAGGCGTTCGAGCTCGAACAGCCCGGGGTCCACATAGGCGGCGTTTGGCAGCCCGCGGGCCGTCGACAGAGGCGCCGTCAAGTCGGGCAGCATTGCGATCAACTCCCGCTCGCCGAGGGACATCGTGACCAGCCTCCCGGGGACGAGGATACACGTGCCGGAGGACACGTGGCAGTATGGGGCGGCATGCCACGCCTGACCGCTGAACAGATCCGTTCGTTCGAAGAGACGGGGTATCTGCTCGTGCCCGGCGTCCTGAGCGACGACGACACGCAGCCGGTGATCGACGAGCTGGACGCGTTCATCGACCGGCGGGCGGGCGAGCTGTACGACGAGGGCAGGCTCACCGACCGGTGCGAGGGCGCGCCGTTCGACACCCGCTACGGCCTGCTGCTCAGGCAGACCGGCGAGATCGGGGACGGCATGGACATCATGCAGATGCGGACCCCGGCGATGTTCGCGTTCCTGTCCAACGAGAGCCTGCTGGACCTGGTCGAGCCGCTGGTGGGCTCCGAGATCACGTGCAACCCCATCCAGCACGTACGCGCCAAGCCGCCGTCCGAGTTCGGCGACAGTAGCTGGTCCCACGGCGTGCCGTGGCATCAGGACGCCGGGGTCATGATGAAGGAGGCGGAAGGCTCCAACGTGGTCACCTGCTGGCTGCCGCTCGGCGACAGCACGGTGGAGATGGGCTGCCTGCAGGTCCTGCCGGGCGTGTCGAAGCTGGGCTACCTGCGCCACCAGAAAGAGGGCGGCACGATGATCGTCCCCGACCTGATGCCGGCGGCGGAGCCGGTGCTGCTGGAGTGCGCGCGGGGCGACGTGGTGCTGCTCACGCGTTTCACGCCGCATTGCTCGGTGCCGAACGTCTCCGACCGGTGCCGGTGGTCGCTCGACCTGCGCTACCAGCCGACCGGCCAGCACACCGGCCGGACCGCGCACCCGGACTTCGTGGTCCGCAGCCGCATCGATCCGCAGAGCGTCATGACCAGCTACGACACCTGGAGCCGGCTCTGGGCCGACGCGCTGGACAACCCTCGCCCAGGGCAGAGCCACCGCACCGACTGACCGGCTTCCCCGGGAACGTCGCCATCCGGTCCCAGGCTACAGTCGGTTCCACTCGTCGAGGGGAATCCCGCGGTCGATGATCCCCTCGACCTCGCGAATCATCATCCGAAGCTGGGGAACCGAGTACTCGTCATTGGACGGAAGAGCCAATCGGTGGTTCCCGCGGACCATGAACTGGTGTCGCGATCCGGACAGAGGGCCTTCGAAGTCGAGGCGTCGCAGGCGCCGGATGAACAGCGTGCGCTTACACGGCGCCCAGCGGCTCACGGGAGGGGGTCCGGTTCAGGTCGATCCCGGAAAGGACGGGAAGCGTGTGCCCGAGCTTCAGGCCGACGAACACCCAGTCCTCGAGCGTCGAGCGCAAGGACCGCTCGCACTCCTTCAGCGTTGCGCCGAAGGAAACCACACCCTTGCAGTCGGGGATCCTCCCCGCAAAGGTCCCGTCGTCGAGCTTGTCGTACTCCGCTCCCGCGAGTGCCTGCTCGAGATAGTCCGTAAGGATGTAGTGGGCCGTCATCCGCGGGCGTTCCTGAGTTGAGGGTATCACGCGGCTTCCGTCAGTCCCAGAACGCCGGGCCGTAGGGCGTCGCCATCTCGCCGGAGGCGTCGCGCGCCGCCGCGAGCTGCGCGCGCATCGCCGCCAGGCGTTGCCGCTGGTCCGGGCGTCCGGCCAGGTCGCTCATCTCCCAGGGATCGGTCTCCAGGTCGAACAACTGCGTCACCGGCCCGTCGCCGGCGCGGTACTCGATGAGCTTGTAGCGGCGGTCCTTGATCGCTCGCTGGCTGTCCCAGTAGGCGAGGTAGAGCCGCTCACGTGCGTGCTGGGCCGGATCGGCCAGCGCCGGGGCCAGCGAGCGGCCGGTGACGCTGTCGGGGACGGGCACGCCGGTCAGATCGCAGAGCGTCGGGAAGATGTCCAGCAGGTAGGCGTAGCTGTCGCGGGTCTCTCCCCGCGGCACGCCGGGGCCGGCGAAGATCAGCGGCACCCGCACCGAGTGCTCGTAGAGGTTCTGCTTGCCCATCAGGCCGTGCTGGCCGACCGCCAGCCCGTTGTCGCCGGCCATGACGATGATCGTGTCGTCGGCCATGCCGCGCTGCTCCAGCACGTCGAGCAGCCGGCCCACCTCCGCGTCCAGGTGGGTGATCATCGCGTAGTACTCGGCGATGTGGCGCCGCACCTCCGCCTCGTCACGCGGGTGGGCGGCCAGCAGCTCGTCGCGGATGTCGATCGCGCCGTTGTCGAACGGGTGGCGGGGAAGGAAGTTCGGCGGCAGCGTCAGCCGTTCCGGGTCGTAGCGGCGCAGGAACTCCGCCGGCATCGTGCGCGGGTCGTGCGGGGCCATGAACGACACGTACATGAAGAACGGGGTCTCCGGATCGGTCCGCCGGAGCCGTTCGATCGCCGCGTCGCAGAACAGCCGGCTGGAGTGCACGCCGGCGCGGATCCCGTCGCCGCGGCGAACGCGCACCTCGTTGGAGGAGAGCCAATCGGGCACCTGCGGCAGCGTGCCGGCGTAGCGCCCCGTCGGGTCGTAGCGGAAGGCCGGCACGTTCCAGTGGTCCTCCATGCCGCCCAGGAAGATCTCGGCGCCGTCCTGGAAGCTGCGGTTGAAGCTCGCCGCGCCGTTGTGCCACTTGCCGGTGCCCCACGTTCGGTAGCCGTGGCCGGCGAGGTGCTCGCCGAGCAGCACGTGCCCGGCCGGGATCTCCTCGCCCGTGCCTTCGATCCGGAACAGATCGCGGCCGGTGTGCAGCATCGCCCGGCTCGGCATGCAGATCGCGCCGGTGGTGCCGCCGGGGATGTGCGCGTGGGTGAAGGCCGTGCCGCGCTCAACGAGGCGGTCGAGGTGCGGGGTCTCGACCTCGCCCGCGCCCAAGGCGCCGATGGTGTCGAAGCGCTGGTCGTCCGTGAACAGGACCAGGACGTTCATGGCTGCCATCGGGGTCAGCCGACCGGCAGGGTGCGTCCGGTGTGGGCGCGGCCGATGCGGGCGACCTGCTCGCGCCCGCTGGACACGACGCGTACGCCGCGGTCGATCTGACCGGTGATGTTGTCCGCCGTGCCGCCCCCCAGGAACGCCACGCCGTTGGCGGCGCAGGCGGCGCGTACCCGTTCGGATGCCTCGATCACCCGCGGGTCGTACTGCTCCTCGACGCGTTCCACGCCGTACGACATGTGCAGGTCGCCGGGACCGCACTCGGCGAACCCCAGCCCGGGCACGGCCAGCATCTGCTCGATGTGGGCCACCCCGCGCACCGATTCCACCTTGATGCCCAGCAGCAGCTCGCCGTCGGGATTGAGCGGCCACGGGTCGCACCTGGCGACGTACTCGGCGTCCTCGACGCCCCAGATGGGCGCCGCCTCCGGCTCGGAGCCGACGCCGCGCGTGCCGCGCTCCAGCCCGGCGCCCACGCCGATCATGTTGCGCGGGTAGCGGCAGGACTCCACGAAGGCGCGCACCGCGTCCGCCGTCTCCGCCTGGCACAGCAGGATGCCGTGCACGCCGCGCGCCAGGATCTGCCGGAACTGCCACGCGTTGTAGCGGACTACCGGCTCGCTGCTGCCGTCGACCGGCGGCTCGACGATGACGGTGGGCGTGCGGTGTCCGCTCGCGGTCGGCCCGCCGGCGACCAGTCCCTGCATGTAGTGGGCCAGGCCGGTGAGGTCGAAGCAGCCGTGCTCCATGCCGACGTTGAAGTAGTCGGCCCAGGTGTGCGCGTCCTGCATGCCCTGTTCGTGGGTCAGCACCGCGCCGGTGTGGCCTCCGATGTAGTAGACCGGCTGGTCGGCGGCCAAGAGCTCTATGGTTCGGTTGATGCGTCGATCGCTCACTTGCGGCTCGCCTCCGCGTCCATTTCCGCCAGCTCCACCCAGGTGCCGCGCTTCGCCGATGCGACCGCCGCCTCGGTGAACACCTGCGTGCGCCAGCCGTCGTACAGCCCCGGATGGTCGCACTCGGCGCCCGCCGCCCGCTCGGCCAGCGCCGGCAGCACGAAGCTGGCCCAGCGGTTGACCGGATCCTCCGGGATCTCCTCGACGTCGATCTCGCCGTCCGCTCCGGCCAGGTTGACGGTATGACGGACGCGGTCGATCGACACCGATGCCTCGCTGCCGTGCAGCTCCACTTCCGGCGCCAGCCCCTTGCGCAGCGCCGGGGCGTGCGACAGCAGCAAACAGCCCACGGCGCCGTTGTGGAACTCCCAGATGATCGCCCCGTAGTCGTAGGCGGTGCCGGCGCGGGTGCGCGTGGCCGCGGAAGCGGGGTGTGCCGCTCCCCACTCGAGCGCCTCGGCGAGGTCGATCGGCCCCAAGTCGGGCTTGGGAGGTGAGATGACCCCGGCCTGGGCGAGCACCCGCCGCGCCTCGCAGCCGGCCAGCCAGCGCACCGCGTCGTAGGCGTGCGAGCCGACGTCGGCGATGCTGCCGGCGGCGGACAGGCCGGCGTCGTCGCGCCAGATGAAGGGGATGGCCGGCGGGCGCGGGTTGTGCCAGCGGTACACGAGCACCTTGAGCTCGCCGAGCGTGCCGGCGTCGAGCAGCTCCTTGACGCGGCGGAACGTCGGCTCGTAGCGCGTCCAGTAGGGGACGTAGTGCGCCAGGCCGCTGTCGCGGTAGGCGCGCCAGATCTCGTACGCCTCGCCGACGTCGGCGCCGACCGGCTTGTCGCAGAACAGGTGCTTGCCGGCGGCGGCCGCGGCCAGCGCCGGTTCGCGGTGCAGCCGGTCGGGCGTCGTCACCACCACCAGGTCGACCTCCGGGTGGTCCACCACCTGCCGCCAGTCGCCGGTGATGAAGCTGCAGCCATCGACCTGCGCCGCCGCTTGCAGCCGGTCGCGCCGGCGTGCGCACAGCGCGACGATGCGCGCGGCGTCGGGTGCGCCGCGCATCTCTTCCCGGTACGGGGTGCCGATGTAGCCGGTCGCCCCGATCACCCCGGCGTGAAACTTCATGGAGTCGGGCGGTCCGTCGGGTAGGCGAGGTGGCGGCGGAACCAGGCGAGGCTGCCCCGCCACTGGGCATCCTCGAACGCATGGGCGACGCCGTCGTGCAGCACCGCCTCGATCCGCTCCGGGCAGCCGGCGTAGATCGCCCGGCGCAGCGCGTCCACGAAGCGCATCGAGCCGTCCGGGGGCACCTGCCGGTCGAGCGCGCCGTTCTGGAAGCTGATCGCCGGCGTGTGCCGGTAGGCGTCCAGGTTGGTGAGCGGATTGCGCCGCCGGTAGTCCTCCCGGGCCGCCGCGTCCGGCTCGCCCGGCGGCTCGAAGGAACCGGGCCGCAGCCAGTCGGGCGTGGCGATGCCGGCCGCCACCCCCTCGATGCGGTGATCGAGGGCCGCGGCCGCCACCGAGGCGTCGCCGCCGGCCGAGATGCCGCCCATGCCGAGCCGCTCGCCCACACCGAGCCGCTCGACGGCCCAGTCGATCACCTGCGTCACGTCCTCGGCGGTGCGGGCCAGGATCGGCCAGAAGTGGCGGCGGATGTTGCCCTTGATGCGGGCGCGCAGCTCGTCGAGCGTCTCGACCATGCGCTCGCCATGCTGGTACGGATCGTAGGCGAGCGCCACGAACCCGGCTGCGGCGAGATCCCTCAGGTAGGGCTCCATCTTCTCCTTGGTGCCGCTGAAGCCAGGCAACCAGATGACCAGCGTGCGCTGCCCCGCTCCTTCCGGTTCGATCCATGCGACGGGGACATCGCCCGCCCGGCCCTTCCGCATGCGCGTCAGCTTAGCACCGCCGGCTGCCGGTCAGCCCAGGTCAAGCGCGAAGCGAGCCGCGGTCGCGACCTGATCCATCACTCCCGGCGAGAGCGTCGTGATCAGGGCGCCGAGCTTGCCCCGCTGCACGGTCTGGACGTGGTCGCAGTTCACGGCACACTCGCGCGGCAGTCCGTCCTTCACGGAGAGGAGCACCTCGCTCGGGATGTCGCGGATCCGCGTGGTGACGGGTGCCACGGTCACCTCCCCCAGGAACGGGATGATCGAGTCGCGCGTCAGGACCACAACGGGTCGCCGCTTGTCCGGCGAAGCGAATCGATACCAGCGGACCTCCGCGCGCTTCACCGGCAGCCGGCAGAGCCGGTCATTCGCTGTCGTTCCATGGTTCGTCACCCCACGCCCGGTCCCCTTCGGGAACGTCGAATTCGCCGGGTGACGCCGGGTGGCTCCGGTACCCGGCGACATGGCGCGCCTCGAGCTCTGCTTCCTCGTGGCGCTGCAGCGCCGAACGGAGGGCGTCGCGGGTGAACGACGACCTGGTGGTACGGAGCTTCCTGGCGACCTGGTCGACCTTGGCAAGCAGCTCGGCATCCATCGTCATCTGCACGGTCGGCATAGCTATGATGTTAGCTATAAGAATGGCTATGGTACAAGCGCACGCACGTCAACGTGCCGGCTATCCGTCGACCCGCCCTTCCGCGCACAATCGAGTCAGAGGCACACGATGGCGACGCGCATGCAGCCGGCCGGCCTGGACCTGGTGGACGAGGGCGCCCCCGACTCCCAGCGGGTCGCCGTGCTGGAGGCGCCGTACCGGATCACCACGGCCCGCGCGCGGATCCCCGAACCGGGCGACGACGACGTGCGCGTCAAGGTCAGGTGGGTCGGCGTGTGCGGCTCCGACGTCGAGGTGTATCGCGGCACCCGCAGGCCGGAGTGGCTGTCCCTGCCCGCGCGGCTCGGCCACGAGGTGGCGGGCGTGATCGACAAGCTGGGCGCGCACGTGCGCGGCCTGGCCGTCGGCGACCAGGTCATCTGCCGCTACATCTGGGGCGGCTTCGCCGAGTACGTGGTCTGCCGGCCGTTCAACGTGCAGAAGCTGCCGCCCGGGTTTCCGCTCAAGGAGGCCAGCCTGATCGAGATCCTGCCCGGCATCCTGCACGCGGCCGAGCTGTCGCGCATCGACCCGGGCACGGACGTGCTGATCATGGGCCAGGGCGTCAGTGGCCTCACGCTGACGCAGGTGATCTCCCTGTACAGCCCCAGAAAGCTGGCCGTGACCGATCTCAAGGAGCGCAACCTGGAGCTCGCGCGAAGGTACGGGGCGACGCACGCGTACCGGCTCCCGGCGTCGCAGACGCCGACCATGGAGGTGGCAGGCGAGGACTTCCCGGCAGGGTTCGACGTGGTCATCCCGTGCATGACGGTCGGGCACGGCATGATCGACGCCGTGGACGCCGCCGCGGTCTGCGGCCGCATCGTCATGTACGGCTGCATCGAGACCTGCGACCGGCCGTTCGACTTCTACAAGGTCCACTACAAGCGCCTGACCATCCACACCACGGAGCCGCGGCGCGACATCGACATGCGGCGCTTCTTTCGGGAGGGCGTGCAGCTCGTCATGGACGGCCTGGTGAACACGGCCGGGATCCTCACGCACGAGGTGCCGCTGAGCCGCATCGACCAGGCCCTCTCACTGCGCGACGACCAGGCCAACGACGCCATCCACGTGCTGGTCGACTGCGAGGCCTGAGGGCCGTTCGCGGACCCGTCGCTACGGTCCGAGGCGGCGGATCGGCGCGTAACCGAAGGTGCGCCGCGCCCGGTCGATGGATAACAGCGGCGCGCGGCCACGCAGGGGAGGATCGACCGTCGCGGCCAGGTCCGGGCGGAAGCGGGCCAGCAGCTCCATGGTCGGCTCCGGGCACTGCGTGTCCCCGGCGGCGAGCGTGTAGACGCCGAACCCGGGCAGGTCCGGCGTCTCCAGCGCCTGCCGCAGGCCGCGGACGACGTCGTCCACGTGCACCCACTGGTAGAGCAGGTCCGACCACTCTTCGGTGGGCGGCGGGCCCTCGGCGAGCTTCTCCCGGTAGCGCTCCTCCGACCAGACGCCGGCAAATCGGAAGGCCGCGGTGGTCATGCCGTAGGCGCGATGGAAGGCGCCGCAGGTCTTCTCGTTGAACAGCTTGCTCAGGCTGTACGGGTCCTCCGGGACGGGATCGAACGTCTCGTCCAGGGGCATCTTGGTGTAGGGGACCGGCCGGCCGCTGAGGCGCCAGTGGAAGGTGCCGAAGGCGTTGATGCTCGACGCGCAGAAGAAGCGCCCGGCGCCCGCCCGCCGCGCCGGGTCGATGGCCACGAAGGTGCCCAGCGCGTTGTCGCGGAAGGTCGCCACGCCGATCTCCGGCAGGCCGCGCGGCTCTCCCGCCAAGTGGATGACCGCGTCCATGCCGTCCATGGCCGCCAGCATCGCCGCCTCATCGGTGATTTCGGCCTGCACGAACGGCCAGTCCGTCGCGAACGGCGCGACCAGCCGTGTGGTGCCGGCGAACATGGTCGCATCCTCCGGCCGGGCCTGGTCGAGCAGGCGCAACTCGTGGGCCGGCTCCAGCTCGCGGATCAGGTTGCGGCCGATGAAGCCGGTGGCGCCGGTGATCAGGACCTTCATCAGGTGCGCCCCCAGTCCAGGGCGATGCCCAGGAACGGCTCCGCCTTGGCGGCGATCATGCGGTACATCTCCGGGGCACGGGAGGCCGGGACCAAGTGGGTGATCAGGGGCTCCAGGCTGAGCTGCCCGCGCGCCATCAGGTCGAGCGTCGCCTCCATCCGCGGCCGCGTCCAGCCGGAGACGAAGTGCGCCGTCAGCTCGCGCTGCTGCAGCAGCGCCATGTCCGCCCATGCCGTCCCCGGCGTGAAGCCGCAATAGACGATCTGCCCCTCGGCGCGCTCCAGCAGAGGGGTGTACTGCCGCTGCGCCTCCTCGTTCTGCACGGAGTCCAGGACCGCCGTGACGTGCTCGCTTCCGGTCGCGCGCCGGACCGCCTCGACCACTTCGCCATCATGGCCGTTCACGACCGCGTCCGCGCTGTGGGCGGCGGCCAACTCCAGTCGCTCCGCGCGGTGGCCGACCAAGGTCACCCGGGCGCCGCGGGCGCGGGCGGCCTGCGCCGCGCACTGCCCGATCAGGCCGTCCCCGTACACCACCACCGGGTCGCCCGGCTCGATGGGGGCGCGACTGGCGGCGTTGTAACCGACCTGGGCCACCACCAGCCCCGAGGCATCGATGTCACCGACGCCGCCGGGCAAGGCGAAGAGCTCCGAGGCCAGCGTGTTCCCGACGGCGGCGTGCGCCCCGGAACGCGCTGCCGGGCTGCCGGGCCAGTCGCTGCGGGTCGCCATCACGCGGTCCCCGGCCGACCAGCCGCTGACGCCCGGCCCCAGCGCCTCGATGGTGCCGACCCGCTGGTAGCCGGGCACGCAGGGGTAGCAGGTGGGGTTCCAGGTGAAGCGGTCGTGCAGGATCCATCCCTCGGTGCCGGCGCTGATGGTGGAGAAGCGGGTGCGCACCTGCACCTGCCCGGGCCCGGGATCGCTCACGTCGATCCGTTCGAATGCGGCCCTGCCCACGTCGACGAAGACCGCTGCCTCGGTCTGTGCCACTTCAGTGCTCCTTGCCGGTGCCGGCCGCCGCGGAGTGGAGTCCAGCGCCCGTTTCTGGTACGCATGGACCATGGACGGTCAGGAAATCCGCTACTCGACGATCGCGAAGTCGGGGCCGACGAACCCGCGCAACGATACCGCAAGCGTGATCGAGCTGAACAACGGCGAGCTGCTGGTGCTCTGGCACAAGTACGAGGCATCGGCCGAAGGCGGGGCGGACCTCGCCCGCTGCCGGATCCACGCCAAGACCTCCGCCGACCAGGGGCTCACCTGGGGAGGCGAGCGCATGGTCGTCGACATCACGCCGGGCGACATGAACGTGCACTCGCCGGCGGTCTCGCGCCTGCCGACCGGCGAGCTCCTCATGATCTGCCTGCGCGCCCACTCGGAGAGCAGCACGACCATGTCCACGTACCTGTCCGAGGATGATGGGCAGACCTTCACGCAGATCGGCACCGTTTGGGAGCGGTCGCCGGGCCAGTGGCTGCAGGGCGGAGCGGTCGACATCGTCGTGCTGTCGTCCGGCCGGCTGCTGGTGCCGTGCCACGGCGGCACGGGCGGCCAGTTCAGCCAGCACAACACGGCGTGGTGCTGGCTGAGCGACGACAACGGCCGTAGCTGGGTGCGCTCGCAGGGCACCGTGGACCTGCCGCTGCGCGGCGCCATGGAGGCATCCCTGGCTGAGGTCGACAGCGGCCGGATCTACATGACGCTGCGGACCCAGTTGGGAGCCGTGTTCCTCTCGTACTCCGACGACGGCGGCGACACCTGGTCCCTGCCGCAGACGACCGGCCTGAAGGCCCCGGAGTCGGGCACGTGCCTGCGCCGGATCCCGGGCACGGACACGCTGCTCCTGATCTGGAACGACAGCATCTACGAGCCGGAGCACCACCACTTCGGCCGCCGGCGCCCGCTGTCGATGGCCGTCTCCACCGACGAGTGCCGGAGCTGGCGACGCATCGGCGACATCGCGGACGGGGAGTTCGAGATCACCAACATCGGCTGCGCGTTCACGAGTGCCGGCAACGCGGTGGTGACCTACTTGCAGGTAGAGGACCGGGACTGGAAACGCTTCATCAGAACCGGCATCGACCTCCAGGCCGCCATCATTCCCGTGTCGAGGATTCTCGACTCCTGAGAGGCGACGCGAAGATACGGATGTCGGTTCAGAAGTTGTTGACGAGCTGTTCGGCGGCCGCCGCGTCCGCGCGAATCTCCGCCGTCCACTTGTCCCACCACTTCGACCATTCCTCGTTCGAGGCGCCGATGGGATCGCAGAACCTTCCCAAGTTGATCATGTAGGTGATTGAAAAGGCGCGCAGTTTCTCGCGGCTGATCTCATGGCCGCACGCGGAACACTCCCAGCGGCCTCCGCCGGAGTGTCTGCCGCTGTACTCGTCGCAGCGGCTGCACGGCGGCTCGGCCGTGGTCACGGTTGCTTCGTACTCGCCGGCCCGCTCGGTCGGACTCAGGCGCAGGGCCCAGGGCGGGGTGGCCGTCGTCCGTCATCACCGTGTCGCCGGGGGCGACCGGCCGGCGCAGCCTCACCATGCCCGGCATGGCATCACCAGCGAGGGATCCCGCCGAGCAGCAGCTTCTGCTCCGGCGTCCCGTTCTCGCGCAGGGCGGTCATCTTCGGCCCGTCGAAGGTCTCGCGGGACTTCATCCAGGCGTTCTGGTAGCACATCAGGCACACCCGCCGCTTCGCGTCCGAGTTGTTGGCCGCCCCGCGGTGGTAGAGCCAGCCGCTGAACAGCACCGCCTGCCCCGGCTTGGCCAAGACGTACAGCTCGTCCGGGAACTCCACGGGGCTGTCCTTCGGCGGCCTGAAGATCGCCCGATGGCTGCCGGGGAGGATGACGATGGCGCCGTTCTCCATGGTCAGCTCGTCCAGGTAGTAGCCGCAGTTGACCTGCCCCGGGATCGACCCGAATGGCGTGCCGTCCGGGTCCTGGGGCCACGGCCCGTCGCGGTGCCAGTTCTGCTCGGGCGTCCCGGGCGGGGTGACCCGGCCGGTGGCGCTGTGGAGCTGCACCGCGTTGCCGAGGATGGCCTTCATGCGGGTGAGGACCGGCGGGTTGTCGAGCAGGAAGGCGAAACGGTCGTCCTCCTTCAGCAGCTCCCGGAAGAGGCTGCCGTACGGTCCCGGGTTGGGCTCTCCGTTCCACCCGAAGGTGTCGCGCGCATCGGCGTCGTCCATGGCTTCGCGGAGGGTCTCGACCTGCTCGGGTGTGATGGCGTCATCAAGGACGAGATACCCCCACTTCTGGAAGAACCGCACCTCCTGCTCCAGCTCGGGGGTCAGCTCGGGATTCAGCCGCTCCGGGACAATCGAGACGTCAGGTCGAGCCATGGCATGCTCCGTTCGTGGGTTCCATGATTAGGACGAGTGTGGATCGCGGTGGTCAAGCCGAGATGCTCGTGCCAAGGTCTGGACGAGTCCCGAAACATGAATGGCACGGCTCGCGAGAAGCCCGGTCTGGGGCGGGAACCGGCGACACCAATGGATCGATGCGTCAGGACCGCCCCTCAATATGACGCTTCATGAGTTTCGGCAGAAGCTACCCGGACTCAGAGTCTGGAAGCAGGACGGCAAGCGTGCGCCTCACAAACCGCTGCTACTGTTGCTCGCGATCGGCAAGGCCGTGCGAGGAGAAGAGCGCCTCGTACCGTTCAGTGAGATCGAGGACACGCTCACCGGTCTCCTCCGGCACTTCGGGCCGCCGAGCAAGCCCCGTCCAGAGTTTCCCTTCGGCCGCCTAGTCTCGGATGGGTTGTGGGAGATCCCCGAAGCGAACTCGTTGCGTCGCACTGGGAGCGGCGACCTGTCCCCGTTGGAGCTGCGAACCGGCGGCATCACAGGCGGCCTCCCCAAGCCTCTATATCGCCTGCTGGTCGGCGATCATCCGGGCGCTCGCGCCGCCGCACAGCAGATACTCGATGAACATTTCCCCGTGTCGATGCACCAGCACATCCTGGAAGCTGTGGGGTTGGACGCCATTGAGAGGGAGGATAGCAAGGCGACTAAGCGAGCAAGTCGTGATCCGCGCTTTCGCGAGCTGGTACTGATCGCGTACGAGCGTCGCTGTGCAATCTGCGGTTTCGATCTCCGCCTCGATGACGATCTGCTCGGACTCGAGGCGGCGCACATCCGATGGCATTCCCACGGCGGTCCGGACCACGTCACGAATGGATTGGCACTGTGCACCTTCCACCATGGTGCCTTCGATCGCGGAGCGCTCGGATTGGATGAGAACGCCAGCGGCGTGGGTTACCGGGTGGTGGTATCGCCGTTGGTGAATGGCCAGAGCGCAGCCCGCGACTGGCTTCGCGACTACCACGGCGAGCCACTGCGTCCTCCTCAGTCAGGTGCTGCAGAACCTGCCGGTGCGTATGTCGCTTGGCACGCCAAACAGGTGTTTCGGGCTGCGCCACCGGGACTCTGATGCCGTGGGGATCGGAGGTGTCGCTAAGCCTCCTCGCAGATAGCGAGCGGTGCGGTCTCTTGCGTTCTGATCTTCAGTGTCTTGGTAAGAACCTGCGGCCGACCGCGGTAGATATCCACGCGAGACTCGTCGACCTCCTCGCGTACGTGGATCGACTTGATCACATCGAGACCGATCTGTTCCACGCTCTCGGGACGCAAGTCCTCGCATGAGATGCGAATCGTGAGCTCGTCGCCAAGGAAACCCGAACGGTCGATTGTGGCCGATCGGGCGTTCGGGTGCAGCCTGTACTCGTCGAGTGTCGTCATTTCGTCCCCTCCGTTCGCATCATCATACGAGGTATTGAGCACTTCCACTGGTGGCGACGGCGCACCGCCGAACAGTGCTCAGATGTAGCCAGGCGAGCTGAGCAGGTCCGCCTGGTCGGAGAGGCGCTCCAGGACGTGGTCGGGGTAGATGGACATCCGCTGGAAGGGGAGGTTGTCTCGGCCGATCGCCGGCATGTAGTTGAAGAACACGGAGCGGCGGATCGAGCCGTTGGTGACCGGGTAGGCGTTGTGGGTCATGCCCTCGGAGAAGATCACCACGTCGCCGGGCGCGGCCAGCACGGGGACGGCCATCGGGTTGCGGCCGGCGTCCTCCATGTCGAAGGGGCAGCGGAAGTTGGCCTTGTGGCTGCCGGGGATGGCCGCGAACGGTCCGTTCTCCACGCGCGTCATGTCGGAGAGGACGATCACGCTCTTGGTGCTCTTGCAGGCGAAGCGCCCGTTGGTGTGGTCGTAGCCGTAGTGGATGTCGCGGTCGACCGGGAAGCCGCCGTTGTGCAGGCCGCCGCCGGGGGCCGGGCCGACCTTCTCGATGTAGTAGGTGGCCGAGAGGTAGACGGGGCCGCCGGCCAGCTCGGTGTGGATGGCCTTGAGGACGGGGTCGCGCACGATGCGGTCGAACCTGGCGGTGCCGCAGATCGCGTGGTCGACACGGCCGATGCCGCCGGTGGCGGGATTGGGGGCGCGGTCGGCGCGGTGCTCGCCCTTCCAGAACGGATGCTCGGGGTCGGCCATGGCCGCGTGCAGGAAGTAGCTGGCGACGCCCAGCCGCGTGTAGGTCTGGTAGTCGATCGGGATCGCCTGCAGCTCGTCGATGCCGGCGTGGAACTCCGCGACCGCTTCGGCGTCGAAGTGCTGCCGGAGCACGAGGTAGCCGCGCAGGTCGAACTCGTATTTCTGCTCGGGCGTCAGATCGTAGTGCATGTCACCATGCGCAAGCGGCGATCGGTTTCCCGTACGCGGTCCGCCAGCGCGCCAGCCCTATCGGTCAGGATGGCGATACGGGTCGAGTCGGGCGAGAAACTCGGCGGCGGTGTCGCAACGCACCAGCCACTCGCCGATCTCGGCCAGGCGTTCGGGTTCGTTGATCGGCCCTACCACTTCGGCGAGACGGGCCGTGGTGTCGTCGCCGAAGCGCGCAGCCGCCTGACGGCCCAGCAGGGCCCGCTGCTGGTCGATCCCCTGCTCGAGTCCTTCCCGGAGCCACTGTTTCGGCCATTCGGCTACTCGTTCGACCAGCGTCATCCTGACCTCCTCCCATGTCCGGAGCAGCGGCACCATCGTACCCGCCGGCGCGAGCCGCTCGGCCATCTGCTGGATCCAAGCCACGAACGCGCGCTGCAACTCGCCCGCACGCGGGTCCCGCAACCAGGGCTGCAGCGCTTCCCACGCCCGGAGCAGATCCGCGTTCGACCGGCTCTGCTCCAGTCCGGCCACCGCGCTCAGCAGGTTGCGACGTGGCAAATCGTCGGCCGCGACACGCCGAACGTCAAGCAGGAAGTAGCCCTGGTAGCCCTGGGCGGTCTGATACGGCGCCAGCCACGGTCCGATCGGACCGATCAGCTCGCGCATATCCCGCGCCCGTTACCTCAGCGGCGCGGAGCGTCGCTCTGATTCGCGCCAAACCATGCGGCGTGCGGTCCCGCCCATGATGAGCGCGCGGTCCTCCTCGCCCAGGTCCGGCAGCAACTCGTCGATCACCCGGGTCAGCTTGCCGTAGCCGGGATCCTGCTGGATCCAGGGGAAGTCGGTGGCCCACATGCAGCGGTCGGCGCCCATCTCCTTCACCAGCTCCTCGTGCCAGCGACGGAGGTCCAGGTACGGGTAGGGCTCCTGGCTGAAGGCGTACTGGCCGGACAGCTTGACGCACACGTTCGGGAACTGCGCCAGCCCCAGGGTGTTGTGGCGGGTCAGCGGCTGGTCGTTCGTGAACGTTGACCGGATCATCCGCGGCCGGCCCTGCTCGTCGGTCGTCATGGACCCCTCGGCCGGACAGATCATCAGGTGGTTGAACACCACCGTGAGCTCCGGAAACGCGTCCAGCAGCCAGGGGGTCAGGTGCGCCTCGGCGGCGCGGGGATAGAGCCAGACGATGTAGTCCTTCTGGGCGGCGTGCTTCCAGAAGGGATAGGTCGTGAAGGTGCGCACGTCCATCGGCGCCGTCGGATCGAGCGGGCCGCCGATCTCGTGCAGGCGGAAGCCGACGATGGCGCCGTCTTCGGCCAGCCGGTCCATGTGGTCCTCGGGGTGCCGCGGGTCCGCCACCAGGCCGATGCCCTTGAACCGGTCCGGGTAGCGCCTGAGGCAGTGCCGGAGGTAGGCATGGGTTTCGAGCGAGGTGCCGCCGATCTGCACCAGCGTTGCCCGCTCGACGGCGTGCTCCTCCATCAGACGGAGGAGCTTCTCGGCGCTCTCATCACGGTCGGCGGGCATGGTGTCGCTCACCTCGCGCGGGAACTCGCGCGATGCCTTGGCGAGGACATGGACGTGGGCGTCGATCATGAAGCGAGCCTCCCGATCTCGTCCGCCGCGAGGGCGCGGCGGTACAGGCGCAGGTCACGAATCCTGCCGTTGAAGGTGTCGATGGCGCCGGCGCCGATCCGCAGGGGCTGGGTCGTCGAGAGGGCGAACGCCGACGCGTCGGGGGGCGCCCAGGCCGCGACGCCGCGGGCCTTGACGTATAGCATGAGCCGTCC
>JAPOQV010000129.1 GCA_026710565.1 Spirochaetaceae bacterium | reverse complement strand
TGGCGGGGCCGCCCGGCGGGCCGGCGGCCGCGGCGGAGTGTCTGGTCGAGGAGGCATTTTCGTTCGCCCCGGCCCTGAGCCGGCTGCACGACGGCATCGTCCTGCTGGAGCTCTTCCACGGCCCCACCTGCGCCTTCAAGGACTTCGGCGCCTCGTTCCTGGCCACGCTGCTGGAGCGCCGGTTCCGAGCGAGCCCCGGCGGACAGCGTGTCGTGGTGCTGGTCGCGACCTCCGGCGACACCGGCGGCGCGGTGGCGCGCGCCTTCTGGCGCCGCAGCGGCATCGACGTGGTGCTGCTGTACCCGTCGGGCCGCATCAGCCGCCTGCAGGAGCAGCAGCTCACCGCGCTGGGCGGCAACGTGCACGCGCTGGAGGTGGCCGGCTCCTTCGACGACTGCCAGCGCCTGGTGAAGGCGGCGCTGGCCGATCCGGAGCTGGCGTCCGCGGCGCGGCTGTGCCCGGCCAACTCCATCAGCCTGGGCCGCCTGCTGCCGCAGGCGTTCTACTACCTGTTCGCCGGCGTGCGCCTCCGCTCCCATGGCCGGCCGCTGTTCTGCGTGCCCAGCGGCAACTTCGGCAACCTGACCGCCGGCGTGTACGCCGCCTGGTGGGGATTGCCGGTCGCCGGCTTCCTGGCGGCCACCAACCGAAACGACGTGGTGCCGAGGTACCTCGATACCGGCGAGCTCGCCCCGCATCCGAGCTTCGCCACGCTGTCCAATGCCATGGACGTGGGCGATCCCTCCAACTTCGAGCGCATCCATGCGCGCTGGGACCGCGATCACGCGGCCGTGCGCGCCCACCTGCGCGGCTGCGCGGTCACCGATACCGACACCCTGGCCACCATGCGCGACGTGCACCGGCGCGACGGGCGCCTGGTCGACCCGCACACCGCCGTGGGCATCGCCGCCGCCCGCCGGCTGCGTGACTCCGCCGGCGTGGACGCCGGGAAGACGCCGCTGGTCGTGTTGGCGACGGCCCACGCCGGCAAGTTCCCGGAGACCGTGCGCCGGGCCACCGGCGTCGAGCCGCCGATTCCCCCATCACTTCAAGAGCTTCTGGGCCGTCCCAAACAGGCTGCGCCGCTGGAGCCACGCCCTGCGGCGCTGCGCGCCTTCATCCTCGATCGGGCCGCCGCCGGCGGCTGACCCGCTATGCGGGCGAAAGGAATCGCCTCGAGGCTGCCGCGATGTCCGGGTGCTCTCCGGCAGCAACGGTGCCGCAGAGGGCCGCGCCGACCGCGGCAGCCTCCGGGTTGCGCGCCATCGTCAGCGGCATACCGAAACGCTCCGCCAGCGCAGCGCGCAGCACCGGGTTGCGCCGCAGGCCGTTCCCGGAGCCGACCAGCACCGTGCGCGTTCCGGCGCCCATCCGTCGCGCCGTCTCGTAGCCACCGTGCAGCTCGCCTGCCATCGCCTCCAGCAACCCGCGCGCCACGTGGCCGATGGTGAAGTTCTGCGGGGTCAGGCCCGTCATGCCGGCACGCGCCGACGCGTTGGTACGTCCGCCGGTGAACGAGGGATCCCACAGCACGCCCCCGGCCCCTGCCGGTACCGCTTGCGCACAGCGAACCAGCTCGTCGTAGACGCCCTCGGGATCGCGATCGCTCTGACCCAGCGCGTCCGCGACGGTGAGGACGAAGTCGCGCAGCGCCCGCAGCGTGCGGCCGCCCACCACGCCCAGGCCGGCCAGCAGATGGCCCTGCTCGATGTAGGGCCGCAGCTCCAGCCAGCCGTGGTCGAACGGCTGACCGGGCGTGCGTAGCGGCTCCAGGTCGCCCACGAACACGCTGCACTGACCGGCGGTGCCGACGTTGACGGCCACGGAGGCGTCGCGATCGGCGACCGCGCCGGCATACGAGCACTGCATGTCACCGGAGGCGACGGAGACCGGCACGGCTCGCCGCAGTCCCATCGCGTCTGCCATCTCCCGCCGGAGCCGCCCGCCCGGCCGGCAGGAGCGCACCACCTCCGGCAACAGCGACGGGTCCAGTCCGAGCCGCCGGGCCAGGTCCTCGTTCCAGACTCCGCCGATCACGTCGAACACCCCCCAGCCGGCGGCGTTGGTGGGGTCGGTGACCGGCCGCGTCCCCGTCAGCCGGGCGACCAGGAGTTCCGGTGCGGTGCCGGCGTGCGCACCTGCCGGCAGCTCGCCGGCCTGCTGGAGCCAGAACAGCAGCGGGACGGTGAACCCATGCGCCACGGGGCAACCGGAATCGGCAAAGCGCGGACGCTGTCCGCCCGGGGTGGTGGCGCCGCCGCGCTCGGCCATCAGGTCGAGCCACGTCGCGCCGCCGGCCTGACCCGCCGCGGGCTCGGCGGTGCGGCGGTCCTGCCAGCCGATGTACGGGCCGATCGCGGCTTCGTCTCCGGCCAGCAACTGGCAGCCCTTCTGTTGCCCGGTGACGCCGATCGCCTCGACGGCCGCCCCCTCGCATGCCTCACGGGCACACAGCAGGGACAGTGCGAGCATGCGCTCGAAGTCCCATTCGGACCGGCCGCGAGCCCGGTCGGCGGGCGAGGTCAACTCCGCGTCGTTGGCGCGGGAGCTGATCGCGGTCACCGCGCGAGCCGCGGTGTCGATCACCGCCGCCGTGATGCTGGTGGAACCCAGGTCCAGTCCGAGGTAGCGGCTCACGGCGTCCCGCTCCTGGACCGCGTCAAAACATCCAGTCGAACTGCGCCTGGGGCGGCGCTGCGCGGTCCAGGTCGGCCAGGAGCTCTGCCGGTCCGGCCAGGTCGTCGGTCAGCGCCAGCGAGCTCGCCGGCCGCACGCCGGCCCAGAGGCGTGAGAAGGCGCCCGCCGAGGCGCGCAGCTCCGGAAGGCCGGCGCGGTGGCCCGGCGCGGCCTCGGATGCCTCACCCAGAGTGACCAAGTACTCGCCGGCGATCCCCCGCCAGTCGCCCCGCGGCGCCGCCCCGTCCAGGTAGCGCCCGACGGGGTCGGTGAGCGTCAGGTTGAAGCGGACCGGCTGGTGGGTACGGGTCGCCGCGATGCAGCGCCGCAGGTCCAGGATGCGGATCTGCTGCCACGACACGTACTGGAAGCGCTGCTCGTGCCTGGCGTTGCGCATGGTCGCAAGCCCGCGCAGCGGCCAGTGGAGGAGGTCCTGCAATTGCACGTGCACGGGCTCGGGCATCCGGACCTGGTGGACCTGGTCCGAGAGTGAGGCGAGCAGCGCCAGGAGCTCCAGCAACTGGTGGCCGTCCTCGTACGCCATCCACCAGATCGAGTACGGACCGTTCTCGTTCTCGGCTTCCGCGTAGAGGTGGTGGGTCAGCCGGTCGCCCGCGAAGTAGCCGAGCCCGAAGCCGTTCTTCGCCCAGCGCACGTCCTTGTCCGTGGCCGCCGAGTCGTCGAACACCACCGAACCGTGCACGCGCATCCGCCCGCAGCGGTTGGCGTGCATGGGCGCGGCGTGATCGGCGGAGAGCCGCCGCGGAGGCCGTGCCTCGACCGGAACGCGGAGCTTGGCCGGGTCGAACCTCACATCGAGGTTGTTGGGCATGCAGCCGAAGCCGAGCCGGTTGTAGAACCCCTGCTCGAACATCCCCAACCCGGCGACCGCCGCGCCGTTGCCGGCGGCATCCGCCAGCGCCGCCGCCGTGACCCGGCCGGCCAGCCCTTGCCTGCGCGCCACGCGGCTGGTAGTCACGGCCATCACGCCGCACAGGTCAAGGTCCGCGTCCTGGTAGCGCATCGAGCCCGGGCTGGTGAACACCGAGCACTCGGCATCGCCGTCGACACGCGCGACCCAGCCGTCCATGCGGCGCATGCCGACGTCGAGCGCACGCTCGTGCGTGTCCTCCTCGACCCAGCCGGCCTCCCGCCACATGCGGACGACGGCCTTGGCGTCGCGTTCCCGGTCCAGCCGCTCCGGCGTCACGGACACCTCAGCACGACGCGACCATCGCCGCCGGTACCGCCCAGCACGCGGATCACGCCGATCTCGGCACCCGGCTCGGCGCCGGGGGCGCGCACGAACCACTCGACGATGCGGCTGCCGGTGAGCGCCCGCAGGTGTCCCAGGTCGAGGTGGCCCCGCGCCGACAGCAACTCCACCCCGGCCGCCGGCATCAGGCTGGCCCGCACCGGCTGCAGGCGCGGCAGCCCGAGTCCCTGGTTGGTGATGTTGGTCGGCAGCCGCCCGCGGTTGGCGATGCGGGCGCGGATGCGGTAGACGTCGCCGCCCACCGGGGTGACCTCGACCTCCTCGGCCCCCACCCGCGGATGCCGCTCGGCGAACGAGCGCGTGAAGCGATAGGCGCCGTCCACCATCGGCGTAAGCGTGGGGACCAGCGGATTGTCGATCGCCGTGAACAGCAGGCCGCCCAGCTCGACCGGGCCGAGTTGCGGGTGATCGAACCGCCGCCACGGCTCGAACAGCGGGTGGCGGCGTCCGTCCCCGTCCCACCAGCGCAGGAGCTGGCGGTACATCCCGTCGATCTCGTCCCGGTCGCGGGAACGCTCGTGCCACTCGTGGGCGGACACGCCGGCGGCGTTGACGATCGTGCCAAGCTCCACGTCGAAGCCGGGGATGCCGAGCTGGTCATAGGCGAAGCCGAGTGCGTGGCCGCGCCTGCCTCCGCTGCGGCAGCCGGGGCCGGTCGGGTCGCTGAGGGCGACGGCCGGGCTGTCGATCGCCGCCGCGCCCTCTTGCGCCAGCTCCTCCAGCAGCGCGTCGTCGCCGGCGTCCAGATCCGCGCGCAGGCCCCACGCGGGCGGCCGGATGACCGAAGCCGAACCGCAGTGGTAGCCCAGGATCCCGCACAGCTTCGGCTGCTTGAAGATGAACTCGGCCAGCGACCGCATCT
This sequence comes from Spirochaetaceae bacterium, assembly GCA_026710565.1. Next base: position 8,664 of record JAPOQV010000129.1, on the reverse strand, counting down.
CGGGCTCGCTGAACGGGTAGTCGCCGGCGCCCTGCTGCTCGCCCTCGTGCCGCCAGTCGTGCGACCAGTTGCGGTTGAAGTCGAAGCTCCGTCCTGCGTGCAGCTCCGGTGCGCCGGGATAGAAGGAGTGCAGGCCGCCGATGCGGATGTCGTCGGTGCCGTCCCAGTCGTTGACCATCCCTTCCGGGAAGACGCGGTACCAGGGGCCGGGCGAGTCGGGGCGCCGGTCGACCAGCAGCCGCGGCTCCTCCGGGTCGCACACGCAGGTGCCGTCCGGGTGCTCCTGGCGGATCGTCAGGATCAGGCCGTCGCCGTCGATGTCGCCAGCGTAGACGGTGTTGGGGGCGCGGTTGACGAAGTCGGTGCGGCTGCGGATGCGCGCGGTGGTGGCCACGCAGAACTCGGAGGCATCCGGGCACAGTCGCGGGACCAGGTACAGAACCACGCGCGACAGCAGCCCGCCGCGCTCGTGGTCGGCAAGCAGGCGATGCGCCGTGTACAGGGGGCCGTGCGTGGATGCCGGCTCGTGCGCGTGGATGCCGCCGTGGATGAGGAAGGACGGCCGTTCGGACGGATCGCCCGAGTCGAACTCCGTGACCGTCAACAGGTGCAGGTCGCGGCCCTGAGCCGTGCGGCCGATCGACCCGGCGCGGCACAGGGCGGGGTACGTGTCGGCCAGCTCCCGCGCCACGGCGCCGATCTCCTCGTATGAATAGAAGTGGTCGAACTGGATCATCGGCGCGGGTTCTGCTCCAGCCAGTCGCGCAGCGGCACGTCGTGTGGCTTGGGCGAGGTGTAGCCGTGCCCGCCCGAGGGACTGGCGCCCAGCAACTGCCGCCGGATCGGATCGCAGCGCTCCATGACGTGCGCGACGGTCATGTCGTCGCGCGGGCGCAGCCAGCGGTAGCTGTAGCCGTAGAACAGCGCCTTGCGCGGAACGTCGGCGTGGTTGGGGCTGCCGGTGTGCCAGACGCGCCGGTCGAACAGCACGATGCTGCCGCGGGGCACCAGCACCTCGGTCGCCCCCGGCGGATCGACGTCTCGCCGCTCGCGGTCGATCGCCGACTCGTCCAGGTGGCTGCCCGGCACGGCGGCGAAGTTGCCGCGGCCGGGCTCGCTGCAGTCGGTGAGGAAGAACGCCACCTTCAGCGAGACCCGCGGCTGCGGGGTGGTCTCCAGCTCGTGGTTGAGCCGGTCGCTGTCCTGATGCCAGCCGCGCTTGCCGGGGTCCGCCCCCTGGCCGGCGCCGGGGGTGACGATCATGTGCGAGTGATAGATCTGGATGTTCCAGCCCAGGATGTCGAACACCTTGGGGAAGGTCACCGGCCAGTCGATCATCTCCAGGAACCGGTCATCACGCCCCAGGAAGTCGAAGACGTTGAGCCGGTCCAGCTCGCTTGCCCCCAGCGTAACCCGCTCGGCGGCGATCACGGCGTCGAACGCCTCCTCCAGGCCGTCGGTCACCGCCTCCGGCAGCCGATCCGGGAGTACCAGGAAGCCGTCGCGCGCGAACGCCTCCTCCTCCTCGGCAGTCAGGCGGTGCCGGTTCCACTCGCGTTCCGCCGGGGAGGAGGTCGCGGTCGCTGGGGTGGTGGCAGGCGAGCCGCTCATGGGGGCGAGCCTACCACACGGGGCCCCGCGGTCCGCTTCCTCCCGCGCCCGCGATCTCCTGTATCATCCGCGCCATGTCGACTGCTACCCGTTCGCTTCTGACGATCGACACGCCGATAGCCCCGCCCGCGTGGGCGGTCATGCAGCGCGAGCTGCTGCGCGCCCAGACGTCAGCCATCGAGGCGTTCCACGCCACGTACTTCGACGAACGCGGCTACCTGCGCTGCGTGCCTCGCTGGGGCGGCGACGACGGCGCCGACGACGCCGCCGAGAACTTCACGAGCTGGACGCTGCTGTACGCGCTCGGCGCCGACCGGTCCGTGCTGGACCGCTACCTCAACGCCTGGGAGGGCCACCTGCGGCAGTACACGGAGGCCAAGACGGTCGAGGTGGAGTTCGCCCGCGACGGCATGTATTTCAAGGAGTTCCCGGTCATGTTCGACTGGGGCCACAACGGCGAGGGATTCAACGCCTTCTACCTGCAGGGCCTCTGCACGCCGTACGACCATACGTTCCACAGCCGGACGCGCCGCTACGCCGGCTTCTACATGGACGAGGACCCGATCGCCAAGAACTACGACCCCCGCCACCGGGTGATCCGCAGCATGTTCAACGGCAGCCGCGGCCCGCTGATGCGCAAGGCGACGGCGCTGGACTGGACCGGCGACCGGATCGAGATCGAGGGCCGCTTCAAGCCCGGCCACCGGGAGACCAGCTACGAGCAGATGCTCGCCCACTTCGCCGAGTACAACGAAGTGGTCGGCGACCATCCGCTCAACCTGCAGACCACCACCCTGGCGATCAACGCCTACATGATCGCGGGTGAAGCCAAGTACCGGGACTGGATCATCGAGTACGTGGACGCCTGGCGGGAGCGCACCGAGGCCAACGGCGGCATCATCCCCACCAACGTCGGGCTCGACGGCACCCTGGGCGGCGCCTGTGACGGCCGCTGGTGGGGCGGCACCTACGGCTGGGGCTTCTCGATCGACGACTACCTCAACCCGGGCTCAGGCGGCCGCGTCCACCGCCACCTGTTCATCGAGCGGGCGCCGCGCGGGTTCGGCAACGCGCTGATGGTCACCGGCGACCAGGGCTACGTGGACACGTGGCGCGGCGTGATCGACGGCGTCAACGCCAACGCCAAGGTGATCGACGGCCAGACCATGTATCCCCAGAACTACGGCGAAGAAGAAGGCGAGCCCGGCTGGTACAACTACGGCCCGGAGCCCTACACCAACGGCGCGATGCCGGTCTGGTTCTGGTCGATGAAGGACGCCGACAAGAAGCTGATCGCCGGCGACGAGTGGGTACGCTACCTGGGCGGGGACAACCCCGGCTTCCCGGTGGAGTCGCTGCAGCGGGAGTTCTCGGAGCTGCGGACGCGCGTTGAGCGCATGCACCGGGATACCAGCTCACCGGACGCGCGCATGTCCGACGATCCGATGGGCGCCAATCCGGCGGTCGTCACCGCGCTGACGCAGCAGATGCTGGGCGGCATCGAGACCTCGCACTACGGGTTCCCGGTGTACAGCCGGCTGCGCTACTTCGATCCCGAGCGCCGGCGGGCGGGCATCCCCCCGAACGTGGCGGCGCTGGTCGACTCGATGTCGGACACCGAGGGGGCGGTCACGCTGGTCAACCTGGACCAGGCGGAGGCGCGCACCGTGGTCATACAGGCCGGAGCCTACGGCGAGCACCGTTTCGGCCAGGCCGACGCCGGCTCGGCACGGTCGAGCGTCGACCGCCCCTACGTGCGCGTGCGCCTGGAGCCCGGCTGCGGCGAACGGATCGTCTTCGAGCAGGCCCGCTACTCGGGACAGCCCACCTTCACCTTCCCCTGGGACCGCGCCGAGTAGCCGGGAAGTGGCTCACAGATACTCCACACGATCGACCATCTCTTCTGCGTATAGACGATGCCTGCATGGCTTGACGTCTGGTCTGTTCGCGGAGTTTCTCGGCAAGCAGGGAAACATTTTCCTTCCGTAGAGTAGCGATGAATGCCTTGCTCTCCGCAATCGACTGGTCGATCTCCGCACGGTGATCGACCAGTCGATCAGGTGAAGCTCAGGCCGGCAGCGAAGAACTCAGGCTGCCACCACGACCAGCCGGCGCCGGGTGGAATCCGCGCCTCGAGGGCTGCTCGGAGGCGGTGCCGGCCGGCCGGCTCGTCGGGTTGCCGGCGCAAGCCGAGGTGCGCTACGCTGCAGGGTCAACGGTGCCGCCCCCGCCGGGCGCTCCGATTTCAGATTCCACACGCCTCAGGAGATTTGCGATGAGAAGAACCGTGGTACTCGCAGTCACGGTGGCCACACTATGCGCCGCCGTGCCCGTCTTCGCCGACGACTGGATGATGGACACGTCGCCCGTGACGTTGACGGTCTACTCGGACCGTGGCTGGTTCCAGCCGTGGGAGGGCCGGGGAGCGGAACTCGTCACCGAGAAGACCGGCGTCAACCTGGATGTTCGCAAGCCGCCCGAGGACGACTCGACCGGCGAGGGCATCAACCTCATGATCGCCAGCAACGACTGGCCGGACCTGATGGTCGTCGACTGGAACAACCCGGGCGTGCCACAGTTGATGGACGCCGGCCTGGTCCATGACGTCAACGAGCTGATCGACATGCATGCGCCGAGCTTCCGCGCCTACCTGGACGAGAATATCGGCCCCGGGCTGTTGGGCGGCACGTACGCGCACAGCGACGGCAAGACCTATCGGCTGGCCTTCGGTGGCAACCTGGCGTCGAAGGACTCCGCCATAGCGGCCGAAGTCGGGTTCGCGATTCCGTGCTGGCTGCCGCGCTTCGGCGTGCGCCAGGACTACTTCGATGAGATCGGCGCGCCGGAGATCCGCAACGCCGACCAGTTCTATGAGGCCGTCAAGGCCATGGCGGCGAATCACCCGGACAAGATCCCGGTCCTGGGCGACAAGAACACCAAGCACGCGTGGTTCACCTACCACTTCGGCACCAACCACACGTGGGGCAACTACTACGCCGACGCCGACACGAAGGAGATCAAGTACTACACCAGCCATCCGCAGTTCCCGGAGGCGATCAAGTTCATGAACAAGCTGGCGCGTGAGGGCCTGTACCCGGAGGAGGCGCTCATCTGGACGTCCGAGGTCCATGAAGAATGGGTGGCCGGCAACGTCATCGTGATCATGACCAACGACTGCCCCCCCGGTCAGTCGATGCCGATCGGTGAGACCGGCACCACGCGCTACGTGCTGCCCCCGTGGGACACCTACGCCTACAGCCTGTGGCGCACGCCGTGGATGGCCGACGTGTTCCCGACCGGGTCGGACAAGTCGGATCGCGCCATCCGCTTCGTCCAGTATTACGCCAGCCCCGAGGGGTTCGTCGACACGTCCGTCGGTGTCGAGGGCGAGGCCTGGACCGGTGATCCGGTGAACGGCCCCCACTTCTCGTACAATCCCGACAACTACGTCACCTCGGTCTTCCCGGACGGGCTGCCGACCTGGTTCCCGGAGTTCCTGGATCTGGTGAATGCCGACTGGACCAACCTGATCACGGCCGGGATTCATCTGCCGCCGATCATCACCCTGGACGGCATCAAGCTGGGCGCACCCCGCTGGCAGAGTGGGCCGAGTGAGAACGACGTCGCTTTCGTCGAGAAGATGTCACCCTACTTCACGGCCGGTCCCGAGTTGTACGTCCCGATCCGCGGTGACAGCGAAATCGGCATCATCCGCGAGCGGGTGGAAAAGCTGTTCGAGGACTACTTCGCGCGCATGGTCTTCGCGGAAACCGAGGAAGAGGCGGTCAGCCTGATCGCCGAGTTCCAGGAGAAGGCCGGGCAGGCGGGACTCGCCCAGTTCGAGGCCGAGGCGACGAGCATCTACCGCGCCAATCTCGGCATGTAACAACTGTCGCGCCCCCTCGAGGGGGCGTGACGACTCGTTTCGAGCGGCGACGCACCACGCGTCGATGAGGACACGCCGGCACGAGAGCCGGCGTGTCCTTTTTTGGGTTTAGGCTTCGTTCAACGGCCACAGTGAGAGAGGAATGCGAGCAGAGGATCTGACCATCGTCGTGACCGCTCCCGCCCCGCTTCAGTCGAAGCGGGCTTCGGTCCGGGACTTCGGCGCCGATCCGGCCGCCCGCGACAACCATTCAGCCTTCCAGAAGGCACTCGACCACAGCCGCGACCGGGGTGTCTCCACGCTGAGCGTGCCGCCAGGAGTCTACCGCTTCGCGACGGCGCGACCGCTCTGCCTGCGCGGTCTCAAGGACTTCACACTCGAGGGGAACGGGGCCGAGCTGATCTTCAGCAGGGATGAGGACTTCATCCACGTTTCCGACTGCCGGCGCATCGTCATGCGTGACCTGGTGGTCGATTGGGACTGGAGCACGGCGCCGCTGGCCAGCGTGGCCCACGTTCGCGGCACCGGACCGGACCGAGACTGGGTCGAACTGGAATTCACCGAGCACGACACCGCCGACGCCGGCATGACCTTCGCCACCATGAACGCGCTGGATCCGCAGCGGCTTACGCCGGGGTGCGAAGAGGGCAGGGAGCACGGGCGCGGATTCACCCGCGTAAGCAAGGCCGGCGCCAACGTGCTGCGCTGCCACCTCGATCTGAACAAGGTCTCGGAGCTTCTCTTCAAGCCGGGATCCGTGTACCTGGTCCGGCACTACCTGCACGACTCGCCGGCGTTCACGATCACCGACTGCCGCCACCTGTCGCTGCAGCGGATCACCGTCCACTCGGCCCCGGGCGCCGGCTTCATCGTCCGCGGGGACACCGCCCACTGGGAGGCAGTAGGCTGCAGGATCGCCCTGCGGCCCGGAGCCAACCGCCGCATCACCACCACGTCGGACGGCATGCACCTGGCCCAGAGCCGCGGGTATTTCCGGCTCGAAGGCTGCGACTTCAGCTTCCACGGCGACGACTGCCTGAACATCCACGACAACATCTCGATGGGCGTGCGCGACGTGCGGCGCCACACCCTGATCGCGCGCAACGTCCGCGAGGACGAGCGGCCGCTGCACGCGGGCGATCCGGTCGAGTTCCGGCGTCCGGACCTGTCACCGACCGGGTTCGCGAGCCGGGTCACCGATGCACGCTACCTGCCGGGCTACGAGTGCGAGCTGGCCTTCGCCGACGTGCTGCCGCCGGATCTGGACCCGCAGACCATCCTGTTCAACCGCCGCTACGACAGCTCCCACTACCTGGTCCGTGGCAACCAATTCCACGAGAACCGCGCGCGCGGCGTTCTCTTGCAGGCGTGCCACGGCTTGGTGGAAGGCAACCGGTTCTATCGGAACCAGGGCGCCGCGGTGCAGATCGAGACCGGGGCCAGCTTTGGCATGTGGTCGGAAGGCATGGGGGTCGAGGATCTGGTCGTCCGCGACAACACCTTCGACACGTGCGACGTGAACGACTGGGGCAAGGCCGTGGTGTACGTCAGCGCGTTTCTGCCGGCGGGAGTACCGATCACCCAGCACGGTTCCCCGAACCCCACCAGCACCCTCGGCGACTCGGGCTCTCTCTATCGCACCGCTTACCCGATCTTCGGGGACCTCGTCTTCGAGAACAACCGCTTCGTCGACTACCCGCGCAGGGCCATGATCGTCAGCTCAGCGCGAGACGTGACGGTGCGTGGCAACACGTTCAGCAATCCCACCCCGCGTGCGCAGAACAATCCCGAACGGGGCTCCATCTGGGTGGAGCTGTCCAGCCGGGTGACCTTCCAGGGCAACGACTGGCAGCCGTCGCCGTATCAGGCGGAGCGGAGGGTGGAGTGGGACCCCGCGACCGCGACCGAGGTCACGACGATCGACTGACCCGCGACGCCGCGTCGGCGCGAAAGCGCAGGGTGTAGCTGCCGCCTGCTCGGGTCTCCAGATCACGGACGTTGCTGCCGTAACGGACGCGGCACCGGCCGTCGACGTCCGCCCGTACCACCGCCTCGATCAGAACGCCGTCGCGCCAGCGGGCGTCCACCGAGCAGGCGCCGCGTGCGCGGAAGCCGCGGAAGGAGCCGTCGGCCCACGCGGCCGGCAGCGCCGGCAGCAGGTGGATGACGCCGGCGTGGCTCTGCAGCAGCATCTCCGTGATCGCGGCGGCGACGCCCATCATGTCGCCGACCTGGACCTGTCCGTGGGCGTCCACGAACAGGTTCGGATAGAGCTTGCGGGCGAACGACCGCTCGATCAGCTCCAGCGCGCGATCGCCCAGGCGGAGCCGTGCCAGGATGGCCGCGATCCAGCCCAGGCTCCAGCCCTGCGCGTCGTAGTCGTGGCGCAGCCGGTGCTCGACGGAACGCAGCGCCGCCCGCGCCAGCTCCGGATTGCGGTCGGGCTGCACCCGGTAGCCGGGCATCAGCCCGTACAGGTGGGAGACATGGCGGTGGCCGGGCTCCGCCTCCGCGGGTTCGTGACGCCACTCGCGGATCCTGCCGTCGCCTCCGACCGCCGGCAGCGCCAGGCGGTCGCGTGCCGCACGGACCTGGTGCAGCAGGCCGTCGTCGATCTCCAGGGCTTCGGCGGCCTCGATGAAGCCGTCGAAGGTGTGCCAGATGGTTTCCTGGTCGGACGCGCAGCCCATCGACAGGCTGCAGGCGCGGCCGCTCGCGTCGAGGAACTGGTTCTCCGGCGACACGCCCGGTCCGGACACCAGCGAGCCGTCATCCGCGTCCACCGCGAGCCAGTCGAGCAGGAACAGCGAACATTCCCTGAGCACGGGATAGGCGCGCTCCGACAGGAACGCCCGGTCCAGCGTGTAGCGGTAGTGGTCGATCATGTGCTGGGCGCACCAGGCTGCGCCCATCAGCCACATCCCCCAGACCGGTTCTCCGTACACCGCCGCGTACCCCCACGCGTCGGTGTCGACGCCGGCAAAGAACCCCCGGCATCCCAGCTCCCGTGCCGCCCGTCCGCCGGCCGCACCCAAGCGCTCGGTGAGGTGGAACAGCGGCTCGTGGCACTCCGGCCGAGCCAGCGGCTCGGGGGGCCCGGAGGGCTCCCGGGGGGTGGAGTTCCGGGGGGAGGCCGGGGGGCCCCGGGCCCGCACGCAAAGGGGCCC
>JAPOQV010000128.1 GCA_026710565.1 Spirochaetaceae bacterium | reverse complement strand
GCCCCCCGGCGGGGGGGGGGGGGGGGGGGGCGGGCAGGCGGGGCGGGCGGGGGGGGGCGGCCACCGGGCGCCTCGGGGTCCCCCGCGGGCCCCCGCGCGAGCCGCTGCGCCTGCCGGGGGGGGGGGAGCCGGTACCGCTGCGCCTGGTGGGCGACTTCGCGTTCGTGCCGAGTTGCGGCCCGGCTCCCGTGGAACTCCGCTACGCGCTGCCGCGCCGCACCAGCCGCGAACGGGTCGGCGAGGTGGAGGTGGAGTACCACTGGCGCGGCGACGAGATCACCAGCGTCACCCCGCAGAGCGACTTCTATCCGATGTACCCCGCGGCGTGAACTGCGTTCACCCCTCCAGTGCCAGGGCCACTCGCACGCCTTCGTTCAGTTCTTCGATCTTCACGCCCGACAGCGAGCCCACGTAGTCGGTGAGCATGGTCTTCGGAAGGCTGACGAGTTCGTCGCAATGGACGGAGCTCTCGTGCTTCAGCCCCTCGTTGATCCCGACGGAGATCTGCGTAGAGATTCCGGCCCCCGTCGTGAAGATGGGGGCGCAGATCACGGTCGCGAACCTCGACTGAATTGCAAGGTGGCGGCTGACGACGACGAATGGCCGCCGTCGTTTGGGATCGCGGCGGTTGGGATGCCTGACCAGATAGATGTCCCCGCGGTTCACGGGCTGTCCTGATACTCCAGCACGTCATGCGCCTCTCGGTTCAGCTCTTCCGCATGAGCAGCGATCGCCGCGAGCTCTTGCCGGTCCCGTGCCGCGCGTCGACGTGCTCGCAACAAGGTCCACGATGCCTCCTCGATGAACGCGGAGCGGTTTCTCCGGTCCACTTCGTCGGAGATCGCGTGCAGAAGCTCTTCCGAAAGTGTTACGGATGTCTTGACTTTCACAATACCATCATACCGTCAAAGGTCGTCCCGACCAGATGCCCGCACGGCGGGGCGCTGGCGAAGACAGTCATGCCTTCTTCCAGGCCACGAGGTTCGGTCGGTCCGGTATGCTCGGGGTCGTCATGAAGCGTCCCGCGCTGGTCATTCTGTTCGGCGCCCTCACGGTGGCCATCGCGATGGGAGCCCGTCAGTCGTTCGGGCTGTTCCTGCAGCCGATCACCTCCACCCTGTCTACCGGGCGCGAGACGTTCAGCCTGTCGATGGCGGTGCAGAACATCATGTTCGGGCTGCCGCTGGCCGGGATGCTCGCCGACCGGATCGGTCCCCGCTGGGTGGTCGCGGCCGGCGCCGCCGTGTATGCGGCGGGGTTGGCGCTGCTGTCACTGGCCGCCTCGACCGCCACGCTGTACCTGGGGCTCGGAGTGATGGTCGGCCTGGCGCTCAGCGCGACCTCGTACGTGGTGGTCCTCGGCGCCGTGGCGCAGGTGGTGCCGGAGAAGCAGCGGGGGACGGCCTTCGGCGTCATCACCGCTGCCGGATCGTTCGGGACCTTCGCGGTGGTGCCGGGCATGCAGTGGCTGATCGGCGCCGTCCAGTGGCAGGCGACGCTGTTATATGCCGCGCTTGCGGTCGGAGTAGTCGTGTTGTTCGCGATCGGCTTCCCGGTCCGCTCGCCGGCCTCGGCCCGTTCGGACGCGGCGTCCGGGGATCGGGACGAGGCGAGTTTCGGCGCCGTGCTCCGCCGTGCCGGCACGCACTCCGGCTATCTGCTGCTGACCGCGGGGTTCTTCGTCTGCGGGTTCCACGTCGCGTTCGTCGCCACCCATCTGCCGTCCTTCCTGGTCGATCACGGCGTGGCCCAGATGATCGGCGCCACCGCGCTGTCGCTCATCGGGCTGTTCAACATGCTCGGCTCGTTTCTGTTCGGCCGGCTGGGAGATCGCTTCCGCAAGAAGCGGCTGCTGAGCCTGCTGTACTTCGCGCGCGCCTTGGCGATCACCGGTTTCCTGATCGTCCCGGTCACCGGCGCCACGGCGCTGGTGTTCTCGGCCGTCATCGGCTTCCTGTGGCTGGCGACCGTACCGCTGACCAGCGGGACGGTGGCGCAGATCTTCGGCACGCGTCACCTGTCGTCGCTGTACGGGATCGTCTTCCTGTCCCACCAGGTCGGCAGCTTCCTGGGCGTATGGCTCGGCGGCCGTATCTACGACGCCACCGGCTCGTACGACCCGGTGTGGATCGCCGCGATCGTGCTGGGCGTTGCCGCGGCGGTCGTGCACCTTCCGATCAAGGATCAGGCCCTGGCGGGCAAGGCCCGGCTACAGGAGGCGCCGTCGACGGGGTAATCCTCAGCCGGCGTGATACGGTGGTGGCCTGACTGAGCGGCCCTCCGGCGACGACGCCGAGCGCCGGGCGGGTTTCGTGTGGGCGAGACCCCGGGAGGGTGACGCGGGCGGCTGCACGGCTCATCCTTCAGGAGTGCGCCCTGAGCCATGAGGCGCGTGCCGATGGCGGTGATGGACTCCACAGAGTAGTCGTTATGCGAAGCTTCACATAACGCTTGTTATGTGAAGTCCGGGATTATGCGAAGCGACTGGCAGGGATGGGTCGTCTGATGGGTTTCATGCGGCTGTAGCCCGTAGCGGCAGTAGCCAAGACTTCACATAATCGCGCCCCTT
>JAPOQV010000127.1 GCA_026710565.1 Spirochaetaceae bacterium | reverse complement strand
GCGTGGAGTATTGGGACCCCGGCCGAGCCTTGCCTCGCGCCACGCTTCGTCGCTAACGTCCTGCTCGCCGGTGAGCCCCGTTTGGTAGCGAAGCTGCATCGGCCATGGCCCGGCGGGTTGTCCCCCCGCGCGGGCCTTTTTCTCCTTACGGTTTGTCCTCCAAGGATACCGTGTCCGCGGCGTTGCCAGACGCTGGCCTCCGCGCCCTGTGACCCTCAGAGCCCAGACCGCATTCGTCCCTCTTCCCAGCCGATCCGTCAGCGGATCATTCTGACCTAATCACCTGCTTTCTCGATGAGCTAACTCGGGATACAACACCAGCGGACGACGTTGGGGTTGCGCGGCTAGTCCCAGCGCATGAAGGAGCGCCAGAAATCCAGAGGGAGGCCGGCGGCGGTACTCACTCCCGGACCCTATCAGATCCCCGACCAAGCTGCGATGAGTTTCGCGATCGCTCACTGAAACTCGATCTGTACCGAGTCGAGTGTCACGTATCCCTCGAGTCCGTCAGGCGACCGCCCCGAGACCTTTCTTCGCGACCAACGTCAGGAGCTTCAGCGCAGCGCCGCGCGGCCGCTTCACGCCACGTTCCCACTGGCTTACCAGGCCTGTAAGACCCAGCGCCGTCTCGTGAGCCGCCGCTAACGCGTCGCTCTCGTACTGCTTAGCCATGGCATGTCACCTGTTGCGTGACCAGATCCGACGGCGGCTGAAGCGCGCGCTTCAGTCCCAGCGGAGGTGGACGGCGTAGGCGCGGTGGCCGGTCGGGGAGCCGGGGCGGAAGTGGCCGAACACGTACATCCCCTCCGCATCGCCGAGTGGGACGAAGGTGCCGTTCATGGCGTTGTAGTAGTTGTCGAACGGCTCGCCGTCAGGGGTGCGGTCGAACAGGAGGTCGGTGCTCCAGGTGCGGCCCCGGTCGAAGCTGCGCGCCATGTGCATCCCGCAGAACGAGTGGCCGCGGTGGCGGCTCCAGTGCGACGGCCGGCGGGCTGGCAGGACCAGGGAGCCGTCCGGTAGCGCCAGGCCGCCAGCCGGCGCTCCGGTGCCGGGCAGATCGGCCGGCTCCGGGTCCGACCACGTCTCGCCACGGTCGCGGGACATGGCCTGGAAGAACAGGCAGTCGCTGGAGCGAGGATTGGAGCCGGGGATGCCGCCCAGATGGTCGCGGCCGCGGATGACCGAGACCAGCGTGCCGTCCGGGGCGGCGAAGCTCTCAGTCTGCGCGCCGGGGGCACGTGCTACGCTTGGCGGCGCCGGGCCTGCAGGTTGACAAATAAATACCTGCTGATACCGGAGGTAGGGTATACTGCGGTGAGGATGAACATGCTGGAAGCGCACAATGATACGTACATACAGAAGGTCGAGTCGTGAATTCGCATTCCGCGCCCCCCCCAGCTCGTATCGAGCGCCTGCAGGTACGGAACTTTCGCGCTCTGCGGTCTGTCGACCTCAAGGATTTGACGCCGATGACGGTATTGCTCGGGCCTAACGGCAGCGGAAAGTCAACGGTATTCGATGTGTTCGCGTTTCTTGCGGAATGCTTCGAGTCTGGCCTTCGTCGTGCATGGGATCGACGCGGGCGCGCGAGGGAGCTCAAGACGCGGGGGGCCGAGGGGCCGGTGATGATTGAGATCAAGTACCGTGAGCGACCGAAGACGCCGGTGATTACCTACCATCTGTCGGTGGATGAGCGCGAGGGCGCGCCGGTGGTCGCACACGAGTGGCTGAGGTGGAAGCGTCGTAGCTACGGAGCGCCGTTTCGGTTTCTTGAATACCGAGAGGGGGAGGGTCGAGCGGTTAGCGGGGAAGCGCCGGACGCGGAGGACCAGAGAGTCGAGATTCCACTCAGTTCACCCGATCTCTTGGCAGTGAACGCTCTTGGGCAGTTCCACGAACATCCTCGCGTGACGGCGCTCCGAGACTTCATTATGGGTTGGCATGTTTCTTACCTCTCGGCCGACAGCGCCCGTGGCCAACCGGAGGCGGGACCTCACGAACGCCTGACCAAGACCGGTGACAATTTGGCCAACGTTATTCAGCACCTGGCCGAGAGACATCCAGAGCGGCTTGAACGCATCTTCGTCGCACTACGCGAGCGCGTGCCGCGCATCGAGAGCATAAGAGCCGATACCATGGCGGACGGCCGCTTACTGCTACAGATCAAAGACGCACCGTTCGATAGTCCGGTGTTAGCGCGTTTTGCTTCCGACGGAACGTTGAAGATGCTGGCTTACCTGACTCTGATCTACGACCCGGACCCACCTGCCTTCATCGGCATAGAGGAGCCCGAGAACTTTCTTCATCCGCGTCTACTGCCGGGGTTGGCCGAGGAGTGCCGTGCCGCCTGTGAGCGCACCCAGTTGCTCGTCACGACCCATTCGCCGTTCTTCCTTAGTGCGCTTCGGCCCGAAGAGGTGCGAGTTCTGTGGCGAGATGATGAGGGCTGCACCCGAACGCGTCGCGTTGCCGATGTCCGCGGCGTACGCGAGTTCATGGAAGAGGGCGCAAGCCTTGGATCGCTTTGGATGGAAGGACACTTCGGCGTAGGGGACCCACTGGTCGCACAGGGAACGCCGCTTGACCGGCCCGACGGATAGGACCGTGCGCCATCTCGTGTTGCTAGTAGAAGAACCGTCGATGGAGGCGTTTCTCAGTACCCTGCTTCCGCGGTTGCTGCCCGCGGATCGGACCTATGAAGTCCATGCGTTCGAAGGCAAGCGCGATCTCTTGAGCAATTTGCCCGTGCGTCTGCGTGGCTATCGGCGCTGGTTGCCCTCCGACTGGCGTCTTGTTGTGCTGGTTGATCGAGACGACGGCGATTGCCACCAGCTCAAGGAGTGCCTGGAGAACATCGCCGTGGAGTCAGGGCTGATCACGCGCACGAGTGCAGGAGGCGACCCTTGGCAGGTAGTTAACCGAGTCGTGATCGAGGAGCTTGAGGCTTGGTACTTCGGCGACTGGGAGGCCGTCCGCGAAGCGTATCCAAGATTGCCGCTTACCGTGAGTCAAAAGGCGCGCTATCGGATTCCTGATGCGATCCGCGGCGGAACGTGGGAGGCGTTTGAACGGATCATGCAACAGCATGGATACTTCAAGACAGGACTGCGCAAGATCGAAGCGGCACGGGCCGTCGCGGCACGTATCGACGTGGGCCGCAATCGTTCGCGCAGTTTTGCTCGGTTTCGCGACATCGTCGCGGAAGCGAGCACATGACAGACTTGAATCGAGCGCGTGACCGACTCGCGTTGGGACCGCCGCAGGTAGAAAGATAGGAGCGTTGGGTCGAACTGGCGAAGAGCGAGGAGAGATCGGCAGCAAGCTTTGGATCTGCGCGAACGCATCGCGCGCGCCATGGGCTACCGCGAGCGCCGCTGGCGGAGCTGGACGCGGCGGCCGCGGTCGCCCTCGGCGACGACCGGTACATCGCGGAAGATCTCACCCACATTGTCGGCGGGGCCCTCGACACACTGCCGGCCATAACGGACGAGCGCGGCCTCTATCGCCCACCGGATCGAGGCGGCCCCTGCTACACGGCACGCTCCCGTTCGCCGCCCACTGCATACCGCCGGCCGGCGGACGACCCCAGGAACCCGCTGCCGCAGGTGCCCGATGACGCGATGACGAGCACGGCGGCTGGGGATTCCCGGCGGTAACGACCGCTACGGCCGCTCGCGCTTCGGCGTCTTGGACATCATCCAGGGCGGCATCCAGTGCCTGTGGGCCGCGTTCCGCGAGGGCATCACCGAGGAGCACCCTTGGCATGGCTGTGAACCTGCTGTTCTCGACCCGGCGTCCCGCCGCTGCAGGTGCACACCGACCTGCCGGAGCGGGGCCACCTGCACACGGCCACCCGGCGCACGGAGCGGGCGCCGGCGGCGCACCTGGAGGTTGCAGCGATCGGCGACATGCTCTACATCGACGTCGTGAGCGTGTTCAACGGCTACAAGACCTGCTACTACCAGACGTTCGTGGTCGGCACGCCGTCCTCGGTGCAACTGGACGTGTACCAGCGGTCCTACGACTGGCTGGCTGTTCGACGCGGTCGCCAAGGTGAAACCCGGTGTCAGCACGGCGGAGATCGCCGAGGTGTGGCCCTCGCACGAGGACCTGGGGCTGTCGAGCGAGGCCGAGGCGTTCGCCCTGCAGGTCGCGCACGGCATCGGCATCACCCACTGGGGCAAGCCGGTGATCATCCGCTTCTTCTCCTTCGACCACCCCGAGATCATCGAGGAGAACATGGTGATGGCATTCGAGACCTACTGCGGCCGGGGCAACGACGCCGCCCGCATCGAGGAACAGTTCGTGATCACCCAGGACGGCGTGCGGCAGCTCAGCAAGTTCCCCTCGGCCAACCTGATCTCCTGCCCGTGCGTCGGTGCGCTGCTGCCGGGCATGGCCTGATGCGATCGGGCCATGGAGGTAACGCATGGTCCCGCTTGACGCCGGCATCGGGTCACTGGGCAACTGGAAACAACTCCGTTTCGTCGCACCGGACGCGAAGACGATGATGGATCGCCTGAGTGCCGTCGGCTTCGGACCGTTCAAGGTCTACCACGTCGACAGCGGCGACTGGGAAGGGGTCACCTACCGGGGCGCCCCGCCGAGCACTAGGCGCTCGAGGTCTGCATGGCGAGCGGGACCTGGGACGTGGAAATCATCGTGCCCCTCCCCGGCGGCGGCAGAACCATCTACAGCGAGTAGCTGGCCGATCAGCCCGCCGGCGGCCTCGACCACATCGGCGCGTACCTGGCCGCGGACCAATACGCCGCGGCCTACCGGTACCTGGAGGGACTCGGCTATCCGCAAATCCAGGGCGGGCCGATCCTGGGCATCGACCGCAACGGCCGTTTCGACTACTTCGAGGCGGATGCACAAATCGGGCTCACTCTGGAGCTCCTGGACATGCCGGAGGTCGCTGGCCGACGACGGCGCGGGTGGAAGTCCTTTCGGTTGGAAACAGGTGACGCGTCTGCTCAACGGGTGGGATCTCGTTGGTGTCATGCTATAGTTGCGTAGTAGATGATCGGGTCCTTTGGAGACAGCGCTACAGAGCACATCTTTCACCGTAGGAACACCGGGAGAGCGCGACGTTTTCCCGCCGCGATAGTAGGTAGTGCCATCAGGAAACTGGACATGCTCGAGGCTGCTCACGACTTGCGGAACCTGGAGGGACGGAGCTGCGGAGCATGTTTCCTTGACCGATTACCATTAGGAGAACCCGATGATCCCTGAGAATCGGATACCGATTCACCCCGGCGAAATCCTGCTTAAGGAGTTTCTCAAGCCGATGGACATGCCCCGGGCGTCTTTTGCCGAGCACATAGGCGTGCCCATGCAGCAGGTCGACGAAGTCATAGCAGGTAGGAGAGGAGTCAATGCCGAGATGGCGTGGCTCTTTTCGGACGCGTTCGGGACGACACCGCAGTTCTGGCTCAATCTGCAGTCGGCTCACGACCTTGCCAGGAATAGACCTGACAAAGAGATCCGGCGTTTGCAGATAAGCCGCTGACGGATAGTCCGTCCGTGGGTCACCAACTGGGCGGGGTCGCCATCGATCCGGCGGTCATCGGCGACTGGGCGCGGGAACGGGGCGCGCTTCCCCGACGGTCGTTGAAGCCGGCCGTCACCTCCGGGTCCTTGCGGATCGCCGGATCGGGCTCGTAGCCGACCTGCCGGCAGCGGAGCGTGCGGCCGCCGTCGTCCGAGAGGAGCACGCCGCACTGCCAGTTGTCGGTGCGCACGGCCGATCCCCACATGGTGAACACCAGCCGGCCGGCCGCCAGGGAGATGCGGGGAGCGATGAACTGCTCGGTCAGGAAGGGCCGGCGGACATCGGCGCGTACCTGGCCGTCCCGGAGTTCGATCTCCTCCGACGTGCAACCGAGTCTGTCAGGCGACCGCCCCGAGACCCTTCTTCGCGACCAATGTCAGGAGCTTCAACGAAGCGCCGCGCGGCCGCTTCACGCCACGCTCCCACTGGCTTACCAGGCCTGTCGTCACGTTGAGGTAGCGGGCGAACACCGCTTGGCTCGCATTCTCCCGTAGACAGATCTCTCGGATTCGCTCCGGCGCCATCTCCTCGACCGGCGTCAGGCACATCTCGTCGAACACCTTCATGGTTCGAGTCACCATAACGCCCGCCTCCGTCAGACCCAGCGCCGTCTCGTGAGCCGCCGCTAACGCGTCGCTCTCGTACTGCTTAGCCACGGCATATCAACTGTTGCGTGACCAGATCCGACGGCGGCTGAAGCGCGCGCGTCAGTCCCAGCGGAGGTGGACGGCGTAGGCGCGGTGGCCGGTCGGGGAGCCGGGACGGAAGTGGCCGAACACGTACATCGCCTCCGCTTCGCCGAGGGGGACGAAGGTGCCGTTCATGGCGTTGTAGTAGTTGTCGAACGGCTCGCCGTCCGGGGTTCGGTCGAACAGGAGGTCGGTGCTCCAGGTGCGGCCCCGGTCGAAGCTGTGCGCCATGTGCATCCCGCAGAATGAGTGGCCACGGTGGCGGCTCCAGTGCGACGGCAGGCGGGCCGGCAGGACCAGGGAGCCGTCGGGCAGCGCCAAGCCGTCGGTCGGCGCGCCGGTTCCGGCCAAGTCGGTCGGCTCGGGCTTCGACCACGTCTCGCCTCGGTCGCCGGACTCCGCGCGGAAGAACAGGCAGTCGCTGGAGCGCGGGTTGGAGCCGGGGATGCCGCCCAGGTGGTCGCGGCCACGGATGACCGAGACCAGCGTGCCGTCCGGGGCGGCGAACAGGGTCTGCTCGTTGAAGCCGGCCATCACCTCCGGGTCCTTGCGGATCGCCGGATCGGGCTCGTAGCCGACCTGCCGGTAGCGCAGCGTGCGGCCGCCGTCGTCCGAGAGGATCACGCCGCACT
>JAPOQV010000126.1 GCA_026710565.1 Spirochaetaceae bacterium | reverse complement strand
GGGCGCTGCGCGAGCGCCTGCTCGCGGTGCCGGGCGACGGCCTCATCGACGTGCCCAACCGCGCGCTGCTCGCGGTCGCCTACGACACGCTGCTGCGCCCGGGCGAGCTGGTCGCGCTGCTAGTCTCCGACATCCTGGAGGATGCGGACGGCTCGGCGACGGTGCTGGTGCGCCGCGCCAAGGCCGACCCCGAGGGACGCGGCGCGATGGTCTACGTCGCGCGCGACTCCATGTCGCTGGTGCGCGAGTGGCTCGAGCGAAGCGGCGTCGGTGAAGGCAGGGTGTTTGGCTCGCTCTGCCGGGGCGTCGTCGGCGAGGGGCTCGACGCGTGCCATGTCGCGCGCATCTTCAAGCGCATGGCGCGCGTCGCAGAACTGCCAGAGGCCTTGGTCAAGCGCATCTCCGGGCACAGCACCCGGGTGGGGGCGGCGCAGGACATGGTCGCCGAAGGCATCGGCATGGCGGCCATCTTGCACGCGGGACGGTGGAAGACCACCGCGATGGTCAACCGCTCTGGTGAGCGCCTCCTCGCACGGCGAAGCTGCGCCGCGCAGCTTGCCCGTCAGCAGCATTGTGAATAGGGGCGCAGTGGCGTGCCATCGATGTCCGCGCGGCGGCGCGAGCTGCCCTCCTGCCGGCGAGTTTGTGCCAGGGCCGGCGAATGTCGGTGAGTTGTTATCGCACGTCCATTGGGCACGACAGGCAGGTTGGCAACCGGGCGCTGGAGAGGATTGCGACGCGCATCGTGCCCACCAGAAAGCGACAACAGACGGTGAAGCAACACATTGAATCCTGTTTCGGCGCTTCTTAGTATCCTCCCCGCATAGCAGAGCCACCCTGCGGCCACCGCCGGTGAGGGCGAATTCGATGTTCTGACGCCCGATAACACACGTTATCGAGAGGCACATGGGAGTTCGGATTGGCCATACGGGATCTCGACCTCTGGATATGCGGTCGTGCGCGCAGGTTGTTGCGGTGCATGCCGGCGAGCGGCCGCGCCGGCCGGCTCCCGTCGGCGGAGACCTCCCGCGCGCTGCGAAGGATTTCGCCTGACGGTATGCCGCTCGGATGGTCCGGCGCGGGCGCGCCGCCGCCCGGCCCGCCGCGTTTCTCCGGCCGACCCGACCCGGCTCGCCCTTTCCGCCAGCGCGCCCGGCCGTTCGCTGCAACCGCCCTCGCGGCGGGCCTGCTCGTGGCCTTCGCGGCCCTGTTCGCCGCACCCGCCCAGGCGCAGACCACCGCGCTGGTCAGCAACACCGGCCAGTCGACGAGCGCGAGCGAATTCCTCGGCGTCGGCGACCACGACAAGATCAGCACCCAGGGGTTCACCACCGGGCCGAGCGCGGGCGGGTTCCGTCTCGATTCGGTGGGGGTCTTCGTCCACAACGAGGACCTCGAGTCGGGCGAGGAGATGATCGTCCACATCTACACCGCGGATTCGAACGGCGCCGCCGACACGCTGGTGCACACCCTGACCTCGCCGGCCAGCTACACCGACGTGGCGGTGAACACCTTCACCGCGCCGGCGGGCGCGATGCTCGACGCGAACACCGACTACCTCGTGGTGTTCGAGGGGAAGGGCAGCCAGGGCAGCGATTTTCAGCTGCGCCTGACCGACGCGAACGCGCAGGACTCCGGCGCCGCGATGCGCTGGAGCATTGAGGACGCGCGGCGGCGCAACAACAACCTGGTGAGCGCCGCCGACGCGTTCATGATCGCCGTGAACGGCGAGGCGCTCTGCGCCAGTACCGACGACGTCTGGTGCGCGACGTTGCGGCCGGTCACCATCGCGAGCGTGCACGGCTGCGGCAACAACGTGTCGGGCTCGCACTGTACCAACAGCAACAGGCTGAGCGAGGACGAATTCGATTACGACGGCACCGACTTCGCGGTCCACACGATCTGGGACCGTCCCACCGGGCGATTGGAGTTCCAGATCAATCCCGGCCCGAGCGCCGCGGCCACCGCGGTCCTGGTGCTGGACATCGACGGCGAGTCCTTTGCCCTGAAGGACGCCTCGAAGTCCGGCGGCAACTTCCAGTGGGCCAACGCCGATCTGAGCTGGTCCACGGGCACCGACGTCGCCCTGTCGCTGCGCGAAGGGACAGGGACTCCCGCGTCCACCGACCCGACGCTGAGCGCTCTGGCGCTCGAGGACACGG
>JAPOQV010000125.1 GCA_026710565.1 Spirochaetaceae bacterium | reverse complement strand
TGCTGGTGCCGATCGGTTCGTTGGTATCGACGTGGATGACTTTCACAGCGGTGACTCGATGCCGGTCAGTAGATGTCCTTCACCTTGCGGTCGAAGTGCGCCTGGTTTACGGCCAGCGCGGCTTCGATCTGCGGGCCGGCGATGCTGTTGACCTGTGCCACGTAGTCGTCCCATGCGCTCATCGATTCCTGGCCGGTGATGAACTTCGCGGTCATCTCCGCGACGAAGTCTCCGAACGCCTTCTGGGCGGCGCCGACGACCTCCTTGTCGGCCTGGCCCAGCGACCAGACGATGTGCACGTCGTGGCCCCAGCCGTTGTCACGGACCAGATTCTCGAATGCGCGGAAGTCCTCGTAGAGCGGTTCGGTGTCGATCCGCTGCGAGTCCAGGATGCTGTACCCCTCTGCCGGCAGGCGGCCCAAGGGTGATCCCAGGGCGGTCATGCGCTCGCTTGAGGCAAGCTCGGCGTACGGCCGGTTGCCGCAATGATCGCAGGTGCCGATCACCTTGTAGATGCCGTCCTCGACCTCGTAGTGAACCCCTTCGATGCCCAACTCCCTGGTGATCGGAAACTCGGTGTCGCCGAGCATGTAGTCCACGGCGCGTACGGCCGCATCGATGTTCTTGCCGGCCTTGGCCAGATAGGTCGTGAAGAACGCCGTGCCCCAAGTACTGTAGACCCGGTCGCTGCCGTCCCAGACGGAGCTGGTCGGATCGGGAAGGATGTGATACAGCGCATCCGGGTCGATCTGCCGCAGTTGCCCGATCAGGTTGGCGCCGTTGACCGGCCAGTTGTTGATGGCGCCGACCGTGTTCTCGACCGCCTTCGTGTTGAACTTGGGTGAATCGACGTTGAAGATGTCGGGGTCGAACAGCCCCTCGCGATACATGGTGCCGATCCAGTCGATCATCGCCCGGTAGCGGTCGCTGGTCGGTGCGAAGTAGACCTCGCTGCCTGCCTCCACCCCGTAGTTGATGTCCGTCCACGGGAAGTGATTGAACGTGTTGATGCCGAATGAGGTCATCCACATCCGCGGAAAGCCGGCCGACAGGAAGTTGGTCCAGCCGATCTCGTCAGCCTTGCCGTTGCCGTTCGGATCGCCGGACACCACCGCTCTGAGGTAGTCGGCGAACTCGTCGACGGTCTTGGGATCCTCGGCGATGCCGAGCTCCGGGTACCAGTCCGAGCGGATGTAGTGCACCCACTTGAGCTGGCGCGGCCCCTTGAGAGTGACGGTGTTGAGGTTGATGATCTGCCCTTCGTGGCTGATCTCGTTGAGGTAGCCCCGGTATTCCGGCCTTGCCAGCTTGGCCTTGACCAGCGGCATCCTCCCCGCGTCGATCATCTCCTGGAAGGGGATGACCACGCCCTTCTGGGCCATCTCCTGCGCGGCGATCCCCTGCGGGGTCGCAGTGAAGAGGTCGGGCATGTCGCCGCCGCCGGCGATGATCAGGGAGAGTTGCTGGGAGAGCTCGGACAGTGGCACCAAGCGCCACTCGAACTCGATGTTCAGCCGCTCCTCCACGTACTCGATCACCGGCTGCGGCCCCAGGATGCTCAGCGAGGCATCGTCGTTCTCCCAGGTCATGACGACGACGGGGTCCGGCGCGGCATCGGCGGACTCGCCCTGGCTCGCGGCGAATACCGCCAGCGGTGTCAGGGACAGCAGCGCACACAGGAATCCGGTTCTCATCACGCTCCTCCTTCAATAGATGCGTTACGAATAACCGCCACGGATAGCACGGGCGTGGCACCGGTGGCAACAGAGGTCTCTACGTGTCTACGTGCTGGTTCACATGGTATGCGGCAGGTTTGATCGTGAATGGGCGATGTGGTACACAGCGATGGACCGGGGAGGGTTCATGGCGCAGACGCGACTGACCGAGCAGCAATTGGCGTTCTTCGCCGACTTCGGGTTTCTGCAGTTCCCGGGACTGCTGGCCGACTGCATCGACGACATCATCGACGAGTTCGAGGCAGTTTGGGCCCGGCATGGCGGCGGCCATCACGGGAGGCCCCACGACGGCGAGCGCCGTTCCTGCATCGTCCCCTTCATCGACCAGAGCGAGCGGCTGTCGGCGCTGATCGACGATCCGCGCATCCACGACATCGCCGCCGACCTGCTCGGCAACGACTTCAACTACGCCGGCAGCGACGGCAACTACTATGCCGGCGACACGCATTGGCACTCGGACGGCTGGAACGTGGACGGACCGCGCTCGATCAAGATCGCCCTGTATCTCGACCCGTTGACGCGCGACACCGGGGCATTGCGGGTCATACCGGGCAGCCACCGGCCCGGCGACACCTATGCCGACGCACTGCAGGAGCAGGTCCGGGAGAGCGAGTCGCTGTGGGGGATCGAGGGTCCGGACGTGCCGGCGTACGCGCTGGAGACCCGGCCGGGGGACGTAGCCTGCTTCAACCACAACACCAAGCACGCGTCCTTCGGCGGCAGCCCGCGCCGCCGGATGTTCACCATCAACTGCCACGCCCGCTATCCGCAAGAGCGCCTGGACGGGTTGCGCGAGCGCATCGACAGCTTCGCGCGCTTCTGGCTGGACCGCGTGTACGGCGAGGCCATGGTGCGCAGCGCCGGTCCCGAGCGCATGGTGCACCTGGAGCAGATCATGGCCAACGACGGACACCTGGCCGAGCTGTCGCGCCGCAAGCGCGCGGAGATGACCGAGCCCTCGCGAAGCTGAGCCGCCCATGCCGAGTGTCCCCGCGTCCGAAGTCGAGCGCCGCATGCGGGCGGTTCAAGGCGAGTTGACCGCTCTGGAGCCGCCGATCGACGTGCTGCTGGTCGTGCAGAAGGCGGATCTGTTCTACCTGAGCGGCACCCTCCAGCAGTGTCACCTGGCGCTGCCGGCCGATGGCTCGCCGCGTCTGCTCGTGCGAAAGGTGCGGGAGACCGCGGAGGCCGACTCCCCGATCCGCGATGTCGCGCCGCTGCGCAGTTTCCGGGAGCTTCCCGGCCACCTCAGGGACCTGTGCGGCGATCCGCCGTGGAGAATCGGCATGGAGCTCGACGTGCTGCCGGTCGGACTGTGGCAGACCTACCGGGCGGTGTTCGGCGACGACGCGGAGATCGTCGACTGCTCGCCTGCGCTCCTGTCCGCGCGCTCGCGCAAGAGCGGATGGGAGCTCGACCAGTTCCGGGACGCCGCGCTCCTGCATCCGCTGCTGTTCGGCGACCCGCTGCGGCGGCTGCTGGCCGAGGACGTGTCGCCCTATGACCTGCAGGCGCGGCTCGAGGCCGAGGCGCGCACGCTCGGCCACTGCGGCCTGGTGCGGCTGCGCGGCCTGGACGCGGAGACCGGCATCGGCATCGCGGTGAGCGGTCCCGACGGCGCGGTGCCGAGCAACTCGATGTTCCCGATCGGCGGCAGCGGCCCGCACGCCTGGGTTTCGCACGGCGGCACGCGCGCACCGATCCGGCGCGACGTGCCGATCATCCTGGACTTCCTGATGAGCACCACCGGCTACCACGTGGACTGCTCCCGCATGGCGGTGCGCGGCTCGTTCCCGGCCCGCGCGGAATCCATACTTGAGCGGATCGGCGACCTGCTGCATGGTATGGAGAGCCGGCTGGAGCCCGGCGTTCTGCCCTCGGAGATCTACCGGAGGGCGATGGAGGAGGCCGACTCCGCCGGGCTTGGCGACGGCTTCATGGGGCCGCCGGGCTATCGGGTGAGCTTCGTCGGTCACGGAGTGGGGCTGGAGGTGAACGAGTTGCCGGTGATCGGTCCGCGCTCGGACCGGCCGCTTGCGCCCGGCAACGTGATCGCGCTGGAGCCCAAGTACACCGACCCGGAATATGGCGTGATCGGTATCGAGAACACGTACGCCGTCACCGAGGACGGCGCCGAGAAGCTGACGACGGCTCCTGAAGCGGTCGTCGCGGGATAGCGCCCCCAGACCGTCCCGGCTGGATTGTCGCTGATGCGCCAATCCGACAGACTCCCGGCCGACATGATTTCCATCGAGGTTCCGGCGTTGCGGGCCTACGTCTCCGAACTGCTGCAGGCCAAGGGCACGCCCGTGCACATCGCCCGAGTCGTTGCCGAGTCGCTGGTGCTCTCCAATCAGCGCGGTCACGACTCGCACGGCTTCATCCGTCTGGCCCCGTACTGCGACTGGATCGACAACGGCTGGATCACTCCGGCGTCGGAGCCGGAACAGGTCGTCGACGAAGCCCACGTGGTGCAGGTGGACGGCCACTTCGGCTTCGGCCAGTACGTCGGCCGGGTAGCCACCGGCTGGGCGATCGAGAAGGCGCGCGGCGGGCACTGTGTGCTCACGATCCGGCGCGCGGCGCACTTGGGGCGCATGGGTGAGTTCATGGAGCAGGCGGCCGACGCCGGGCTGGTCTGCTTCTCGTTCACCAACACGCACGGCGGCGGGCTGGTCACCGCCCCGCACGGCGGCTGCGAGCGCCGCCTCTCGGCCAATCCGCTGGCGGCAGGCGCCCCGCTGCCGGACGGGCCGCCGATGATGATGGACATCGCCACCTCGTCCGTCGCGGCCGGCAAGGTACAGGTCGCCGTCGCGCGCGGCGAGCCGCTGGCACCAGGCCACCTGGTCGACGGCGCCGGCCAGCCTTCCACGGATCCGCGCGCGTACGGCGACCGCTCGCAAGAAACAGGGACGCAAGGTGCGCTGCTGCCGTTCGGCGGCCACAAGGGCTACAGCCTGGCGATGTTCTGCGAGGTGCTGGCAGGGGCGCTGACCGGTGCCGGCTGCAGCCGGATGGGGGTGCAGCGGGTGGCGAACGGGTTCCTGGCGCTGTTCCTGGACCCCGCCGCCTTCTGTGGCGAGGACTTCTATCGAGCCGAGCTGGGTGGGCTCATCCCGCACGTGAAGTCGTCACGGCTGATGGCAGGCCATGACGAGATTCTCTACCCGGGCGAGCCTGAGGCGCGCGCAGAGGCGGAGCACGGCGAAGCGGTCACGATCGAGCCGTCCACCTGGGAGCGCACCGCGAACACCGCTCGTGAGCTCGGGGTGACGCCGCCGGAAACCAGGGCGGCCTGATCGGCGCCGGGCGCTACGGCCCGGCGGCGCCGGTGAGGTACAGCGCCGTGTCGCTTCGCCCGGTGACGAGATAGTCCTCGCGACCGTCGCCGTCCAGGTCCTCGACCGCCAGGTCGAACGCCACCTGGCCGAGCGGCAGCGTCCAGGCCGGATCGAAGCCGCCGTCGCCCCGTCCGCGCAAGGCCGCGATCCAACTGTCGGCCGGATGCAGCAGACCGTGACGCCGCGTCCCGGCGGTGAGCAGCACGACCAGGTCCGGCAGCGCGTCGCCGTCCAGGTCGGTAGTCTCGACCGCTCGCGACTCCAGCGCGGTGCCTTCCGGTGCCGGAAACGAGATGGGGGCAAGGGCGAACCCGTCCGCGCCCTCCGCACGCATGACGGACAGCGTGCCGCCCGCGCCGTCGGCGCTGATCAGGTCCGTGCGGCCGTCCCCGTCGAGGTCGGCCAGTGCGAGGTCGGCGCTGCCCCCGGAGACGTCGACGGCGGAGAACAGCAGCGTTCCGTCCTTCGTTCGCGCGCTCAGGAGCATGGGCACCACCTGTCCGCGGGTGGGAAGCTCCTGCATCCGCCGGACACCGCCGGGATCGAAGTGGTCGCGCACGATCGTGACCCTGCCTGCCCTTCCCAGGCCGGCCAGCACGATCTCCGGCCGGCCGTCTCCATCCAGGTCCTCGGCCAGCACGGCGTTCACGCGCGACATTCTCTCGCCCAGCACTATCCGCGCGGGATCCTCCCGGCTCGGGCCCTGCCGCAGCATGGCGGCGACCACCGCCGGCCCGCCGTACCAGAAGCCGTAGTCGGGTCGCCCGTCACCGTCCAGATCCTGAGCGAACCCGGCGCTGACGGTCCCGTCGACCGCGCCATCGGGCAGGGGCATACGCAGCGTGATCGGCCTCAGACCGCCTTTCGCCTGCTGCAGAGCGATGACGAACGGCGTGTCCGGAGCCGGATACACGATGTCGGTCAATCCGTCCTCGCGATCGACCGCGACGAAGGTCGACGGGCCTTCGGGCACCGGGATCACGGGGCCGCCCGCGTCGTTCCAGTCCGCGGCATCGAACACCACGAACAGCTCGCCCCGGCCGTTCGCGGGACGGGTCAGGACCAGCAGGTCGGGCCGGTCGTCGGCATCCATCCGCGCGACCCGGACAGCGACGCCTGACCCGATGCCCAGGGACACGCGCGCGAGCGAGGGCGGCGGGGCATCCAGCCAGACGACCGTCTGAGCGATCGGGACGGCGGCCGCGTTGCCGGCGATCCGTTCGGTGCTGTCCGCGATCTGGCGGACGGACGCTCCCATGCGGCCGAGGGCGACCTCCAGGCCGCGGAAGGCGTCGGCGCCCCGCTCGCGATCCGGCGTGACGCGTTCCTGCCAGCGGTATGCGGCCGGTTCCATCGGAACACCCCGAGCCGACACCTCGACCGCCACGTCGAGCGTGACGCTGCCGTCGCCGCGCGAGTCGAACGCCGGAGCCGCCGCCCGGATCGACAGGAGCAGGCCCTGATCCGCGGCGCCGGGGCTCCCGGATGCGGTGATCGCGTCGGGCAGCAGTGCTGCGATCGCCGCGGCCAGGCTCGATCGGTAGCCGCGCAGGCGTAACGGGCGGCCGCCACCCGCGTCGTGGACGGTGACGTCGTCGTCGATGGCAGCAGCGATCGAAACGGTGACCGCTGCCTGACTGACCGCCCGATCGTCCGGGATCACAGGGGCGAGCACGCCCGTCCTGCCGCCGCCGCACGCGGCGAGCACCAGGAAAGCCGCGAGCCACGTGGCGCCCCTCACCGCCCGCGCCGAACGGAGGTGGGTCAGACCCACTCGAAGGCGAACAGCTCGGCGGCGCGCAGCCTGATGTGCAGCATCACCGAGTCGTCCGGCCCGACGCCGAGGTCGTTGCCGGTCCGCCAGCGCACCACGGCCGCGGCGTGATCGCCGCTGATGCGCACGCAGTCGTCGACGCCGCGGCCCTCGACGGGAACGGCCTCGCGGTCGGGCAGCCGGTCGGTGCCGTCTGCGATCTGCCCCTCGGCGCGCAACAGGCCCACCCGGACCTCTCCCGCTTCCCCGGTGCGCACGTTGAGGCGCAGCTCGCGACCCGCCGGCCGCATCGGAAAGGTGAAGATCTCGCCCTGCCGGTCGGCGACCAGCGCGGACAGCCGGTCGCGAGGCCACACGGCCCAGCCGCCCCTGATGTCGTCGATCACTTCCGGCCAGCGCGGGTACTTGTGCGGGTAGCGGGTGCCGGCGTAGGGGACGCCGATGCGTCCCTGGGGCAGCTCGACCAGGTTGCGCGAGGAGTACAGGAAGTACCCGTCCCAGGTCCCGGCCCGACCGCGGCGGATCACCGGGCCGCCCGGCACCTCCTTCCAGATGACCCCGTCGGTGCTGGTGTACAGGCGGATGTCCGACTCCTGCGTCCAGCGCTCGTAGAACATCGGGAACATCAGGTGGTAGTCCGGCAAGCCCGGATAGCTGGTACGGCCGTTCGTGTAGATGTCCACCGTGGGGTTGTCGAGCGGCACCTCCAGGCACGGCATGACCGGGTCCCAGTGGCGGAAGTCGTCGGACTCGGTGCGTCCGACCGAGCGGCGCTCGTCGTTGTACCAACGGGTGTAGAACACGTACCGGCCCAGGCGCTCGTCGAAGTAGATGGCGCTGTCGGTGTCGCTCATGTGGATCAGGAGCGGGTCGGGGAGCGCCTCCCACTGCAGGCCGTCCGCGGAAACCGCACCGTACACGCACATCACCTTGCGGGCCGGATGGATGCGCCAGTCCCGGTAGCGCGGGTGGACCGTGCAGTACTCGCGGTAGAGCGATTCCCACTGCTCGCGGGGAGCACGCGCGGTCCAGACCGCCTTGTAGCGCTCCGCCGGTGGTCCATGGTCGTCGCGGAAGAAGCCCGAGCCCATCAGCTTGAACTGCCCGCCGGTGTCGATCGGGCAGTCGGCCGCCGTCCGCCAGGCGAACCCGTCGTGGGACTCGCGGCAGACCACGCTGACCCCGCCGAGCGTCTCCGGCCCCTCGGGGATGGCGAGCTTCCATGAGCGGTAGCGGCCTTCCTCCTGGATCACGGTGCCCTCGAAGTTGGCCAGCCCGTCGTCCGGGCCGAGCTGCTCGGCCGGCTGCGCCTGCAGGCGCACGCCCCACGGCAGGAAGCGCGCTTCGGGCGTGAGCCTGCGAAACGGCGGCGCCGGCGGGCGGCCAAGCGTCTGGCCGCCGGGATCACGCCATACCACGTCCCCGCAGCGGATGTGGCGGAAGTCCGTGAACAGGTACTTCCTCGGTGCGTCGCTCATCGTCTGCCTCCGTTGCCTTGCCGTGCGTTGCGATGAAAAGGGCGGCCCTCGGCGGGCCGCCCTCTCTACCCGGCTCGTACACGCCGGAGCCGGCGCGAAGAAGCGTGCTACTTGGTGCGCGCGTACGCGGCGTTGTAGATCTCCTCGTAGCGCTCCAGGCCCAGTGCCTGGAGCTGGCCCTGGAAGGCGTCCCACTCGGCCATGTCGACCTGGCCGACGATCGCCTTCGCCACCCACTCGTAGGCGGCGGTGTTGAGGGCGTTGCGCAGCGACGCGATCTCCTCCGCCTCTTCCTCGTTGAAGGTGATCCGCGGGGCCGGAGACTTGGCATACACCTGCGAGTACTTGGGCACGTAGTCGTTCAGGAACTTGTTGGTGTCCGCGTTCTTCAGGTGCTGGCTGCCGAGCTGCCACGCCTTCTGCGCGACGTCGCCGGCGAACTTGATGTAGCCCCAGTTCTCGTTCCACGCCTCGAACTCCTCGGCGCTCTTGACCTTGGACTGCCACTCCTCGGGAAAGACGTACTCGTTGCCGGCCCTGGCATAGAGCTGCCGCGGCAGGCCGTCGAGCAGCACCCAGTCCTCGCCTTCGATGCCGAACAGGGATACGGCATGGCCTTCTTCGCCGCGGAACCAGTCCAGCATGCCCATCACGCGCTCCGCCTTCCACTCCGGTATGTCGGCGTTGAAGATGATCTCCAGTCCCGTGCCGACGCTGCGGTTGCGCCACGGCTGCAGCTCGCCCTGATACTCCGGCGGCGTCACCGCGACGAAGTTCGAGGTGGACTCGGGATTCTCGCGCTTGTAGCGCTCCTCGTTGTTGTAGGTGAAGCAGAACACGCAGTCGTGGAACAGGGCGGGGTAGACCAGCTCGCCCATGTCCGGCTCCCAGTCGTCCTCACCGTGGATCAGCGCGTCCGGGTGCAGGATGCCTTCGTCGTAAAGCTGGCGGACCCAGCCGACCGCAAAGCGGGCGGCATCCGAGGTGTAGGGGAAGAAGAACCGGTCGGCGTCGTCGTCGAAGGAGATCGTCGAAGGACCGTCCAGGCCGACCGCCTTCATCGGCAGCGCCATCAGACCGCCGACGCCGGACCGCGTGCTCATCACCGGCTTGCCGTCGTTGGCATCCATGAGCGCGCGATACATCTCGATGTAGTCGTCGAAGTCCTTGACGCCGTCGATGTCGAAGCCGACCGAGTCCAGCAGGTCCTTCCGTACCGCCGTGCCGTGGTAGAAGATCGGCGTGTCGTAGCCGCCCGGGATGTTGTACATGTGCCCGTCCGGCGCGGTGTTGAAGTCCACGGCGTCCGGGTACTGCGCATAGAAGCGCTGCAGCTCCGGCGCCACGTGCATGAGTGTGTCGACCGGGTAGAGCAGCCCGTCGGTCCCCCACTGGTTGAGCTCGTCGATGGTGGTGCGGCTCACGCCGGCCAGCATGTCCGGCATGTCGCCGGCCGCGATGATCAGCTTGAACTGCTCGCGGAACGGCTCGTTCGCCATCAGCCGGGCTTCGATGTCGAGCGCGAACCGGTCCAGGATCACCTGGTACAGGCCGCGCGTGCGGAAGTCGCCGACCGCAAGCGGATCCTGGCGCTGCAGCAGCGTGACGGTAACCACGTCGTCGGCTGCCGGTGCCGCTGCCTGTTCCGAGCTGCCTTCCGACCAGGCGGCGGTGCCGAGTGCGGTCAGCATCGCAACGCTCGATAGGGCGATGAGGAGTCGTTTCATCTCTCTACTCCTTTCGTTGATGATTCCCCGAAACTCGGGGTTGCATGCGCGGCTCTACTCCTTCAGGGAGCCGAGCAGCGCACCCTTGACAAAGTACCGTTGAATGAACGGATACACCAGCAGGATCGGCCCGGTGCTGACGATGATCGCGCCGGCGCGCAGCGCCTGCTGCATTCCCGGCACGTATTCCTCCTGCCGCCATTCGAAGCTCTGGAATTCGCCGACGATGCCGGTGAGCTGGTTGCGCACCAGGATCTCCCTCAGGATCACCTGCAGCGGCTGCCGGGTCAGCTCGCGCATGTACATCAGCGGCGCGAAGAAGCTGTTCCAGTGACCGACGGAGATGAACAGGAACAGCGTCGCGAACATCGGCAGGGACAGCGGCAGGTACAGCACGGCCAGGATGCGGAAGTGGCCGGCGCCGTCCATCTTCGCCGATTCGCGCAGCGAGTCGGGGATCTGCTCGAACTGGGTGCGGGCGATGATCAGGTGGAACACCGCGATCGCCCCCGGGACCGCCAGCGCCCACACCGTGTCCATGAAGCCCAGGCCGCGCACGATCAGGAACAGCGGGATGAAGCCTCCGGAGAAGAACATGGTGATCACGAACAGCAGCGTGATCACGCGTCGGCCGTAGAAGGTGCGGATCGACAGCGGATAGGCGGTCAGCGCCAACAGCGTCAGTGACACGGCGACGCCCACGGTCGTGTAGTAGATGGTGTTCCAGTAGGAGCCGAGGATGAGGTCGCTGCGGAAGATGCGCCGGTAGGCGTTCAGGTCGAACCCGATCGGCAGCAGGCGCACCTCGCGGGTCGCGACGGCCGACAGGTCGCTGACCGACACCGACACGACGTAGACGAATGGATAGAGCATGGCCAGCGCCACGCCGCCCAGCAGCACCACGTTGGCCACTCGGAACACCAGCGCGCCGCCGCGGTTGTCGTAGCGGTAGAGGGCGGACGACGCGGTTCCGGTCATCGGCGTTCCGGTGGTGCTACCACAAGCTGTTTCCGGTAACGCGCCTGGACAGGTAGTTGGCGCCGATGATCAGGAAGAAGTTGATCACCGACTCGAACAGGCCCACGGCCGCGGCATAGCTGAACTGCAGCTCCTCGATCCCGCGCCGATACGTGTAGGTCTTGATGACGTCGGCAACCTCGTACGTGGTCTCCGTATACATCAGGAACACCTTCTCGAAGCCGACGTCCATGAGGTTGCCGATCCTGAAGATGAGCACGATGACGATCACCGGGGTCATGGCCGGCAGCGTCACGTGCCAAATGCGCGCCCAGCGGTTGGCGCCGTCGACGTACGCGGATTCATACAGTTCGGGATTGACATTGTTCAGCGCCGCCAGGTAGAGGATCGAGCCCCAGCCCACCGACTGCCAGACATCCGACAGCACGTACATCGGCCGGAACCACTGCGGATCTATGAAGAAGCGCTGCGGCTCGACCCCGAGGCGGCCGATCATGTCGTTCACCAGCCCGTCGGAGGCGAAGTAGATCTTCAGCAGGCCGACCACCACGACGACGGAGATGAAGTGGGGCAGGTAGGAGATGGTCTGGACGGTGCGCTTGTAGCCGACGCTGCCGACCTCGTTGAGCAGCAGTGCCAGCGCGATCGGCGCAGGGAAGGTCATCAGCAGCAGGAAGCTGAGGATGACGGTGTTGCGGATGATGCGCGGCGCGTAGGGGTCGGTGAGAAAACGGACGATGTGGTCGAAGCCGACCCAGCGGCTGCCGAAGTAGCCGCGCGCCATGCGGAACTCCTGGAACGCCACGGTGACGCCGTATATCGGCAGGTACTTGAACAGCGCCAGGTAGACCAGCGCCGGGACGAGCATCAGGTACAGCGCGGGCTCGCGCCTGAGGTGGTAGAGCAGGCCGCGCCGGCGGCCTGCCACGGCTGCCATCTGGAGATCCGTGGTGGTGCTCACGGCAAGCACGTTAGGCTATCGCCGGGGTAGAACCGTGTCAAAGAGGTTGCATCCGACTTCGGATCCGTCATCGTCCGCCGAGTCGACCCGGACCGGTACTCCCGCGGTTGTCGAGGCTGCCCGGCGGATTCCGGTCGCCGGCACCTACGACGTTGCCGTGGTGGGTGCCGGCCTGTCCGGACTGATCGCCGCCATCGCCGCCGGGCGCGCCGGGGCCTCCACCGTGGTCCTGGACCGGTTCGGTATGGTCGGCGGCAACCTGGGACCGGCCATGATCGTCGGCGGCAGCGTCGCCGGGGAGGCCCCGGTCACGCTGCCCGGCGGCATCGCCGGCATCCCGCGGGAGCTGGTGGAGGCCATGGAGCGGCTGAAGCTGCCGGCCGCACACCGCTATGCCGACGAGACCAACATCATCCCGTACCTGGGAACCAGGTGGGCCCGGGAAGCCGGCGTCGACCTGCTGCTGCCCGTCTGGGCGGCCGATCCGATCGTCGAGGACGGCGCGGTGACCGGCCTGTTCGTGGAGGGCAAGGGCGGCCGCGTGGCGCTGCGGGCGACCGTGGTCATCGATGCCTCGGCCGATGCGGACGTGTGCCGCCGCGCCGGGGTGCCGGTGGTGACCGACCAGGCGCCCGACCCGAACTGGCCGGTGATCGGCAAGCACCGGCTCGACCCGGCCTACGTTCCCTGGAACGACACCGCCATCTACTTCGTGGCCGGCGGCGTCGACTTCGCGCGCTTCCGTGCCTTCGCCGAGGGAGCGGCGACCCTGTCGGACGAGGACGAGCGGTGGCTCGATGAGATGGGACAGTTTCCGATCAGCACGCAGAGGTTCGAGCGGCCGATGGTGCCGCTGCTCCGCCGCGCGTGGCAGGACGGCTCCTTCCGCCTGTACAAGAGCGTGGACGAGCACGTGCACCTGACCACCCCGAACATCTGGAAGGGGCCGTTCGACGGCGGCCTGGCCGGCAGCCGCATCAACCTGGCCGGGGCGATCCGCCGTGACGACATGTGGCAGCACGCCCGCCTCGAGACGGAGATACGGCAGCACGTGTTCGAAACCGTACAGTTCTACCGTGCGCACGTGCCGGGCTTCGAGCAGGCGTACCTGCTGATCACGGCTCCCTACTTCGGATCGCGCGGCGGGCCGCACATCGACGCCGAGTACACGATCACCCCGTACGACGTGTTCGAGGGCCGCCGCTTCGACGACGTGGTATTCGTGAACACCCACTCCGCTCAGCCCCAGTGGGGCGGGGCGCCTGCGGGATTCGACACGCCGTACCGGACGCTGATCCCGCGCGGGCTGGACGGTCTCATGGCGACCGGCCGCGCCTCCGGCTACCTGCGCCGCGGCCACGACCCCGGCAGCGTGCGCGCGCGGCCGGCGCTGCTGCAGCTCGGCGAGGTGTGCGGTCTGGCGGCGGCGATGGCGGTTCGTTCCGGCGTGCCTCCACGCGCGCTTGACGTGAAGCCGCTGCAGCGCGAGCTCGTCGCACGCGGCTTCCACCTGGGCGACCCGGAGCGGCTGCGCGAGCTCGGCTTGGATTGACGGCCGTGACGCTCGCGCACGACTCGCACACGC
>JAPOQV010000124.1 GCA_026710565.1 Spirochaetaceae bacterium | reverse complement strand
CAGGGTCCCCGAGACGACCTCCCACGCCAGCGGCCTGGCCATCTGCTCGGCGGCCAGCGCGGCGCTGTAGGCGGCACCCGCGAAGGCCGGGGGCAGCGACTCCGTGACCAGCCGCCCGCGCATCACCGCAAGGCGGAAGACGTGCTCGTCTGTGGCGTCCTCCCCATCGCGAGCCCGAATGGCGATCTCCTGCTCCGCCGTCGGCTGCTCCGGCGTGCCGCGAATCACCCCCTCGGACGGGTCCAGGCTCAAGCCCGCAGGCAGGTTGCCCGCCGCCAGCTCCCACGAGACCCTGCCGGCGGCCGCATCCGTTCCCAGAGGAACCTGATAGGGCAGATTCAGGCCGGCTTCGGGAAGCTTCTGGCGGATGATGCTCAGTCTGTCCGCCACCGGGTAGCGCATGACCCTCGAGATGCGCAACTCGTCGATCTCGCCTTCCAGGTTGAACATGGTCATGCCGAAGTCCCCTGGGACCCAGCCGTCCCGGTGCTCCGGACGGAGAAAGCCACCCACCTGAAACGGGATGTCGCACCGCTCGGCGTCGCCCGCGATGATGCGAGTCGAGGCGGTACCGGGGACCGGGAGCTGTGCTTTCCTGACGAGCCTTCCGTCGACGAAAAGGAAGCTCGTCTGATCCCGGTAGCGGAATTGCCAGGCGACGTGATGCCACTCCGTGTCGCAGAAGCGTCCCCGGTCCTCCTCCAGCCAGCCGAACGGGTTTTCGGGCATGAGGCTGCTGCTCGTGTCATGGTTCGGGTCTCTTCCTCGGAGCGATCCTATGAATCTGGCTCCGGGAATGAGCCCGTCCTCGCGGGTCCACTTCAGCCCCTCGGTCTTTGTCTGGTGCAGGTAGAATGCCCAGCCTTGCCGATACCCGTCTGCCAACGCACATCCTTCCTCGTCGGTTGCGCAGATGAAGCCGCAGGTATATCCCTTGCCGGGGGGCCAGCTCCGGGCGCGGTCCTTCCCGCCGGGGCCCGTGTATCGCACCCAGGCTTCGATGGTCCACTCGCTCGTGCAGGTCCGCAACTCCAGCTTGTCGTTGTTCGCAGGTCCGACCAGGAGGTGGGCGTTCTGCCGGTCGAAGCGCGCCGTGGACCCGAAGCCCGGCCGCCTGCCCCAGAGTGCCTTCTTGTAGGCCCGCAGGGTCAACGCCGGATCGCCGCAGGCATCATGCGCCTGGTCGCCCTCGCCCTCGTCGAAGTGATAGAGCGCAACCGTGTGCTCGTCCGGCTCGAACGGCCGGGTCCAATCGGTGCTCATGCCGATGCCTCCTGTCTGATCAGTAGCGCCTGATGCCGGACACGCGTATCTCGCCGATCTGGCCGAAGAAGTTGCCCCATCCGAGATAGTTGGGGTGGTGGTGAGCGCCGTCCGCGTCCGTGCACCAATAGGCGTAGCGGTCGATCCTGGTACCGACGCTGAACTGCGCATCGTGCCGGCGCTCATTGGCCAGCCTGATGCCATCCGGCGCGCGCATCTGCCATATCAGCGCACCGTCGAGGAACAACTGGTGCAGGTCTTCCGCAAAACTGTACTGCCAGGCAACGTGATGCCACTGATCGTCCCGGATTCCCGCATCTTCGTGACCACCCACGATGCCGGCCGGCCGTTTCCACGGATGCAGGTCCTTCAGAACGTCTTCCGGTCCGCATGCGAAGTGGACGCCGGGCGCCCAACTGCCGTCAGGCGAGTCGTGGTTGGAGATGTACAGCTCCCACACGCCGCTCTCCGACCTGTCATACGTACCGCAGACATGTCCGAAATCGAACGGCCGCGAGGCGCCGAATCCCTGCACCGGGCCACCGGGGCGGATCCATGCCTCGACGGTCCATGCCTCACGGCAGGTCCGCAGATTGTGCTTGTCGTCACCGGTCTGCAGGCTCACCCAGCCGTGCTCGCCATGACCGGTATCCTGCGGAAACCTTCCCTCCCGGCCAGGCCAGGCAACCCGCCGGTCCGCATGCCGGCCGACACAGGTCAGGGTCAGATCCTCGTCCCCCAGGGCATCCCTGGCGTACAGCAGGTCCTCGTCCTGCCAGCCGTACAGGAACACGGTATCCGCATCGGCCTCGATGCGATACAGCTCCGCGGGAAGCACCCGCATCGCCAGGCCTCGTGTCGCCGTGGCACCCGCGGAGTCCGCGGCCGCCACCCGGAACTCGCAGGTGCCGCGGTCCACCGGCACGCCCTGCAGTTCTCCGGAGGCTTCTTCCAGGACGATCCCAGCGGGAGGTCTTCCTGAAGTCGCCTCCCACGTGACGGGCTTCACCGCAAATCTGCTCTCCAGCAGGTGTCGGTATTCCGCCCCTACGAACGCGGGCGGCAAGGCTGCGGTCGTGATCGTGCACGTGCGGATGCCGATGGCGAAGGTATGGCTGTCGCACCGCCCTCCCTGGTCGGTGGCGGTGACCGTGAAATGGGCGTCCCGGTCGACGTACCCGCGTACCGTGCCTTCGACGATGCCGTCTTCGCGCAGCTCCAGCCCGTTCGGAAGCCGGCCGTCGGAGAGCTCCCACCTGAGGCTCCCCTCCGCGCCGTCCGCAGCGAGCTGCACGCGGTATGGAACGCCCGGGACGGCGAACGGGAGCGCTTCGGTGCCGAACCGGTAGCCGGCACGCAGGCATTCGTCGTCGTAGACGTCACAGGGCGAGAACCCCGGCCCACCGACGATGGAGAGTCGATCCGCGACCGGGTAGCGCATGACGTCGGAGATCCGCAGGTCGTACATCTCCCCGACGAAGTTGCCTCTCCCGGCCCAGGGAGGATCGCTCCAGCAGAGGATCCCGCCCACCATGAAAGGCACGCCGACGTGCTCGTCGGTGTCGTTGAAGATCTTCCGATAGGGCTGAATGCGCCGCACCGGTGTGCCGTCCACGAACAGGACGTGGAGCTGGTCGCGGAAGCGGAACTGCCAGGCCACGTGATGCCAGCGCTCGTCGCGTATCCCGTCCGCGTCCTTTGCCGCAAGGGCCGGCTCGAGGTCGGCCATGTAGTGCACGTCGTAGTTGGGGTCCTTCCCCGCGAAGTTCCCCTCGTAACGGGAGGTCGGCAGCAGTCCATGCCCGGCGTCGGGAGCACTGCCGCCTTCCAGCAGAAACTGAAAGCCGCCGCGGACCCCGATGTGCGAGAGATGGTAGCCCTCCTCGGAGGACCCACACAGGTGCGCATAGGTGGCGTCGTACCTGCCGAAGCCGCCCCATGGCCCCGTGTAGCGAATCCATGCTTCTACCGTCCACTCCCGCGTGCAGGGCTTCAACATCAGCTTGGGGTGGTTGAGCGGGCCGACGAACACGTTGGCGTCGTCGACGACGGATTCGAAGCGGGCCGCCGCACCGCCGTTCGGTGCGCGGCCCCAGAGCGCCTGCCTGGCGTTGAGCGTCAGCGCAGCGTCACCGCAGGCGTCGTGCGCCTCGCGGCCATCGCCCTCGTCGAACCGGTAGAGCGCCACGGTGTGCCGGTCCGGCTCGAAGCGCCCGGTCCAGTCCGAGCTCATTCCCTTACCTCCCACCGTACCGCCGGACGTCGGAAATGCGAATCTCACCGATCTGCCCGAAGAAATTGCCCCAGCCCAGGTAGTTGAAGCCGCCTCCGTATCGGGTGTAACCGGTCAGGCGGCTGAACACGCTGAACTGCGCGTCGTGCTCTCGATCGTTGACCAGTCGGCGGCCGTCGGGGCTGCGCATCTCCCAGATCGGCCTGCCGTCCAGGAAGAGCTGATGCAGGTCTTCGGCGTAGCTGTACTGCCAGGCGACGTGGTGCCACTCCGTGTCGTCGATAACCGCCTCCTCCCGCGGGGCCACCATGCCGTTCGGCCGCATCCAGGGGTGCAGGTACTTCCACGTGTGGTCGCGGCTCTGGAAGTGCACCCCCGGGGCCATCGCGCCGCCGGGAGCGTTGAGATCTGACAGATACAGCTCCCACACCCCACTCTCCCTGCTGTCGTAGGTCCCGCAGACGTGGCCGTAGTCGAACCGCTTCAGGGGCACGTCGTCGAACGCCTGCCACGGACCTCCCCGGCGCACCCAAGCCTCCACCGTCCATTCCCCGGCGCAGGTCTTCAGATCGAGCCGGGGATCCGGCTGGTGGCTGCCCTCGAACCTCGGATAGCTCTCCTGCCCCTGGCCCACGACCGCGTAGCCGTGCTCGCCGTG
>JAPOQV010000123.1 GCA_026710565.1 Spirochaetaceae bacterium | reverse complement strand
TCCCGCGGGGCCACCATGCCGTTCGGCCGCATCCAGGGGTGCAGGTACTTCCACGTGTGGTCGCGGCTCTGGAAGTGCACCCCCGGGGCCATCGCGCCGCCGGGAGCGTTGAGATCTGACAGATACAGCTCCCACACCCCCCTCTCCCTGCTGTCGTAGGTCCCGCAGACGTGGCCGTAGTCGAACCGCTTCAGGGGCACGTCGTCGAACGCCTGCCACGGACCTCCCCGGCGCACCCAGGCTTCCACCGTCCATTCCCCGGCGCAGGTCTTCAGATCGAGCCGGGGATCCGGCTGGTGGCTGCCCTCGAACCTCGGATAGCTCTCCCTCCCCTGGCCCACGACCGCGTAGCCGTGCTCGCCGTGCCCGGTTTCCTGCGGGAACCTCCCGTCCCGGCCCGGCCAGCACACCCGCCGGTCCCCGCCCATGTTGGTGTAGGTGAGCGCCAGCTCCGGATCGCCGCTCACTCGTTCGGGGATCAGGCGTCCGCCCGGACCCTGCCAGTCGTACAGCGCCACGGTGTGCTCGTCGGCATCGAGCACGCGCAGCGCTGCCGGCAGCACCTTGAGCGTGAGCTCCGCCCGATCCTGCA
Organism: Spirochaetaceae bacterium; assembly: GCA_026710565.1. Next base: position 26,778 of record JAPOQV010000123.1, on the reverse strand, counting down.
GCCCATTCGCGTCGGTCACCCGCACCGACAGTCGGGACCACCCTTCCTCGATCGCGGTCCCGTCCAGGCACCCGGTCTTTGCGTCCAGGCTGACGCCCTCCGGAAGTGTCCCCGGGACGACCTCCCACGCCAACGGTCCGGCCATGTGCTCGGCGGTCAACGCAACGCTGTAGGGAGCGTCCGCGAAAGCCGGGGGCAGCGATTCGGTGACCAGCCGCCCGCGCACCACCGCAAGGCTGAAGACGTGCTCGTCTGTGGCTTGCTCCTCGTCGCGAGCCCGAATGGCGATCTCCTGCTCTGCCACCGTTTGCTGCGGCGTGCCGCGAATCACCCCCTCGGACGGGTCCACGCGCAATCCCGCAGGCAGGCTGCCCGCCGCCAGCTCCCACGAGACCATGCCGGCGCCGGCATCCGTTCCCAGCCGAACCTGATAAGGCACGTTCAGGCCGGCTTCGGGCAGCTTCTGCCGGATGACGCTCAGGCGGTCCGCCACCGGGTAGCGCATGACGTCCGAGATGCGCAGCTCGTCGATCTCGCCTTCCAGGTTGTACATGGTCATGCCGAAGTCTCCGGGGACCCAGCCGTCCCGATGCTCCGGACGGACAAAGCCGCCCACCTGAAAGGGGATGTCGCACCGATCGGCGTCGTTGGCGACGATCCGAGTGGAAGCGCGCCCGGGAGCCGGGAGCTGAACCTTCCGGATCATCCTGCCGTCGACATACAGGAACCCGGTCTGGTCCCGGTAGCGGAACTGCCAGGCCACGTGATGCCAGCCGCTGTCCCGGAAGCGGCCGCGATCCTCCTGCAGCCAGCCGGGCGCGGTCCCGGGCCAGAACGCGGTGCCCACGTCGTTGTTCGGATCTCTGCCCCTGTGCGCACCGAGGAACCTGGCTCCGGGCAGGAGCCCTACCGAACGGGTCGACCGGGGACCCGTCTCGGCCGTCCGCAGGTAGAAGATCCAGCCCTGGCGGTACCCGTCCGCCAGGGCGCATCCTTCCTCGTCGGAGCCGCAGATGTTGGCGAAGGTGTATCCCTGTCCCGGCGGCCAGCTCCGCGCGCGGTCCCTGCCACCGGGGCCCGTGTACCGGACCCAGGCTTCGATGGTCCATTCGCGCGTGCAGGTCCGCAGCTCCAGCTTGTCGTTGTTCGCCGGTCCGACCAGAAGGTGGGCATTCTGCCGATCGAAGCGCGCCGTCGCGCCGAAGCCCGGCCGGCTGCCCCACAGCGCTTCCTTGTAGGCCCGCAGGGTCAACTCCGGATCGCCGCAGGCGTCGTGGGCCTCGTCGCCGGAGCCTTCGTCGAAGTGGTAGAGCGCCACCGTGTGCTCGTCCGGCTCGAACGGCTCCCTCCAGTCGCTGTTCACTTCGCCTCCCGGAGTCCGTACGGCACAGAGCGTCAACGGAACCTGATCGAGTACAGGTCGGCGTCCTTCATCACGAACCGCAGACGGACCGGCCGGCCGCTCAGGCGGGCCAGATCCGATCCGCCCTTCCACGCGACCGCGTGCTCGATCTCGTCACCGTAGATCTCCGCCGCGTCCTCAAGCGCGTATCCAGGGATGGGTTGACCGCCGCCGTCCTGAATCTCGGCCTGCACGCTGCCGACCGCGGAGGTCGCGTAGTTCAGGATCAGGGCACCGCCTCGAAAGACGATGGGCCTGGTCACGAGCTCGCCTCCCCGGTAGTCCGCATGCACGGACACGAACCCGTCGGTCCGCAGCCTGGCGCGGCGCAGACGGCCGGTCGGATGGTCGTAGTTCTCGCTGAAGTAGATGGAGATCTCGTCGGGACCGGTCGGCACCACGCCCCACGCGGGCATGTTGCTCCGCTGCGTCCAGTTCAGCCGGTCGCGGCCGGGACGAATGAACGCTTCCATGAACCGTCGATCGAAGTTCATACCGTCGCGGCTGCTCAGGAACACCGCGTCGGAGACGCCCTCCTTGTCGTGCTCTTCCACCTTCTTGCGTTCCGGAGCGAATCGCTTCGGGAACGCCAGGTACACGTGCGGAGCCCGAAAGTAGGGGGTGACCGCGTTCGTGTAGAAGTGCTCCGGCGGAGTGTCGCCGAAGTTGATGAACTCGGGTTCCGTCCAGTCGATGAAGTCCGCCGACGTGCAGCGAAGCACCTGCCGGTACGTGTCGGGCACGTGACAGAGCGGATAGAGCGTGCCGTCGTGCTCGGCAGGCAACTCGTGCTGGAACCGGATCGGGTCCGACCCGCGCCACCCGCGGACGTACGCCACGTAGTGTTCCTGCTCGGCATCCCAGAATGCCTGGCCGATCCAGTCACCGTCCCCGACGCACTTGGCGAACGGGTCGATGATCTTCTCATCGCGGATTTTCTTCCAGTGGATGCCGTCGGGAGAGACGAAGCCATGGTACCCGCCGCCGATCGCCTTGTAGCGCTCCGCTTCGGACGCGTGCGGGTTGGCATCCCGGAAGGGCATGAAATTGTGGGATCCCACTTCGGTCCAGACGATGTTGTTGTCGCGCGATCCTTCGAACTCGCAGGCGCCGAACGCGGGCCTGTTCCAGTGGATGCCGTCCTCGCTCTCGGCGCAGCAGGTGACCTCCTGCCGCGGACGGTCGGCCGACGAGCCGCGGTAGTACATCCGATACCGCTCGCGGTCCTTGAACACCGTCACGTAGGCGCTGCCCGAACCCTCCCACGGAGCGTCGAACGCGAGCGCCGTCTCGCACCGCTCGGGCGGATGGAGCTTGAGAACCACTCCCTGCACCGATTCGATCAGCCAGTCGTCGACGAACGGCTCGAGCCTGGAGCCGATGTCCACCGCGCCCTTGCCGTCCCGTTCCGCCGTTTTCACGTACGACCTCCTTTCCGTCGCATCCGGCTCGCGCCTCGCGGCAGAACACGAGGGGGAGCACGGCAACCTCCTGCCGTGCTCCCCGCACCACCGTCCTGCTACAGCACGGATCGCTCCCTGCCTAGTTCAGATGGGCGTTATGGATGTCCACCACGCGCTGGTAGTCCGCGGTGTCCTTGACTCCCTGGATGTAGGCATCCCAGTCGTCGAAGCTCATCTGCCCCGTGATCAGCTTGGTCATGCCCTCTTCCACCGCGGTGTCCACGGCACCCTGAATCTCGCGCACGGTAGCCAGCTCGTCCTGGGTGAGATCGATGGGAGGCGCGTACTCGTGAGCCCTCGGAGCGCCGTCGAACTCGTCGCTCCACGCGAAGACGCTCGCCGGCTTGAAGAACTCCCCGTTGCCGTATGCCACGGGCGTCTCCCAGAGCTGCCCGCGCGGTTCCCAGTCCAGAATGGTCGGCAGCGACAGCATCGGGTAGCCGAATCCCGAGCCGATGGCTCCCCACTCCGCCAGCTTGATGGAGCGGTCCGCTCCGGTCAGGTCCATGATCACCGGCGCCCAGCTCTTCTTGCCGTTGCTGTCCACCGTGTAGGTCTCTCCTTCGATGCCCCAGTTGGCATAGTCGATCACTTCCTGCGAGAACGCGAAGTCCAGCAGCTTGACCAGCAGCGCCGGATACTCGAAGTCGGCGTTGATGTGGGCGTTCACCCTGATGAAGTTGTTGCCCTTCTTGTTGATGTTGGGCTTCCAGCCGGGCTGTCCGTCGAATCCCTTCGGCCTCGGCATCACCCCCCATACGACCTCGGGGTATTCCGGATTGTTGTGCCGGTTGGACACGTTGAGCGCGAACTGGTTGGGGATCATGAAGGTCCGGTCCTGCAGCGACTTTGCCGGCAGGTCGTCCGGGTTCTGCGTGAAGAACTCCGGCTGCAGGAGCCCCTCTTCGTAGAGCCTGGCCACGTACTCGATGCTCTGCCTGAACCGCTCTTCCTGATCGATAGGACCATAGATGTACTTGCTGCCGTCGTAGTAGACCCCGAAATCCACCCTGTTGATCAGCATGATCAACCGCGGGATGCCGTACCAGCTCGCCGCGACGTAGGACTCCATCGGATACGAGTCCGGATACGCTCCCTTCAACGCCGCGAGCACGTCGTACATCTCATCGAGCGTCTCCGGCACCTGCAGATCGTGCGTCTCGAAGGTATCCATCCGGGCCGCCCATACCCATTGCGATCCTTCGTCCGGAGAAGCCTGCCCGTAGGCGAACCCCCACACCTTGCCGGTGTCGAACCCGGCCCGCTCCAGGTTGTAGTTCTCCGTTCCCAGCCACACCTTGTAGTTGAGCAGTTCGTCTTCGTAGTCCAGGATGTTGATGATCTGGCCCAGCTCGCCGAGGTTGTTTATGGTCTCCACATTCCCGCCCGCGCTGAAGACGTCATGCAGATCGCCGCTGGCAAGGTAGACGGCCTGCCGGTCCCGGTAGTCGCCCGGCGGCAGCAGTTCCCACTCGATCTCGATCGGCATGCCCATGTACTTCTCCGCGGCCGCCATGATCGCCATCTGCGACGGCCACTCCGCGATATGGACTTCCGCCCCCGGCTCTCCCATGTAGCTGGAGAACCGCAACACCTCGGGCATGCCTTCCGCCATCTCCTCGCTCGCGCTCGCGCCCGCGATCAGGGCGGAGAGGCACAGGAATGTCACTCCCAGCACCATATGCTTGTTCAGTTTCGTCACGTTTACACCTCTTCGTGTGTGTCCGGCGGACGCGTCCCCATCAAACTACGAGTTGCGCGACGCAGTCCGCTCCGATCTCCCGATTTGCAACAGCATTCGTTCAGCTTCCTTCCATCGCACCTCCCTGCCACTGCACGCTCATCAACCCTTCAGCGATCCCACGATCAGCCCTCTCATGAAGTACCGCTGCGCGTATGGAAACATGAACAGGATCGGTAGCAGAACGACGACGATTGCCGCGAACTGTATGTTCTTCGGATGGATGACGCCTTCCATCATGGCCAGGATGCGCGGATCCTGGGCGTCGAACAGGTGGTGCAGCGTGTCCTCCATCACCACCAGCCGCCGGAGGATCATCTGCAACGGATGCCGCTCCGGATCGGTCAGATATATCAGTGCCTCGAACCACCGATTCCAGTGCGTGACGATCGTGAACAGGGCGAACGTCGCGAGCAGCGCCGTCGACATCGGCAGGATGATGCGGAAGAGTATGGTGAAGTCGTTCGCCCCGTCGATGTATGCCGACTCCCGCAGCGACTCGGGGTGATTCTGAAAGAACGTCCTGAAGACGATGACCGTGTACGCGGCGATCGACCCCGGTATCACCATCACCCAGAGGGTGTCCATCCCGCCAAGGCTCTTGATCAACAGGTAGGTCGGTATCAGGCCGCCTGAGAAGAACATGGTGATGGCCAGATAGACCGTCAGAAATTTCCGCAGCACGAAGTTCCTGATCGACAGCGAGTAGGCGATCATCGACGTCAACGTGATGGTCACGAAGGTGCCGACGCCGGCATACAGCACGGTGTTGGCATAGGCCCGCCACAGCAGGCGATAGCTGAGAATGTAGGTATACCCTTTCAGGGTCGGCTTCTTCGGATACCAGTCGACCTCCCCCAGCAGGATCATCGTGGGATCGCTCAGCGACAGGGCGATGACTCTGGCCATGGGATACAGCCACACGACGCCCATCACCACCAGGAACGCGTGGTTGACCACGTTGAAGAGCACCGAACCCCAGGTGCGGTCTTCGATCATCGCCATATTGCTACCACAGGCTGGTGTCCGAGATCCGTCTGATCACCAGGTTGGTGACGTAGAGGAATATGAACGACACGACGCTCATCAGCAGCCCCACGGCGGCCGCGTAACTGAAATTCGCGGCCAATATGCCCTGCCGATAGACGTAGGTGCCGATGATGTCCGCGGTCTCGTAGGTCTGCGGATTGTACATGAGCAGCACCTTCTCGGTGTCCGCGTTGCGTATCATCTGCCCTACGTTGAGGATCATGAGGATGATGACCGTGGGAAGAATGCCCGGTACGGTGACGTGCCGGATCTTCTGCAGCCGATTGGCGCCGTCGATGACGGACGCCTCGTACAGCTCGGGATTGAGCTGGGTCAGGGCGGCCAGGTAGATGATCGTCCCTACCCCCATGCTCTGCCACATGTCGGAACCGATATAGAGACTCCGAAACCACTCCGGCAGGGCGAAGAAGTGCAGGGGCTCGATGCCGAGCCGGACTATCAAGGCGTTTATCGGGCCTTCCAGCCCGGCGAGCTCCTTCAGCATTCCGACGATGATGACCGCCGAGATGAAGCTCGGGAAGTACGACAGCGTCTGTATGGACCGCTTGAACCCTGGGGATGTCAGCTCGTTCAGCAACAGCGCGAGCAGGATCGGCGCCGGGAAGCCGATCGCGAAGTTGAGGAACCCCAACAGGAACGTGTTTCTGATGATCCGGAATGCGAACGGACTGGCGAAGAACGACTCGAACCACCGCAGCCCTACCCACGGGCTGCCGAAGACGCCGCGCACGAAGTGGAAGTTCTGAAACGACACTACCACCCCGTACATGGGGAGGTAGGTGAAGACGAACACGACCAGAAAGGCCGGCGCGGCGAGGTACAGCAGGTGTCTCTGGCGGACGCACGTGCGGAGGAAATTGCCGAGTCTGCCGTCGGCAGCATCACGCGCCATGGCGGATGATACTTCGACGGGCTCTGTGTTCTTCACGCCGTGTTCCTCGAGGGAATACTCCTGTCGTGTCACGTCGGGCAGCAGCAGCCGGCCACGGGTGCCGGCCGGGACCGTGCCCTTGTCGTCGCGCTATCTTCCGGTTTCGTTACGCTGTTTGATCTCCCTGGCCATGCTCACCGTCTGTGAGCACAGGTGGTCCGCACTGTGGCTGACGGTAGCGTTCGGCCGGATTCGGTGTCAAGCATAGTCTGCATCATCAGGCGGTGCGGATCGTCACGTAGTAGGGGGCGATGGTGCGCTCCTGACGGTCGTGAAACGATGCGTACAGCTCGTCCGGGCCGGTCGCCAGCTCCACCTCGAACGCCGCCAGCGAGTCGCCGGCAGGGGTCTCGACCTGGTGGCTGCTGCCGCCCACGGTGAGTTGCGCCCAGCCGATGTCCAGGGCGACGCCGCCGCTGTAGTGGGGTGCGTCGCCTTCGCGGATCGCGTCCCTGCGCCACGCCACGTCGTCCCCGTCGATGCCGGCGTCCAGAGAGTAGCCGGCCTCTTCCGGCCAGCGCCGCAACTCCACCCGGTAGCGGCCCGCGCGGCGTACGTCGATGGCCCAGAAGCCGCTTACCACCAGTCCGGCGCGCACTTGCCGCTGGTTCCATGCGGTATGGCAGGCCTCGTTGCGCAGGTCATGGGTGGTGAGCCGCACCGGCTCCCGGTCGGCGCCGACGGCGATGGCGGCGTCGCGGTCGAACTGCTCGGAGACCCGCTCCCACCAGCGGTCGTAGCCGGCGCGCAACTCGGCCACCAGCGTGGGGTGGGCCGCGGCGAGGTCGCTGCGCTGGCCGGGGTCGCGCTCCAGGTCGTACAGCTCGGTGCCGTTGATCAGCCGCCACCGGCCGCGCATCACCGCGCTCTTCCGCCACTTCATGGGGCGCGCGATCCGCTGCGTGTCGCTCACCACGATGCGCTCCGCCCACACCCCGTCCGTCTCGCCGTGAATCAGGGGCACGAGGCTGCGGCCGTGGAAGGAGCGGCCGGCCGGCGCCTGGACCCCACACAGGTCGAGGATCGTCGGCATGAAGTCGACGTAGCTGGTGAGGGCTTCGACGTCGCGGCCGCCGGCCGCGCCCCCGGCGGGGTAGCGCAGCAGGAACGGCACGCGGTGGCCGCCCTCGTAGGGTGAGCCCTTCCTGCCGCGCATGCCGGCGTTGAAGCTGCCCGGCCCCTCGCGCGGGTGCTCGTCCGCGTCGAGCTCCACGCCGCCGGCGGTGCCGTTGTCGGTCATGAACACGACGATGGTGTCGTCGGCCAGCCCGAGCTCCTGCAGCGCGCGCGTCAGCGTTCCGGAGTTCTCGTCGATGTTGGTGATCATGCCGTAGAACCGCGCCCGGTCCTCGTGCGGAACCGCGTCCCGGTACTGCTCCACGTAGCGCGGCTCCACGTTCAGCGGGGTGTGCGGAGCGTTGGTGGCGATGTAGCAGAAGAACGGCTCGTCGCGGTGCTCGGCGATGAAGCGCAGCCCCTCGCGGAAGAACACGTCGGTACAGTAGCCGTCGAAGCGTTCCGGCTGGCCGTTCACGTAGTAGGTGTCGTCGAAGTAGTCGTTCCCCCACGGATCGCCGGTGTTCCCGATGCCGCCGCCGGCGTGGCAGACCGACCGCTCGAACCCGCGCTCGTGCGGCCGGAACGGCTGGCTGTCGCCCAGGTGCCACTTGCCGAAGTGCCCGGTGCGGTAGCCGGCTTCGCGCAGCGCGTCGGCCAGCGTCCACTCGTCTTCCCGCAGCAGCGAACGCCCGCCGATGGTGTGCCAGACACCGGCGCTGTTGCAGTAGTGGCCGGTGAGGAGGCCGGCGCGGGTCGGCGCGCAGGTCGTGCCGGCGTGGAAGTCCGTGAAGCGGACCGCGTCGGCGTGGTGGCGGTCGATGTTCGGCGTGCGGATCACGTCGTTGCCGTGGCACCCCAAGTCGCCGTATCCCTGGTCGTCGGTCAGGACGAAGACGACGTTCGGACGCCTCCTGCTCATGGCGTGCGACTATACCCGCAAGGGGCCGTCGCCCGCACCGGCCCGTTCTCCGCCTGCGAGCCGACAACATTCGACAAACCTTCTCGGCTCGCCTATTCTGGAAAGCCTACCCGGATCCTTACGAGGTGTAACCATGGCTTTGACCAGAATAGAGCTCAAGCGGTTCACCGCATTCGCCGACCTGACACTACACTTCAGTCCGGGCATCAATGTCCTCGTCGGAGAGAACGGTACAGGCAAGACCCACATCATGAAGGCATGTTACGCCGCCTGTGACATCACCAAGACCGACGAATCTTTTCCCGAGAAACTGTTCCGCGTGTTCCTACCATCATACGGCGTCCTCGGCCGCTTGGTAAAGCGCCAAGTAGGGCGGTCAAAAGGAAGTGTCTCGATAGCCACCCACGACCGACGACTGAGTGCTTCTTTCTCCACCCTTGTCAGACAGCCTCAATCGGCCACCGTCGTTGGCGCCAGATCCTGGGCTTCTCAGGATATCGAGAGCGTATATATCCCCGCGAAGGAGATGTTGTCGAATGCGCCTGGATTCCGGTCGCTCTATAGCCAACGAGAAATTCATTTCGAGGAAATCTACGCAGACATAGTAGCGCGAGCCAGTCTCCCAGTATTGCGTGGGCCAATGGACCGCGAGCGCAAACGGCTGATGACGATCTTGCGTAAGGCCATCGACGGGAGAGTCACGGTCAAGAACGATGGGTTTTTCCTGAGCAACAGGCAGGGGAATCTGGAGTTCACCTTGCTTGCCGAGGGAGTGCGCAAACTCGCACTGCTGTGGCTCTTGATACAGAACGGTACCTTGCGCAACGGTTCAGTGATGTTCTGGGATGAGCCTGAGACCAACCTGAACCCCAAGATGCTCGGAACCGTGATGAACATCCTCGTGGAGTTGCAGCGCTCAGGAGTGCAGGTCTTCCTTGCCACTCATGATTACGTCGTTCTCAAGGAGCTGGATCTCCGCACGAAGGAGGAGGACGACGTTCTGTACCATGCGCTCTACCGGGACGATGATCAGATCGCATGCAACACGACGAGTGACTATCTGAGCATCCATCCCAACGCGATCGCGGACACTTTCGATGACCTCTATGACCGAGAGATCGAACGCGTTGCGAGGTGATAACCCATGAGGTTCGTCCTCAAAGAAGGACTCATACAGATCACCGTCAATCAGGCCATTACAGCTCGGAAGTTTGATGGCGCCGATCATGGACTGAGCCACTGCATGAAGGCGGTCGATTTCATCATCGAGCTTCCGGATCGGTACCTATTCATCGAGCTGAAGGACCCAAGCGACAGTCCTTCGGCGGGTCTCAATAGTTTCCTGGATAAGCTCAAAGGCAACGCGTTGGATAGCGAACTCGTATACAAGTATCGCGATTCTTTTCTTTACGAACAGGCATCTGGACGAGCCGAAAGACCTGTCCATTTCCTGGTGCTGATGGCCCTAGACGTTCTGGACAAAGCTGCCCTTATGACCAGAAAACGGCAATTGGATCGTAAACTGCCACTGCGTGGCCCGCAGTCCGGTGCCTGGCCCCAACCGATCGTCGCCAGTTGCGGCGTGTTCAACCTTCGGTCATGGAACGAGCGATTTCCAGAATTCCCCGTCGAGCGCCTCTGAGCCGCGATCGTCACGGTGGTCAGATGCGAGCTGGCTGTCGCCGAGGACCTGTGAGGTGAGGCCGTCGGGCCAGACGATGGACAGCGAGTCGATGCGCGCCCCGGCCGGCAGGCCGAAATGGAGGCGCGGGGGCTCTCCGGACAGGTAGCCGGCGGTGCTGCGCATCTGCCGCACGTAGGTGCCCGTCGAGGTCGCCAGCGACACGCGTGCTCCCAGCGCGTAGTGGTTGCCGGATCCCGGCCGGCGCAGCGCCACCTGCAGGCTGGCGCCGCCGCACAGCCGGTTCTCGAACACCACCGCCTGGGACAGCAGGTTGTTGACGGCGATGTCCAGATCGCCGTCGTCGTCCAGGTCGGCCATGGTCATGCCGCGGCCGCCGGCGGTGTCGTCCAGGCCCCACTCCGCGGCTTCCGCGAAGGTGCCGACGCCGCGGTTGCGGAATGCCAGGTTGCGCTCGGTGAGCTCGGCGCCCGGCAACTGGCCGAACAGCTCGGCCGAGACCATGCCGTTGACCACGTAGATGTCCAGGAAGCCGTCCCGGTCCAGGTCGCCCAGCCGCGAAGACCAGCTCCAGCCGCTGGCGTCGACGCCGGCCGGTGCCGCGACGTCCCGGTAGCCGCCGCCCGCCCGCCGCAGCAGCACGTTGCGCACCACCTGCGGGTCCTCCGGCGGCAGCTCCTCCATCCCCACCACCACGAAGTACCACCGGTCCTGCTCCTTGCGCGTGGGCCGGTACGGCTTCATGTCGGTGGCGAACAGCTTATCCACGCCGTCGTTGTCGACGTCGCCCGCGTCCAGGCTCATCGTGTTGCGGGTCATCCGGGCCAAGGGCTCCGCCCGCTCCCACCGGCCGCCGGCGGCCAGGAACACGGCGTCGGGCAGGGCGAAGTCGTTGCCGACGTGGATGTCGAGGCGGCCGTCGCCATCCAGGTCGTGCAGGGCAAGCGCCAGCGCCTGCGACGCGCGCGCCAGCCGCACGATACGGAACGCGCCCGCGTCCTCCCGGAGGTAGACGAACACGCCGCCGCCGGGCGTCCCGCTCGCCGCCGGCATGGCGCTCAGCCAGCGGGCGACCGCTCCGCCTGCGTCCCGGACCGGATCGGACGGCCCCACGTACTCCTCGGGTTGCGAAACCGGTCCGGTGGACGGGACCGGGATCTCCGTGTCGTAGCTGGCCGCTGCCATGTCCAGGTCGCCGTCCCGGTCGAGATCGCCCCAGGAGACGGCGTAGGGAATCGCCCGGCCGCCGAACCCCGGCACCTCCGCGAAGCGCGGCTCCGCGCCCCCCAGGTTCCGCCACAGCGTCGGCGGCAGCAGGCGGTGCGTGAACGACAGGTCCAGCCGGCCGTCCCCGTCGGCGTCGACCGCGACCACCGGCCGGGTGTTGCCGACCGGCAGCTCCGTCTTGCGGAACCTCAGCCCGCCCCGATTCCAGAAGATCGCGTTGCGGCCGTCCAGGTTGCCGAGCACCAGGTCCAGGTCGCCGTCCAGGTCGCCGGCGGCCAGGCCCGAGCCGTTGGAGGCGTAGAACCCCACCGGCCGCTCGTCCACCTGCGTCGTGTGGTCCAGAGGATGGGCCACGAACGCGCCCGTGCACGCGAACGCGGCGGCCACCGGACGGCTTTCCACGACCACCGCGGCGGGGCCGTCCCCCGCGGCACTTCCGGTCGCCGCCAGGCACGCCGTCACCCGCGCGGCGGCGCGGCGCCGGCGGTGCGGTCTGCCAGCTCCACGCCGATGAAGGCGGCCAGCTCGCGGCCCACGGTCACCATGCGGTCGGCGGTGGCGCCGCCCGAGTGGTCGATCCGGATGGTCCGCTCGTCGGCGTCGATCAGGCTGAGGGTCACGAAGCTGCGCGGCTTGCCGCGGCCCAGCGGCAGCCGGCTCGGGGCGTACCGCGACGGGTCCAGCGGAGCGCTGTCGACCGGGCCTCCCCGCAGATACTCGCTGACCTCGACGCACCGGATCGACGAAATCTCGATGCCCGTGCGCTTGAACAGGAACGCAAGGCCGATCTGCCGCTCGCAGGTGCCGGCGGCCGGCCTGAAGACCCAGCAGTCGCGGTAGGCCGCGCCGAACAGGCACAGCGCGATGATCCCCAGCGGGATCGCGTCACCCGGCAGCGTGACCGGACGGCCGCCGTCTGCGGTCGCCACCACCATGCCGACGATCAGCATCACGCCGATCCCCGCCATCATCACCCGGTAGCCGACCGACATCCCCAGCACCATCTCATCCGACGCCTCCCCGCCGGGGCCGCGGCTCCGGCGGGTGCGAAGGGTCAGGCGGGACGCGGACAGCAACATGGCGGGCTACGAAGTCTGTCGGATTGCCGCGTGAGCGGGAAGGCCGACAGACTCCTTTAGGCGTACGGGTCGGCCGCATCGCGCAGGCCGTCGCCGAAGAAATTGAACGCCAGCACGATCACCGTGATCAACAGGCCCGGGATCATCAGCCACTGGTGGTTGACCAGCACCTCCGTCTTCTGCGCGTCGCTCAGCAGCAGTCCCCAGCTTGTCAGCGGCGGGGTGATGCCGACTCCCAGGAAGCTCAGCGAGCTTTCGCCGAGGATCATGCCCGGAATGCCCAGAGTAGCGCTCACGATCAGGTGGCTCAGCGTACCCGGAATCAGGTGGCGGAAGATGATGCGTCGCAAGCCGGCGCCCGACATCTCCGCGGCGGCCACGTATTCCTCGCCGCGGTACTGCAGCACCTTGCCGCGCACCACCCGCGCCAGAGAGCCCCAGCCGATCAGCGACAGGATCACCACGATCAGGACGTAGCGCGTGGTCGACGCCATCGTCACCGGCATCGCCGCCGCCAGGGCCATCCACAGCGGCAGCGACGGGAAGGACAGCAGGATCTCGATCGAGCGCTGGATGTAGTGGTCCACCCGGCCGCCGAAGTAGCCGGAGATCACCCCCAGGATGGTTCCGATCAGCATCGACAGGCCCACGCCCACGAACGGTACCGACAGGCTGACCTGGCCGCCGATCAGCAGCCGCGAGTACAGGTCGCGGCCCAGCGTGTCGGTGCCGAGCAGGCTGAGGCGGCCGCCCTCCTCCACCCCGAAGAGGTGCAGGTCGCTCGGGATCACCCACAGGAAGCGGTAGCTGAAGCCGCGCACGAAGAAGCGCAGATGGTACTTGCGCGAGGTGTCCTCGGTGTAGGTGAGCGCCAGCGTCTCGGGGGCGCGGTGCTTCTGCAGGTTGTAGATGAACGGCCGCGACAGCCGCCCCTCGTCGAACAGGTGGATCCGCTGCGGTGGCGCCAGCACGTGCGCGGCGGACTGCCCGGTGATGGACATGTTGGCCAGGAACGACGCGAACACGGCGGTGAGCAGGAACAAGCAACTGCCGGGAACTCTTCGTAGCGGATCACTCCGCCTGCCGCCAGCGCTGCCGCAGCCGTTCGCCCCAGCGGTCCACCAGGTCGCGCGGTGTGCCGGGGCGCAGCGGCCGGCGCTCCAGCGAGCGCTCGGTGTCCGCCAGCCGCTTCCGGCAGTCGGCGGTCACGCCCGCCAGCGCGGCATCGCCCGCCAGATTGCGGGTCTCGCCCGGATCCCGCTCCAGGTCGAAGAGCTGCTCCACTCCCCGCTCCGCGTCGGGTCCGGGCGGCTGATAGTCCTCGACCTCGCGCGGGCGGTACTCGGTAACGTACTTGTAGCGGGGGGTGACAATGGCGCGCGCCCAGTAGTTGCTCTCGATGAACGCGTGCTCGCGCCAGGCAGCGCCGCCGCCCTCCAGCAGAGGACGGATGCTGCGGCCCGGCAGCCCCGGCGGCGGCGCGACGCCGGCGTAGTCGCACACGGTGGGGAACACGTCCACGCCGGAGATGAAGTGCTCGCGGTCGTAGGCCCCCTTGCGAAGCTCCACACCGGCGCCGAGGCAGGCCGCGATGAACGGCACCCGGATGCTCTCCTCATAGAGGGTGAACTTCTGGAACATCCGATGCCGGCCGGCGGCCTCGCCGTGGTCGGCCGTGAACAGGATCAGGGTGTCGTCGGCGCGGCCCGTGGCCTCCAGGGCGGCCAGCACCATGCCGATCTCCGCATCCACCTTCTCCACGAAGCGGTACAGGTTCCACGCCAGCGAGCGCCACTGCAGCTCCGACCACCGGCGCGTACGGCGCAGGATCGGCCAGTGAATGAGGCAGTCGTCGTCGCGGCGCACCACGCGGTGGGTCATGGTTTCCGGCTCGCCGTAGTGGAAGTTCTCCGGCAGCGGCGGCAACTCGCCGGCGCTCAGGATCCCCTGCGCCACCGGGTCGGGAATCGGCGTCTCCTCGAAGTCGTGTCCGTACTCGCACACGTCGTGCGGATTGACCATGCCGATCTGCAGAAAGAAGGGATCCCGGCTGTCGTTCCCGGTGAGGAAGTCAACCACGGATCGGGTGGTCGCCCCATCGTAGTACTCGCCGCCGCCGGCCCCGATCCGGCGCTTGCCGACGTAGAGAGTCCGGAAGCTCTCGGTGACTTCGCGGCCGGCGATGTGCCATTTGCCGGCGTGATAAGCGGGGAAGCCGTGGGCGTTCAGATGCCGGCCAAGATCGGGGAGGTCGCCGTGCAGCACTCCCCGGTTGTGCGGCACCCCGGTCTCGGAGGAGTACCGTCCGGTCATCCAGCTCGATCGCGCCGGCGCGCAGACCGGGTCCGTGCAGTAGGCGCGCATGAACGACAGGCCGTTGCGCTGCAGGCGGTCGATGTTGGGTGTGGCGAGATCGCGGTTGCCGTACGCGGAGACGGCATCCCACGTGTGTTGATCGGTGTGCAGGAAGATGATGTTGGGAGTCGAGATCACGCCGTACCCCCCTTGGATGCGGCGCTGGCCACCCAGGTCTGGAACAGACCCGATGCCACGGCCACGGTGCCGCCGGCATCGACCCAGTAGTACGTGGGCGGCAGTCCGCGCCCGTGCGCGCACCACCCGATGAACGCGCCCAGATCTGCGTCGGGGGGCGGCCACTGCCAGATCCCGAGGGGAGTCAACCGCACCGGCTCGCGCAGCCGGTCCAGCTCCTCCAGCAGGGCCAACTCGCAGCCCTCCTGCAACTCCGGGAGGATGTCGAGCAACGCCCACGGCGTGGTCAGCGGCCGAGTGCCGCTCCAGGTTCCCGCCGGCAACGTCACGCCGTTCACGATCAGCCGGATCGGCCGCGCGGCGCCCCGCCCGGGCGCTCCCAGCGTGCCCGTCGCACGGTAGCGGCGATAGGCGCCGCCGGCGTCGTTGCGCACCTCGATCTGCCAGTCTCCGGTGAGGCTACGCCAGCGGTCCGCGGCGGCGCGGAACGCATAGGTGGCGTGCTCGCCGCTGGTGGTATTGCGTGCGGTTACGCGATAGTCGGTCTCACCCGTGGCGGATGCGCAGGCGCGATGGACCTCGACGCCGCCGATCGCCAGATGGGTCACCGGCTCGGGCTGGTATCCGCTCCAGAAATTGGGCAGCACGCGGTAGGCGGTCGTGCCCTCCGGCGCCGGTGCAGCCTGCCGATAGTAGTCCCGCAGCGTGGCCACCAGCTCGGCGCCGAAGCCGGGTTGTTGCTGCGAGTGATTCTGGTCGAATGACCAGTGCAGGACCGGCTGCGCCGCGCCGGTTTTGGGAGTGCCCCTCATCCCGGATGAACCGTACACTACGAGTCGAAGGAGCCTGTAGCGCGATGTCGGGACCTGCGGTACCCATCCGGGCGATTACCTCCGGCCCCGGCCGGCACTGGTTCGGCTACTACGACAAGCTGCAGTTCGACCCCGCCGGCCGCTACGTGCTGGGCATGCGGGTGGACTTCGAGGGCCGTCAGCCGCGGCCGGACGACAGCATCGCGGTAGGCGTGATCGACCTGGAGTCGGGCGACGCCTGGCGGGAGGTCGGTCGCACGCGGGCGTGGTGCTGGCAGCAGGGCTGCATGCTGCAGTGGATTCCCGGCTCGGACCGCCGGATCATCTGGAACGACCGGGAGGGAGACCGTTACGTCTCCCGCATCCTGGACCTGGATTCGGGCGCATCGCGAACGCTGCCGGCGGCGGTCTATGCGATCGCCCCCGACGGACGGACCGCGATCGGCACCGACTTCCGCCGGCTGGACGACATGCGGCCCGGCTACGGCTACGCCGGCATCCCCGACCCCAATCGAGACGTGCCGGCGCCCGAGGACGCCGGCATCTACACGCTCGATCTGACGGCGAGCGGCGTGGAGCCGGAGCTCGTCATCCCGGTGGCGGAGGTGGCGGCCCTGCCGTATCCGCACGGCGACATCCGAACGGCCAAGCACTACTTCAACCATCTGCTGTTCAACACCGACGGATCGCGCTTCATATTCCTGCACCGCTGGCGGTGGGGCGACGGCAGGAGGACGAGGATGCTCACCGCGGCCCGCGATGGCTCCGGCCTGCACGTCGTCGACGACTACGGCAGGATGTCGCACTTCATCTGGCGCGATCGAGAGACCATCCTGGGATGGTCCTGGCGGCCGAGCGCGGGAGCGGCGTTCTACCTCCACCGGGACCAGAGCGACGAGGCGAGTGTCATCGGCTCGGGCACGATGACCAGCGACGGGCACTGCACCTTCCTCGGCGGCGACCCCGACTGGATCCTCAACGACTGCTACCCCCAGGGCGGCGGACGGATGCAGGAACTGTACCTCTATCACGTGCCGACCGACCGGCGGATCGACTTGGGCTCCTTCCACGCGCCGCCGGAATACACGGGGGAGCTGCGCTGCGACCTGCACCCCCGATCCGACCGCGCCGGACGATACGTCACCATCGACTCCGCCCACGAAGGCGGCCGGCAGATCCACCTGCTGGACGTCTGCGAAGTGGTGAACCGGTAACCTGGCGATGGGGTCTGAGCGAGCACGCAGGTGGGCATACATCCAGCATCCGATGTGGCTGGTCATCCGCGAAGATCCCGGCTCGGCTGAGGCCACGCCGCCGTGGGGTGCCGCGACCACCGCCGAGTACGCGGAGCGCGTCAGCCGCAACCTGGCCATCATCGAGCGCAACCCCGCCGTCAAGCTCAACTACGACTTCGGCGCCTACGAGCTGGCCGACCTCGTGGGCCGGCACCCGGACCTGCACGAGCGCATGCGGGCCATGGTGGCCAGTGGTCAGCTCACCTTCGTCAACGGCACGTACAACCAGCCGCACGGCCAGGCGCTCAGCCTGGAGGCGAACATCCGCCAGCTCGTCCATGGACTGCGCGTGTACCGCGAGCTGTTCGGCGTGGCCGTAACCGTGCACGCACTGCAGGAACCGGACTACACGAACCAGACACCGCAGTTGCTGCGTGCATTCGGGTTCGAGTTCGCCGCGTACGGCAGCTTCCTGCACGACCTGATCACGCCGCTCGGAGCAGGACCGGAGCCGTCGCTGCTGTACCGCTGGGTCGGTCTGGACGGGTCGTCGCTGCCGTTGGCGGTTGAGCAGAATGGCCAGGGGGTCAACTACGATCGGCGCATACCGGCGGCGCTCCAGCAACGTGAGACCTTCGTCTCCGTTCTCATTCCGGACATGGACGAGTTCCCTGTTGACGAGGGACGGCGGTACGTCGCCCTGGACGACGCGCTGCGGGAGCAACTGCGCGAACAGCCGCCGGTGGTGGAGGCGCGCCTGCAGATGCCGTGGTCGTATGTCGAAGGCACCGATGGCGAGGCGCTGATGGCCGCCACGGCGGAAGCCGAGCACGCGCTCATCGCGGCCGAGACGCTCGGCACGCTGATCGACTCCGGGTTCCGTGAGGAGCAGCTCGACGCCGGCTGGCGCCTCTGGCTGCAGGCGCAGCACCACGATGCGCTGTGGCACGGCGCCCCGCGGCTGCGCGCCGCCTCGGTAGCGTGGTGCCGCGACGCAGCGCGGCACGCTCGGAAGGTCACCCAGCGGGTCATCGGTGCGCCGAGCACGGCACGTGATGGGCAGGCCGTTCGTCTGCTGACGCTCTTTCCTGCAGAGCACCGGGGCGTCTGCCGCGTGGCCTGGGCCGGCGCCGCACCCGCCGGCATGGAAGACGTGCGCGGCCACGTGGTGCCGGTGCAGCCGGACCCCGCTCCAGACTCATCCGGCAGGCTGCTGGTGCCGTTCGACACCCGCGGTGTCGTGGATACCGTGCTCGCGGCCGCGGGATCCGCCGGCCGGGCGGCCGGCGCGGCACCTGCCCGCCGCGCGCTGACCGAGCGCCTGGTCTTCGCCAATCCCTTCTACCGCGCCGAGGTGACACCGTACGGCGGCATCGCGCGGGTCTACGGCGCAGGCGGCCGCGAGCTGTTTCGCGACACCGCCACGCGAACCCTCGCCTCCACGACGGAGGGACTGCGCGAGGCCGGCGACGGCGGCCGTGTGCCGCGACCCGACGTTGCCGCAGGCTGGACCGAGCCGCAGGACACGCACCGCCGCTACGGGCTGGACGCCGCCGGGGCACTCACCGTGGTCCAGAACGGGATGATGCACGCCTACTCGCTCGCCCAATACGAGAGTGAGCTGGTCAGCGGGCCGGTGGCGGACGTCGTGGTGAGCACCGGCAGCGTCGGTGACATCCGGGTCGAGCGCGCCACCTACCTGTACCACGCGCTGCCCTGGATCGAGCTGGTCATCACCTGCCACTTCGAAGAGACGGTGATCGACGAGTACGCCGAGGACGCCAACAAGCTGTGCCTCTGGTGGCCCTACTATTACGGGGACCTGATCCGCAGCGGGATTCCCGGCGGCGACGAGATCCCGTCTCGCCCCGAGATCGGCTGGCTGCCGGTCAACTGGTTCGACGTCGACCACCGCGCCGCGGGCAACGGCGGCGGCTATGCAGTGGCCGCCCACCATGCGTTCAAGACCATCCGCCGCGCCGGGCGCATCGGCAGCGTGCTTGCCTGGGGCGAGGATCGCGGGCACTTCAGCAATCGCAACGAGGCGCTGACGTGGCGCAACGCCCAGGACCTGAGGCTCCGCGGACGCCGTACCTGTCGCTTCCATTTCTACCCCCACGACCTGGATCTGCACGCGAGCACGGTCCCGCAGTGGGCATGCGCGCTGACCCGCTCGCCGCTGGCGCAGCAGGTCGGCGCGGCTGCTCCCTCCGAACGGTCACTGTTGGAGGTGCGGGCTCGCGGCATGGTCGCCACCAGCGTGCGGCGCCGCGACGACGGCCTGCGAGTACGGTTCCACGAGGCGCACGGCGGCCGCGTGGACATCGATACCGTCGTCGTGGCGGGGCGCCCGGCGCGGTACCGCGTCGAGGACCTGGCCGGCGCGCCCATGGCCGGCGCGGACTCATATCGCATCGGCGAGCTGGTCGTTGCCGCGTAAAGGGCATATGCCGTGCCGTCGCTACGTGCTCACCCCTCGGCCTCCGCCAATCCGTCGCTCCAGGTGCGGTAGCGGCGGTAGGCGGCCTCCAGCGTACCTTCCTGCACGAACAGCATCCCCTGACACCGGACCTGTCGCTGCGGCTCGACCGTCCCCAACTCGGGGTCGGAATGCAGGCAGCGGGCGCGGCCGGCGCCAAGAAAGAGCCGCCGCGCTTCCCGCCACGCGTAGCCGAGCACGAAGCGCCCATCGAGCGAGACCGTGAACAGCGGCGGCTCCGTCAGCCGCCTCCCGGCGCCGCTCTTCATCGGCAGTTCCTCGCCGACCCAGCCGTAGAGGGAGTCGCGACGCGGCGGAAAGGCCAGCTCGGCCGCGGACACGAACCCCTGGTCGCTGCAGAGCCAGGTCCGCGTGTCGTCCGCGTCCAGGTAGTCGCGGGCCGCCGCACGCTGCAGGCAGGTACTGGTAACCACGCGCGCCCATGCCATCGGCCCGGTGTTCGTGATCGTAAGGTCGAGGTCGAGGTCGACACCCCGCCACCGCACGCTGCAATCGATCAGCGCCAGTCCGTCGACCGTCTCGACGCTCCGCAGGGCCTTGCGGATCGCGCGGCCGCCCTTCATGTCCCCCATCGACTCGTTCACGTAGCGCCAGGAGGGGTGGGACTCGAACGTGTGCTCCCACAGCAGGTTGTCCCCGGCGTCGTAGGCCTGGAGCGACTCCGGAAACCACAGGCGCAGGAGGTTGGCCGGCCCCGCGCGCTCGGGCGCGATCCGGGGCTCGTTCACGTAGATGTCGAGAGTGGTGGGCGGATAGACGTTGAGCTGCTGGCGAGGGGGATCCGCCGACCGCGCTCCGTTCTCCTCGGACATGACGATGTGTGCCGCGATTATGCCCGGCGGCGCTCATCTCGCGAACCTTGCCGGTGCCGGTGCGGAGCGCTACCGTCGGAAGCCATGCCCGACTACCGGTCCTCCGTTCCCCGATTCACCTTCTCCGACTCCCTTGCCGCGCAGGAACGCGAGCTGGCCACCAACCCGCTGCTGGAGCGCTTTCGCGCCTCCCGCCGGGAGCTCGTCCGCGACCGGCACGTGCCCCGGTACCACTTTGTCAGCCCGGAGAACCGGCTGAACGATCCCAATGGCCTGTGCCGCTGGCAGGGTCGCTGGCACCTGTTCTACCAGGGCTACCCGCCGGAGGATCCGCGGCAGCACTGGGGCCACGCGGTGAGCGACGACCTCATCCACTGGAGCGACCTCCCCTATGCCATCTACCCCGACCCCGAGCGCTGCTGCTTTTCGGGCGCGACCCTGGTGGAGGACGACCGCGTGATCGCCTGCTACCACGGCACCGAGGCCGGCACCATGGTGGCCACCTCCAGCGATCCGCTGCTGCTCAACTGGGAGAAGCTCACCGGCAAGCCGGTCATTCCCATGGAGAGCCCGGATGGCTCGCCGCTGCCGTACCGCGTCTTCGACCCGTGCATCTGGAAGCAGGGCGGCAGCTACTACTCCCTGAGCGGCGGTACCCTGCCCCATCCGCCCGCCGGCAAGGTGAGCCGCGCCGACTTCCTGTTTCGTTCCGACGACCTGGTGAACTGGGAGTACCTGCACCCCTTCGACGAGAACGACCGCTTCTCCCTGGTCGGCGACGACGGCGCCTGCCCCTACTTCTGGCCGATCGGCTCGGGCCCTGACCGGCGCCACATGCTGCTCTACTTCAGCCACATGAGTGGCGGCAAGTACCTGATCGGCGACTACGACACGGAGCGCGACAAGCTCGCGGTGACGGCCGGCGGCCGCTTCAACTTCGGCTCCGCGCAACCGGGCGGCGTGCACGCGCCGTCGGCCACGCCGGACGGCGACGGCCTGATCGTCATCTTCAACATGAACCCCGCCAAGCCCACCCGCGGCTGGGACCAGGTCATGAGCCTGCCCCGCCGTCTCACCCTGGCCGAGCACGATGAGATAGAGATGGAGCCGGCCGGCGACATCGCGTCGCTGCGCGGCCGGCACGTCCGGGTAGGGCCGACGAAGCTGCCGGCAAACCGCGAGGTGGTGCTGGAGGAGGTGAGCGGCACCTCACTGGAGATCGCCGCGGTGATCGACCCGCGGGAAGCGCCGACCGTGGAGATCGACGTGCTGCGCTCCCCGCGGCGCGAGGAGTACACCCGCATCAGCTTCTACCGGCGGCGCGGCTTCCGGAACCGCGAGCGGTACGCCGGAGGCGATCGCGACAAGGCCGCCGCCGCTGCGGACAGCCTGATCACCCTGGACAACGCGCGCTCGTCCGAGCTTCCGGACGCGCTGTCGCGGGCGCCGGAGACGGCGCCGGTCTACGTGGGCCCGGACGAGCCGCTGGCGCTCCGCATCTTCATCGACCGCAGCGTCGTGGAGGTGTTCGCCGGCGGCCGCCAGTGCGTGGCGCTGCGTGTCTATCCCGGACGCGAGGACTCGGCCGGCGTGTCGCTACGCGCCTGCGGCAGCGAGGCGACGCTCCGCTCCCTCGACGCGTGGCAGATGAAGAGCATCTACGAGTGACGAGCGTCTCGCGGTGGCGAACGCCCGCCGGATCGCTACGCCAGCAGGGCGAACACCGTCGTCAGCGAGGTGACGACCACGAAGCCCACACCGATCATCCACGTGAGCGCGTTGAACCGCTTGTCCACGGTGTCGAACCGCTTGTCGCTATGCCGGATCAGGTCCTCGAACCGTCTGTCGACTGCATCGAAGCGCTGCTCCATGAACCCGAACCGCTCGTCCATCAACTCCCGTTGCGCCCTGAGCTCCTCCTCGACCCGCACCATGCGCTCCAGCAACGCGGTGTCCACGCCTGCGGACTCCACCCGCGGAACCATCCGGTCGACTAGCTCCCGGAGCCACGGTTTGACGTAGTCCCCGATGCGACCGACGTCCTCGTCCCTCAGCACCACCGGCTCTGCCACCAGCACCTCCTACTATAGCCAATGAGCGTGCCCAGCCGCGCCGCCGCTTCAATCTGCCGTCGGTGGCAAGCGCAGCAGCGTGTCGGTACCATGGGGCGATGCTGCGCTCCCTCAGCCGGGACGAACTGGACCGGTACGCCGAACAGGGGTTCCTGATCGTCGAGGACGTGCTCGGCGACGCCGACTTCGCGCCGGTCGAGACGGCCTACGAGCGGCTCGTCGACACCATAGCGCGCCGTCACCTGGCGGAGGGGCTGATCACCTCCGCAGCCGAAGGCGAAGGCTTCACCACCCGCCTGGCGCGCATCGAGGAACAGCTCTCCGACAGCGAAGCGACGGTCCACAAGCGGGAGCTGGACATCATGGAGGCGCGGCTCCCTGAGATGTTCGCTTTCTGTTTCAACCGCAACCTGCTGGCGCCGGTGGAGAGCATCGTCGGGCCGGAGATCACCCTGAGCCCCATCCAGCATCTGCGCCCCTACACGCCGAGGCGCGGCGATCGCCAGCCGATGCAGGTTCCCTGGCACCAGGACCAGGGCGTCACCCGCGAGGAGGCTGACGCGTCGGAGATCCTTACGGTGTGGATTCCGCTGGTCGACGTGGACACGACCAACGGCTGCCTGCAGGTGCTCCCGGGGGTCAACAAGCTCGGCCTGCTGCGGCACGAGCGCGACGGAGGCACCCACATCGAGCCTTCCTCAATGCCCGGCGTGGAGCCGCACGATTGCGTCATGGGTCGCGGCGACCTGCTGATGATGAGCGCCTACACCCCGCACCACGGCCACCAGAACCGCAGCGACCGGGTGCGCTGGAGCATCGACCTGCGATTCCAGAAGACTGGCACCCCCACCGGCCGCCGGGACTTCCCGGAGGTGGTGGTGCAGAGCAGGAGCGATCCCGACTCGGTACAGGACGACTACGACGAGTGGTGCCGCCGCTGGATCGCCGCGCTCGCGGCCCCTCCCAAGAAGCACCACCGGGTCTGATCGACCGGGGTCGGTTACGGCGGGGCGTCGGGCCGCTTCGAGGAGCCGTCGAGCTCCCGCTCCCGGCGGATCAGGTCCAGCAGGTCCGCCGCCAGAGACGGCGACTCCCCGAACAGGTTGCGTTGCTCGCCGGGGTCGGCGGAGAGGTCGAACAGCTCGGTCTGTTCCGGCCGCAGCTCCCCGTCGGTGCAGAGCTTCAGGTCGCCGATGCGGGCGCCGAACTCGCTTCCGCGGAAGTTCCAGAACAGGGTGCGATCCAGGTCCGTGGCCTCGCCGGTGATCAGCGGCCAGACGTCCCGCCCGTCCCAGCGCGGATCCTCGGCGGTGGTCGCGCCGACCAGGTTGGCGAAGGTCGGCATCCAGTCGACGACCTGGATCGGCCGCGACACGGTGGCCGGCCGCAGCGTGCCCGGCCAACTGATCACCGCGGGCGTGCGGATTCCGCCTTCGTAGAGCTGAGCCTTCTGCCCGCGCAGCGGCAGATTGCACCCCAGACGCGGCATCTCCTCCTGCCGCCCCGGATACAGGTCCGTGCTGTGCAGCGGACAGTCGGGTATCGCCCCGTTGTCGGATGCGAACACGACGATCGTGTCGTCGAGCTGCAGCGCCCGGTGCAGCGACTCGATCATGCGCCCGATCGCGTGATCCATGTGGCTCAGGTAGGCGGCGTACATCTTGAACGAGCGGTCGCGGGCGGGATCGGCGTCGTAGATCCGGTCCTCGTAGGTGTCGACCCAGTGCTGCGGAGCCTTGACCGGCACGTGCACGGCCGTGAACGGCACGTAGCAGAACCACGGCTGCGCCTGCGCCTCCATCCACTGCAGCGCCTCCTCCACGATCAGGTCGGTCACGTGTCCACGCGCCTCGATCAGCTCGCCGTTGCGGTGCCACGTCCAGGAAAACTCGCCGTCCTTGTAGCGGTGGCTGTAGGGATCGACGCCGCCGGCGAGGCTTCCGTACGCGTAATCGAAACCGTACCGGTTCGGCCCGAAGCGCGGGTCCGAGCCCAGGTGCCACTTGCCGAACAGCCCGGTGGCGTAACCGGCGTTTCGCAGCGCACTCGCCAGCGTCTCGTAGCCGTCCGGGAGCACCGGCGGGTTGGACGGCACGGTGGCGTGCCTCCCGAAGCGCCCGGGGTGGCGACCGGTCAACAGCGACGCGCGTGTGGGCGTGCACATCGGGCAGACGTAGTGCTGGTCGAGCTCGACGCCGTCGCGGGCCAGCCGGTCGAGGTTGGGCGTGCGGATCTCCGAGCCGTGGTAGCCCACGTCTCCCCACCCCAGGTCGTCGGCGAGGATGTAGAGGATATTGGGCGTGCGGCTGGGCTCGGGCGCGGTCAAACCTCGACCCAGGCCCCGGTGTCCGAGGAGCGGTACACGGCGTCGAACAGCGCCACCGAGCGGCGCGCCTCGCGACCGTCGCACTGCAGCGCGGAGCCCGTGCGGATGGCGCCCACCATGTCCGCGAAGATGTTGTCGGGCAGGTCCGGCGGGATCGCGTAGGCGCCGAGATCTCCCACGACCACCTCCGGCTTGCCGTCGACCCGGAACGCGTCGGCGGCCGAGCGGGCTCCCTCCGGCACGTGCTCGAGCGTCATTTCCTCGGCGTTCTCCCAGGTGAGGGTGCCCCACGTGCCGCTCAGGGTGACCTCGTGCCCGCGGTTGGGGACCGCGCAGGTGGTGGTGACGATCGACCCAACCGCCCCCTCCCGGAATTGCACGACGGCGCTGGTGCCGTCCTCGGTCTCGATGTCGTGGCCGTAGGTGCCGCGGCAGCCGACCACCCGTTCGGGAGTACCGGCCCACCAGAGCAGGAGATCGACGAAGTGGACGGCCTGGTTGGCCAGCGAGCCCCCCTCGGTGTCCAGGCGGCTGCGCCACGCCTGCGGCATGCCCGCGTCGTAGTAGGCCTGCCCGCGGAACCAGAACATGCGCAGGTCCGCGCGCAGCAGCCGGCCGACGGCGCCGGAGTCGACCGCGCTCTTGACCCGGTGGTTGGCGGGGAGGTAGCGCTCCTGGAAGTCGATGCCCAGCAGCAGCCCGCGGCTGTCGGCCTCGTGGATGGCGCGGTCGCAGGCGGCGGCCGTGATGTCCATCGGCTTGGTCATGCACACGTGCTTGCCGGCTTGCAGCGCCTGCACGGCCATCGCTCCGTGCGTGCCGCTCGGCGTCCACAGACCGATCACGTCCACGTCGTCGCGCGCCAGCAGTTCGTCATAGCTCCGCACCCACGGCACGCCCAGCTCCCCGGACGCGGCGGTGCCGCGCTCTTCCGACAGGTCGCAGATCGCTGCCAGCTCGGCTCCCTCGGTCTCGATGCATCGATCCGCTCGCCCGCGGCCCATGCCCAGCCCCACGATCGCGAACCTGACGGCGTCTGCCATGCGTATCTCCCTTGCGCCGGACAGCCTCCGGCTCGCTGAGTACGATGAACTGACGAGCAGGAAGTGGCAATCGGAGTGGCTGAATCGCGGATCGTGGACGGCAATCCGGTCATGGAGGCACTAGGGCGACGCTTGCGGCTGGCCGTGATCGGCGGGGGGCCCGGCTCCTTCATCGGGGAGATGCATCGCGCGGCGTCGCGCCTCGACGACCGCTACCGGATCGTCGCCGCGGCCCTGTCGTCGGACGCGGAGCGCGCTCGCGCCGCAGCCCGGCAGATCGGCGTACCGGACGAGCGTGCCTACGGCTCCGGGACGGAGTTGATAGAACGTGAGGCCGCCCGTGCCGACGGCGCCGACGTGGTCGCCATCATGACGCCCAACGAGACGCACCGGGAGTACTGCGTCGCGGCGCTGGAGCGCGGCTTCGACGTCATCTGCGACAAGCCGCTGGCCAACTCGCTCGACGACGCCCTCGCGGTGGTGCGGGCGGTGCGGGAGAGCGGGAAGGTCTTCGTCCTGACCCACAACTACACCGGCTATCCCATGGTGCGGCAGGCGAGGGCCATGGTCGCGGCAGGCCAGCTTGGCGACATCAGGCTCGTGCAGGTCGAGTACGTGCAGGGTGGCAACGCGGCCGCCGACGCCGGCTCCGGCGGGGTGCGGTGGCGCTTCGATCCCGCGCGCAGCGGGCCTTCGCTGATCCTGGGCGACATCGGCACCCATGCCCATCACCTGGTCTGCTACGTGGCCGGCGTGGAGTTGCAAGCGGTGGCGGCCGACGTCGGCGCGATCGTGCCCGGGCGCACCGTGCACGACTACGCCGGCGTGCTGCTGCGGTTCGCGGGCGGCGCGCGCGGCTGCCTGTGGGCGACGCAGGCGGCCGCCGGCATGGAGAGCAGCCTGGGGGTCCGGGTCTCCGGCGCCGCCGGCACCCTCGAGGGGCACCAGGACCCGGCCAAAGAGCGCCGCGTC
>JAPOQV010000122.1 GCA_026710565.1 Spirochaetaceae bacterium | reverse complement strand
TCCGCCCAGCAGCAGGCTTGCCACGCCGACCACCACGATCACGGCCGCAGCCCCGACGGCAGCGCGCGTCGGCTCGGGGCCCGGCAGGCGCCTGAGCGCGGGGACGACCGCGGCCGCGGCGGTCCCCGCGCTCAGGCCCCGGCCCGGCCCCGAGCCGACGCGCGCTGCCGTCGGGGCTGCGGCCGTGATCGTGGTGGTCGGCGTGGCAAGCCTGCTGCTGGGCGGAGCGCCGGCGGGCTTCGCGGTCGGCGCTGCGACGGCAGGTTCGATCGCGGTGGCGGGGGGCCGCTGGAACGCTGGCGGGCTGCCGTCCCGGGGTGAGCCGCGCGGCCGGCGCGCTGCCGCGGCGGTCAGCGCCGGAACGCTGGTCGCCCTGGCGACCGTGGTCGCGACCATGGGGACGCCGCCGGCCGTACGGGTTCCTGCCCCCGATGCGGGCAGCGCGGCGTCCGCGCCGGATGGGATCACCTGGGACGCGCTGACCGGGCTGGGCGTGTCGGCAGGTGGCCCGGCAGGTCTGCCCAACGCCGCCGACTACGTCGCGCACGTGGCCTTCCAGGAGGGACTGCCGTACGGCCGCGCCTATCAGCTTCCGGCGGAGGGCGAGCGGTTGGCGGTGTCGTCGTTTCGGGTCGTCGACCAACAGGGCCGCCTGCTGCGCGATGAGCGCGTGATCTCGGTCTACGACCGGAGTTGGCTGCAGCGGACGGTCTCCGAAGCGGGCGGCGTCGGCCGGCTGTTGCTCGACGCGGGCGCCGTCACGGTGCGCAGGCAGCGGTTGGCCGATGCCGCACGCACGTACCGGCACACCGCTGCGCTGACGCTGGCGCTGGCGGCCGGCGGCATCTCGGTGGGCGCCGCGCTGTGGGCGTTCACCGCCCGGGCGGGACGCGCGTGAACCGGCCGGCGGGCACGGTCAACCTGGTCCTGGGCCTGTGCAGCCAGCGGCCGGTCGGCTGCTCGGACTCGGACTACGAGTCGTTCTATCAGGACCGGTACAAGCCGCTCGCGCAGCTTGCCTACCGGTTCCCGCAGTGCCGCTGGATGTTCCACCTGGGCGGCGAGCTGCTGGAATGGATCGATCGATGCCACCCCGAGCTGATCATGCTGCTCAAGGAGATGGTCAGGCGGCGCCAGATGGAGCCGCTGGGCGGAGGCTTCTACACGCCGGCGTTGCCGATCATCCCCGCGCTCGATCGGGTCGGACAGATCGAGAAGCTGACGACCGGGCTCCGCGTGCGCTTCGGCACCCGGCCCCGAGGGGTATGGCTTGCCGACTGCGTATGGGAGCCATCGCTGCCTCACTCCCTGGTGGGCGCCGGCATGGAGTACGCGTTCCTGGATCGACGGCAGGTCGCGGCCGCCGGCGTCACGGGCGGCAAGATCCACCGTGCCCATCTCACGGAGAACGAGGGCAGGGTGATGTCGCTGATGCCCATTCACCATCGCCTTGGGCGGCTCATCGAGGCCGGCTCCCCGGAGCAGGCCGTCGCGTCGCTCTGCGACGCCGGTGACGCCGAGGGCAGCCGGGTGGTGGTCGCCGTCGACGAGCCGGAGGCGCTGGGCGACCACCGGTGGCTGGAGCGGTTCCTGGAACTGATCAGCACGGACACGCGCATCGTGCCGACCACACCCCGCGCGTACCTGCGGCGTCACGGCACCGGTGGCTTCGTCTATCTGGAGTGCGGCATGGACATCGGCGGGAACTCGTTCCCACCCGCGGGCGGAATGTCGGCAGGTGACCGCGGCGGGTTCCGCCGGCACCTGTCACACCTGCCCGACAGCCGCCTCCTCTACGCGAAGATGGTGCATGCGAATCTGCTCGTGACCCAGGTCCGCGGTGACCGCGAGCGGCGCCGGGCTGCTCGGAACGACCTGTGGCGGGGGCAGTGCGCGCACGCGTACTGGGGCCGGCCCGACGGCGGGATCCACACCCGTCGCACGCGTGATGCGGTGTACGCATCCCTGCTGCAGGCGGAGGTGCAGGCGCGCGACCAGACGTCCTTTCTGCCGTCGATCATACGGACCGACTACGACATGGACGGGCACCCGGAACTGCTGTATCACGGCCGGCAGTACAACGCCTACGTGCATACGGTAGGCGGCATGCTGTTCGAGCTGGACTACCTGCCGGGCTCGGTGAACTACATGAACACGTTCACGCGTACCGACGACCAGACGCCGGAACGCGCCGACCCGTACCTCAGGCGGGGGTTTCTGGATCACTTCCTGGCATCCGCGCCCACGGTCGCAGACTACACGGGCGGCTTCCGTTCCGCGCCCGGGCGCGCCGACGAACGGTACGTGGTGCAGTCGGTCGACAGCGACAGTCTCACCCTGCTGCGCCGCGGCGTTTCCATACCCGCCCCGGTGCCGGGAGTCGACGCGGGCTCATCGGTCCCGGCAACCCTGCACAAGTCCTATCGGTTCCGCGCCCGCTCGATGGAGGTCCGCTACGACCTGGCCGCCGAGCAGGACGTGGACGCATGGCTCGGCGTGGAGATCAACCTTGCGGTCGCCGCCGGCAGCACGGCGCTCGCGCACGGGCCGCGGGGCGCGCAGCGCGCGCTGCGGCAGCCGGTGTCGTTCGGCCCGACGGCGTACGTGGAGATCGACGATCCCGGAGGCGGGGCACGGCTGACGATCCGCACGGGGGACGCTCAGGCAGGCGTGTATGCACCCGTGCGCGTCGGCGGCGACTATCAATACTGCGGGCTGGTGATCGTCTGGCGGTTGCGCTCGGCGGGGGGCATGCGCTGGACGCGCCGGGTATCGATCGCATTCTCGCGCCTTCGCGCCGGCCGGGTCTCGTGATACCATCCCGGCTGACGGCGGTATTCACATGATGCTTTCCGAACTGCGGCAACGGCTTGCGGTGCTGTGCACCGACATCGGCGCTGCATGGGGGCGTCTTTGACCCGGATGAATCCGAGCGGCGGCTGGCCGAACTGGAGGCGTTGACCGCGGCGCCCGAGCTGTGGAACGACCGCGCTGCCGCGGAGGCGACGCTGGCGGAGTTGAAGCGGCTCAAGGGTCGCATCGACCCGTGGAAGGCCGTGCGGGACGCTGCCGGCGAATTGGAGACCCTCTGTGAGCTCGCCGAGGAGGAGGGGTCCGAGGAGCTGTCGGAGGAAATCGAGACGGGCCTGGTCGAGTTGCAGAGCCGCTTCGGAGCGCTCGACCTGCAGTCGATGCTGGCCGGCCCGCACGATCGCGCCGACTGTTTCCTGACGATCCATGCCGGTGCGGGCGGCACCGAGGCGTGCGACTGGGTCTCGATGCTGCTGCGCATGTACCTCCGCTGGGCGGAGGAGCGCTCCTTCGGCACCGAGGTCATCGACCTGACCGAGGCCGAAGGCGGCCTGAAGTCCACCACGGTCCAGCTCTCGGGGGAATACTCCTACGGCTGCCTGCGCGCCGAGACGGGGATCCATCGGCTGGTTCGCATCTCGCCCTTCGATGCCAACAAGCGCCGCCACACCACTTTCGCGTCCGTGTTCGCCTCGCCCGTGCTGGACGACGCGGCCGACGTGGAGGTACGTCCCGACGAGATCCGGGTGGACACCTACCGCGCGTCGGGCGCCGGTGGCCAGCACGTCAACAAGACCGACTCGGCGGTGCGCATCACCCACCTGTCGACCGGCATCGTCGTGCAGTGCCAGAACGAGCGCAGCCAGCACAAGAACCGCGCGACCGCCATGAAGGTGCTGCGCTCGCGCCTGTTCGAGCACCTCGAGGCCGAGCGGCAGAGCAAGCTGGAAGCGATTCAGGACGACAAGAAGGAGATCTCCTGGGGCAACCAGATCCGCTCCTACGTCTTCCATCCGTACACGATGGTCAAGGACCACCGCACGAAGCATGAGAACGGCAACGTGCAGGCGGTGATGGACGGACGCATCGATCCGTTCATCGAGTCGTATCTGCGCATGGCCGCCATCGCCTGAGGGCACGCGTGAGTGCCTGGCGCCGGCTGGCACTGCTCCTGGCTGCCTGCGGGTCGGCCGTTGTGGTGGCGGTGGCCGACGAACCCGACGGATCCGGACCGCCACAGCGGCGGGTGGGATTCAGCCCGCTCACCGGCCGCGAGCTTGCCGACGAGCACCGCTATCTGGCCCAGACTCTGCCGCGCTTGCTGCGCGAGCGGCTCGCCGGCATCGACGGAGTGGAGCTCGTCGAGGCGGACGCTCCCATCGGCGTGCTGCCCCGCCATGTCGCGGCCGCGCGGGACATCGACCTGCTGATCTGGGGAACGGTCGACAGCGCCGCCGATCACCTGGTCCTGGAGCTGCGCGCGTTCGACGCGGCGTCGGTGCGCACCGTCTGGTCGTACTATGAAGCCGGGCAGGCCGACGCGCTGCAGGGGGCGATCGATGCGGTCGCCGACGAGGTCGCGCCGCTGCTGCTGGGCCAGCCGTGGTCCCGGCTTGCGGTCGAGCCGGTGCCGGGGGACAGCAGCGTCCGTCTCGACGGGGCGCTGATAGGCATCGGCGCGACGCTGCTGCGCTACACCGCGCCGCGCCGCGCCACGCTGACGGTGTCGCGGCCCGGCTATCACCGGTCGGTCCGGCAGGTGGAGCTGGCACCGGGGCAAGAGCTGCGTATCGCCGTGGAGCTGGTGCCGCGCGACCTGGGCACCGTGCTGCTCGACTCGCTGCCGACGGGCGCCGCCGTCTACGTGGCGTCCGCCTATGCAGGGGTGACGCCGCTGCGGCTGCCGCGCCCGCCGGAGGACGCCGCCGTGTCGCTTGTGCTCGACGGCCACGCCGACACCGCGGCGCGCATCGGACCCGCCACGGCGGCGACGCTCACGGTGCCCCTGCTGCCGGCCGGCTTCGACGGCACCGCGGAGCAGGCGGGCGGCCGCGACCGGTTCTACGAGGAGCTGGGCTGGTTCGCCGCTTCGCTGCTGCCGCCGCTGCTGCTCGGCGTACTGGTCACCGACTTCGCCTCGCGCGACGTCGCCCGGCACGACGGCAGCGGGCCGACCGCCTGGCAGCCGGCAACGGTCGGCGTCACGGTTGGGGCGGTGGCGGCGGCGGGCTACTCCGTGTACCGGCTCGTGCGTACCATCGGGGTGATGATCGACTACACGGAGACGGCCGACCGGCCGGCCGGCTGATGTTCGGCCTGGGAAAGAGGCTTCGCGAGCTGTTCGGCTCGCAGCCGGATCGTCTGGACCTGATCGAAGACACGCTGCTCGAGGCGGACATCGGACCGCGCACGGTGGACGAGTTGCTCGAAGGCCTCGACGGCCGGGGGGGCCGCGGCGAGCGAGCGCTTGCCACCATCCGCCAGCGGGCGCTCGAGCGCCTCCGCGCGGCGGCCGTGGAGCCCGATCCCGCCGGCGTGTCGGTGGTGATGGCCGTCGGCGTCAACGGCGTCGGCAAGACCACGAACCTGGCGAAGCTGGGTGCGCTGTTCAAGCGGAACGGCCGCCGCGTGCTGTTCGCCGCCGCCGACACGTTCCGCGCCGCGGCGGTCGAGCAGCTCGGCATGCACGGACAGCGCCTGGGGATTCCGGTGGTCGCGCAAGGGCACGGAGCCGACGCCGGTGCGGTGCTGTTCGACGCGATCGACAGCGCGACCGCCCGTTCGGTCGACGTCGTGCTGGCCGATACCTCCGGGCGCATGCACACCAACGCAGGACTCGAGGCCGAGCTGCGCAAGCTGGTGCGGATCGCCGAGCGACGCCGGATCGCGCTGCACCGTCTGCTCGTGGTCGATGCCACGACCGGCCGCAATGCCTTCGATCAGGCGCGCACCTTCCGCGACGGCGCCGGGGTGGACTCGATCCTGCTGTCCAAACTGGACGCCACGGCGAAGGGCGGCGTGGTGCTCGACATCTGCCACGAGCTCGAGCTGGGCGTCTCCTTCGTCGGCACCGGCGAGCGGATGGAGGACCTGTCCCGATTCGAGCCGGAAACCTACGTCACCGGCTTGCTCGGCGACGGCCGCGGGGCGTGATGCGCCGGTCGCTGCCCGCGCTCGCGGCGGCGCTCGCGGTCACGGCCCTCGCGGTCACGGCGGCCGTCTCCGTCGCGGCGGAGAGCGCCCACGGCCAGCAGGTTTACTACCGCTCGAACGAGATCGGCATACCCTTGGAGGAGATCTCGGAGTCGGCCGCCGCCGAACACCGGTTCGTCCTGGTGCATCGCGGTTCGCTGGAGGATGGCGACGGGACCGGCGAGGAGCGCCTCCTGCTGGACGGGGGGCGCCGGATCCGGCGGTGGGTGACGTTGCGGGATGCGGGCGGCACCCTGATCGCGGAGTCCGACTACGCGGACGGGAAGCTGGTCGCCGAGCGGAGCTTCGACGGCACCGGAAAGCTCACGGAGGTGAACGCGTACGACGGCGGCGTGCTGGTCAGCCGCACCGCCTATGCGTACGAGCCGCGGATGGTGCGCGTGGAGGTGACCGGGAGCGACGGGGCGGTGCTGCATGCCGCCACCTACGAGCTGGCAGCCACCGGTCAACTGCGCGACTTCGTCCGTGTCGAGCCGGGAGCGGATCGCCTGGGCGTCCGTTTCGTGTTCGCCGGCGGGACGCTGGTCGAGGAGGCCGTCGTCTCGGGGGCGACCCGGCTGGTGTCGCGCTATCTCGCAGGCGTTCGCTATGAGGTCGAGGAGTGGCGCGGCGACGTCCTGCATGCGGTCCGCGAGCTGGAGCGCTCGCCCGACGGGATGCTGGTGGGCGAGACCAGGACCGAGCCGGCGCTGGACCGCCGGACGACCTCCCGTTTCGACGAGGCGGGCCGGGTCCTGGAGGCGATCACCGCCGTGGGTGGCCGGCAGGTCGAGCTGGTCCGGCACCACCGCGACGCCGCCGGGAGGATCGTCGGCACGCGGCGGGAGACCGACGCCGGCGAGGAGCGGTGGGAATACGAATACGTCGTGGACCCGCAGGCCGCGTCCGCTTCGGGAGACACCCCGGACGACCGCCTGCGCACCGTCAGGTACGAGCAGAACGATGAGCTCGTGTCGGTCACCGTCCACGAGTGGCCGGCAGACGATGGGCAGCCAACCCGCCAGACCGACTACTACCGTCGCGGAGCCCCCTATCTGCGCGTGCACTTCCAGGGCGACACGCGGGTTCGCGAGCAGGTCGTGAAGGACGGCCAGGTGATCCGGGAACGGGTGTTCGATGGCGTTGACGGCGCGCAGGGCTGAGCGCGGGGCGGTTCGCTCATCCGCCGCCGGCGAAGTCAGGCTGGCGGTTGCCCTGGTGGGCGCCCACCTGCGCGGACGCCCGGGCCGCGGCCGCACCTCGCTCGCGCTCGCCGTGGTCGGCATGGGCGCGGGCGTGATGATGCTGACCAGCGTGCTCGGCATCATGAACGGGCTGCAGCTCGGCTACATCGAGGACCTGGTGGAGATCGGCTCGTTCCACCTGCGTCTCAGCCGCGACGGCCACGAACCTCTGGCCCCGCGCGTCCTGGCGGACATCGAAGGCCGGCCCACCGTGCGGACGGTCACGCCGCTCGCGGACCTCACCGCGATGGTCGGCCGGCCGGACGGCGGTGTACGTCATGGGATGACGCTTCGTGCGGTGCCGGCCGACGTCGCCGACCGGGCGCCGTCGTTCGCCGAGCAGCTCGGTCTTGGACCGGAACCGCTCGAGCTCGGCACCCTTGCGCTTGGCGCGGGAGCGGCCGCGCGGCTCGGCGTTGGTGCCGGAGACGCGGTGGCGGTGTACCTGATCGACCGTACGGTATCCGGCGGGGGGCCGGCGGCCCGGGTCGCTTCCCTGATCGTCGCCGGCACGTTCGAGAGTGGTTTCACCGAGTTCGACCGGTACTGGGGCGTGACGTCGCTGTCGACCGCGGAGCTGATTGCCGGCGGGGGCGTGCCGCTCGAGTACGGCATCAAGCTGGTCAACCGGTTCCGGGACCGCACGGAGCGTACGGCGGTGGAGGACATGCTCACCGGCAGGCTTCCCGAAGCGGACTTCGAGGTGCGAACGTGGCGGGAATTCAATCAGGCGTTCTACGGCGCGCTGCGCACGGAGAAGCTGCTGATGTCGACGCTCATCGGGCTCGTGTTCGTGGTGGTCGCCTTCAACGTGTTTCACGGCATGCGGCGCCGCGTCCAGGAGCGCCGCCAGGAGATCGGCGTGCTGCGGGCGCTGGGCGCGACCCCGACGATGCTCCGGCTGGCATACGCCGTGGAGGCGGCGGCGGGCGGTGTGATCGGCGTGGCGTGCGGCATGGCGGTCGGTCTGGCGATCGCGGACAATCTGGCCGCGCTGCTCCGGGTTACCGAGTCGGCAACCAACGCGTTGCTGGCCATGGCACGGCACTTCGCGGTCACGCCCGCGGCGCCGCGCGCGCTGCCGTCCGGGGCGCTGTTTCAGCTCGAGCGGGTTCCCAACCGCGTCCTGCTTCACGAGGCGGTGCTCACCTGCGCCCTGGCCCTGGGCGCAGGGCTCACCGCGACGCTGGCGGCCGGGCGCTGGCTGCGCGGCATCACCCCGGAGCGCATCCTCCGCGAGGCGCGTGAGTGAACGCGTCTCCGGTCCTGTCGATGCGCCGGGTCACCAAGCGCTACGGGCGCGGCACCGGCGACGGGCTGGTCCTGCGCGGAGTCGATCTCGATCTCGCCCCCGGCGCCTCCCTGGCCGTCACCGGCGTCAGCGGCTCCGGCAAGAGCACGCTGCTCAACGTGGCCGGCGGTCTGGACCGCGTCACGTCCGGCACGGTACGGCTGGACGGGATCGATCTCACGGTCCTGGACGAGGTCGAGCTGGCGTTGCAGCGGCGCAAGCTGGGCATGATCTTTCAGTTCCACCACCTGCTGCGCGACTTCACGGTGCTCGACAACGTGACGATGCCGGCGCGCCTGCAGAACCGCCCGGCCGCGGCCGCGGTTGCCGCGGCGCGCGAGATGCTGGACCGCGTCGGACTCGTCGACGCCTGCCACCGGTACCCCACGGAGCTCTCCGGAGGCGAGCAGCAACGGGTGGCGGTGGCACGGGCTCTGGCCGCGAGGCCGGCCCTGATCCTGGCCGACGAGCCGACCGGCAACCTGGACCGGGCGGCGTCGGACGCGGTTGCCGACCTGCTGTTCGCCCTGGTCGCCGATCACGGCGCCGCCTGCCTGCTGGTCACGCACGACACCGAGCTGGCCATGCGGGCCGCTCGCGTGCTGACGCTCACCGACGGCGTACTCGTCGAGGGGGCGGCGGAATCGCCGGCGCCGGCCGCCGGCACGCCATGAAGCTGCCGGCCGCGCCGTGGCTGGGTGCGATGATCGCCGGGCGCGGGCACGCCCGCGGCGGGCCTGGACTGGCCGGGACCACGCTCGGCATCGCCCTGAGCCTGGTGCCCGTCGTCGTCGTGCTGGTGGTGACGGACGGCATGATCGAAGGCATCACCGGGCGCTTCCTGGAAGTGGACACCTACCATGCCCGGATCATCCCACCGGCCGACGACGCCGGCTCGGACCGTTTGTTGGCGTCGGTGCGGGCCGTCCCGGGCGTGACGCTGGCCGAGGTCGAGATACGCGGCCTGGGGCTGTTGTTCAGCAAGGGACTGCGCACCGACGTGCAGGTCCGCTTCGTTGACCCGGGACTGCTGGAACGGGATGCGGGGCTGCGGCGCTACCTCAGCGTGGAGGGATCCTTCGACCTCGACTCGGGGACGCACGCGGTGATCGGGCGGGAGCTGGCCGACACGCTGGGCGTGACGACCGGCGACTCGGTCGGGCTGTGGGTGCAGGGCGCGCGCCGCGTCGCCACGGTGCGGATCGCCGGCGTATACCGGTCCGGCTATCAGCACCTGGACGGGAGGTTTGCCTTCATGGCCGCAACGGCCGCGGCCGAGCTCGGCGCGACCGGCTACCGATTCCTGGGCGTCAAGGTCCGCGACCCGTTCGGAGAGCTCGACACGGTGATGGAGGAACTGGGAAGGCACCTTCCCCAGGGGGCGCGGCTGATCGGCTGGTTCGAGCTGCAACGCTCCGCGTACCGGTCCTTTCGCGCCACCAAGGTGTGGCTGACGCTGATCATGGCCGTGATCGCGCTGGTGGCGACGATCAACGTGGCTTCCGCACTGCGCATGCTGCTGATCGAGCGAAGCGCCGAGATGGCCTACGTGCGTGCCATGGGCGGTTCGGGCGACCAGGTCGGCATGGCGTTCCTGACGGTGGGGCTGATCACCGGCGCCGCGGGCGGCGTGGCGGGGGTGACGCTGGGGCTGGCCGCCGCGGTCAACGTCAACGAGCTGCTGGCGGCGATCGAGTGGGGGGTCAACGCGGCTGCGCGGCTGCTTTCCGGAGCAAACGGACCGGCCCGGCTGATCGACCGCTCCTTCTACCTGGAGCAGATTCCGGTACGCCCGGATCCCGGGCAGCTTCTGGCCGCCGTTGCGGCGGTGACCGTTGCCGCCGCGATCTCGGCGGTGCGTCCCGCGCTGCACGCCGCGCGCCTGCGGCCGGTCGAGTCGCTCCGGCAGCGCTGACGCAGCCCCGCTGCCCGCGCCCTGCGGGCGCCGGCGGCGGCCCATCCCCTCCTTTGGCTCGGAGCGCATCGGGGCGATGCGCTCCGAGCCGGGAACGCGCGTCCCGGCGTCACCGGTTGACCTGCTCCCCTGAGTTGGCGATTTGATCGGCTGATCGTCCTCTGCGATACTTTGCTGCAGGCAGTGCATCGCGACCGATGCGCAAAGCTCCCCCCGAATGATGAATCACGGAGGCAGGACATGATGTGGAAGGGCTTGACGCAGCGCGCCCAGAAGGTCATCTCGTTCAGAGCCCAGGAAGAGGCGAAGCGGTGTCATGCTGAGAAGCTGCTGCCGGAGCACATCATCCTGGCGCTGCTCAAGGATGGCGAAGGGGTCGCGGTCAAGGCCCTGCAGCGGGTCAAGGTCAACATCGACGAGATGCGCAGGGACATCGAGCGCAGCCTGACGCAGGGGAAGGGCGGCCTCATCCTCGGCGACATCGAGGTCTCCGAGCGTGCCCAGACGGTGCTGAAGGGCGCGACGCACGAAGCCAAGAACATGGGCCACGTCTACGTCGGCACCGAGCACCTGCTCCTGTCCGCCGCTCGTGACGAGGGTGGCGCGACATACCGCTACCTCGCGCAGCGCAACGTGTCCCCCGAGCAGCTTCGCGAAGCGATCATCCGCATCAACGGGCTCGGCGAAACGCGGCAGAGCTCCTCGACGCCGAAGCGGCGCACGCAGACGGCTACCCGCAAGCCCACGCCGACCCTCGACGAGTTCAGCCGCGACCTCACCACGCTGGCTCGCGAGGGCAAGCTGGATCCGGTGGTGGGCCG
The DNA here is from genome assembly GCA_026710565.1 of Spirochaetaceae bacterium. The sequence goes on along the minus strand of JAPOQV010000122.1, from coordinate 14,667 downwards.
CGCCCGCGAGATCCAGCGGGTGATCCAGATCCTGGCGCGACGGACGAAGAACAACCCGGTCCTGATCGGCGAGCCGGGGGTCGGCAAGACCGCGATCGTCGAAGGGCTGGCGCAGAAGGTCGTCAACGGCACGGCGCCGGATGTCCTGCATGGCCGCCGCGTGCTGACGCTCGACCTTGCGTCCCTGGTGGCCGGCACCAAGTACCGGGGCGAATTCGAGGAACGGCTGAAGCGGGTGATGAAGGAGATCGTCACCGCCGGCAACATCATCATGTTCATCGACGAGCTGCACACGATCATTGGCGCCGGCGGCGCCGAAGGGGCGATCGACGCCTCCAACATGCTCAAGCCCGCACTGTCGCGTGGCGAGTTGCAGTGCATCGGCGCGACCACGCTGGCCGAACACCGCAAGTACATCGAGCGCGACGCCGCGCTGGAGCGGCGTTTCCAGTCGGTGTTCGTGGACGAGCCTTCGGTGGAAGAGACGGTGGAGATCCTCAAGGGCGTAAAGGACCGCTATGCCCAGTTCCACGGCGTCGTCTACACCTACGAAGCGCTGGAAACGGCGGCGGCGCTCTCCGCCCGCTACATCTCCGACCGCCACCTGCCGGACAAGGCGATCGACCTGCTGGACGAGTCGGGATCGCGCAGCCGTATCGACAACAGCGCCCGGCCGAAGGAGCTGGTCAAGCTCGACCAGGAGATCGAGCGGCTGATGATCGAGAAGACCAACCTGGTCAACAGCCAGAACTACGAGAAAGCGGCCGCGGTGCGCGACAAGGTCGGCCTGCTGCGCCAGCAGCTCGACAAACAGGAGCGCGCATGGGCCCAGACGACCCAGGGCGAGCAGCGGCTGGTGGAGCCGGAGGACATCCAGCGGGTGATCTCCGAGATCACCGGGGTGCCACTGGCCCGCATCGCGCAGTCGGAGTCCCGGCGCCTGCTGGAGATCGAGAACGAGCTGCACGAGCGCATGGTCGGACAGGAAGAAGCCATCAGCGTGGTGGCCGCGGCGATCCGCCGGTCGCGCACCGGCCTGTCGTCCGCGAAGCGGCCGATGGGATCCTTCATCTTTCTCGGGTCGTCCGGGGTGGGCAAGACCGAGCTGGCCAAGACCCTGGCTGAGTTCATGTTCGGGGACGAGGAGTCGCTGATCCTGGTCGACATGTCCGACTACATGGAGAAGCACAACGTGTCACGGCTGGTGGGCGCACCGCCGGGCTACGTCGGCTACGACGAAGGGGGCATGCTCACCGAGAAGGAGCGGCGCCGGCCCTACAGCGCCATCCTGCTCGACGAGATCGAGAAAGCGCACCCCGACGTGTTCAACATCCTCCTGCAGGTGATGGAGGAGGGGCATCTCCAGGACCATCTTGGCCACACGGTGTCGTTCCGCAACACCATCCTGATCATGACCTCGAACGCGGGCGCGCGCGAGATCATCCAGGACGGATCGCTCGGCTTCCGCACCGAGAAGCAGGCGATGCGCTACGCGGACATCAAGTCTTCGGCCCTGGCCGAGATGAAGCGGCTGTTCCGTCCCGAGTTCCTGAACCGGGTCGACGAGGTGGTGGTCTTCCACGCCCTGGAGCGCGAGCATCTGGACAAGATCCTGACCCGGCTCCTCGGGGAGGTCGGCGACCGGCTCGCCGAGCAGAGCATCGACCTGCGGGTAAGCCGGCGCGCGCGCGGCTACCTGATCGACAACGGCTCCGACGAGAAGTACGGGGCGCGGCCGCTGCGGCGCCTGATCCAGAAGGAGGTGGAGGACCCCCTGTCGCTGGAGATCCTGCGCGGCCGCTTTCCTCCCGGCAGCGGCGTGACGGTCGACGTCAAGGACGATCGGCTGGTGTTCCGCAAGCGGCGCGCCGCGCAGCCGGCCAAAGAGCTCGTCACTACCTGAGTTGACGGAGTTTCTCGAACGGGGCGCGGCGGTCACGCGCGCCCTGTGGGTGGCCCTGCTGCTGACGCTGGCCCTGCCGGCAGCCGCTCAGGATGCGGACGACCTCTACCAGCGGGGCGCCGACGCGTTCGCCGACGGTCTGTTCTCCAACGCCGCGGACACGTTCACGGCGCTGGTCGAGCGCTACCCGGACTCGGAGCTGCGCGCCGACGCCAGCTTCCTGCTCGCCCTCGCCCACTACCATCTGGGGCGCTACGCGAACTCGTACGACCTGCTGGGGTCGTTCGCCCGCCTGTACCCCGAATCCGAGCACGTTGCGGTCCTGGGCCACTGGCAGGCGGCCATCCGGCTGGCTCAGGGGCGCGCGGCCGAGGCGGTCGCGCGGGCCGAGATGCAACTCGAGCGCGGCGACGCTCCGGCGGACTACCGCTGGCGCACCCTGCTGCTGCACGCCACGGCCCTGGAGCAGGATGGCCGCGCGGAGGATGCCGAACGCGCCTACCTGGCCGTTGTCGATGAACTGCCGGCATCGCAGCAGGCTGACGCGCTGTTCCGCGCGGGACAGCTCGCCTATCAGGCAGGCCGCTACGCGGAGGCGGCCGAGACGTTCGGGCGCATCGTGCTGGCGCACGCGGGCAGCCCGCGCGCGCCGCAGGCGCTGTACGCGCAGGCCGATGCCTCGCTGCTGGCCGGGCAGCCCATGGAAGCCGCGGAACGCTTCAGCCGGTACCTGGAACTGTTCCCTGAAGGCCCACTGGCGGGAGCGGCCCTGATGCGCCTTCCCTTCCTGTACCTGAGCATGGAGGAGTTCGCGTTGGCGGCTCAGTGGGCCGACGCGGCGCTGCGGGAAGAGCAGGCAGCCGACCTCGCCGCCCGGCTGCTTCAGGTGAAGGGTGAGGCGGCGCTGCAGCTCGGTGATCCGGCCGGTGCGGTGACCGAGCTGAGCGCGGCGTTGGACGGCGGTCTCGACCCGGGTGGCGCGCAACGTGCCCACTACTATCTGGCGCTCGCCTATCTGCAGACCGGTCAGCGGGATCCCGGACTGGAGTCGCTGCAGAGCGCCGGTGGCGGACCGGATGCCGGCCTGGCGGCCGGCGCCGTACTCAACCGGGCCTATCTGCTGATCGAGGACGGAGCTCTTGAAGCGGGCGCGGCGGCGCTGGAGGACTTCACGGAGCGGTTTCCCAGTCACCCGCGCGTCGCCGAGGCGCTGCAGGTGCTGGCGCAGACACGGGAGGCGCTGCAGGACACCGAGGCGGCACTCGACGCCTGGGAACGGCTGTGGCTGGTGGCGGAGGCGACGGACTCGACCGCCCTGCTGGCCGCCGCCGGTCCCACGGACGGGCTGCTGCGCGTGGCCGATGCGGCCGGCGCCGTCGATGAGGACAGCCGTGCGCTCCGTCTGCTGGCCGACCTGCGGAAGCTCGGCTCGGCTCCCGAGTCACTGGAGGCGATCTACCGCATCGGCCGCATCTACGGAGCGCGCGGCGAGCACAGGCGCGCCGCCGAGTTCTACCGCGAGGTCGTGGACGCCCGTCCGTCCGGAGAGCTCAACGGGCGTGCCCGCCTTGCCCTGGGAGCCGAGCTGTACAACGCGGGCGAGTACGAAGAGGCACTGATCTACCTGCGGGACGGTGACGGCGGCGTCTGGGAGCCGTATCGCCATCTGGCGCTGGGGCGCGTGTACTACCGCCTGCGGCGGTCGGACGAGGCGAACGCCGCGCTGTCGGTGGCGGCGCAGGCACCCGACGAGACCGTGGCGGTCGAAGCCTCATACCTGTTTGCGGCCGCCCACTACCAGGGCGGACGATACGATCCGGCGCGCGACGCGTACCTGGCGTTCACCCAGCGGTTTCCCGAGGCTGCGCAGGTTCCCTCGGCGTTCTACCGCGCCGCCCTCAGCGAACTGCGCATGGACCGGCCCGATCAGGCGTGGGATCTTCTCACCACCGCCTTGACGACCATCGAATCGCGGGAAGGCAGCCAGGCGCGGGCCGGGACCGGCGGCGTCGACCTGGCGCAGGAGGTCCTGTACATGCTGGTGGAGGGCGCTCTCCTTGCCGGCCGTACCGATGAGGCGGGGGCCGCCCTTGCGAAACTCCGCCAGCGGGCGCCGGGAGGGCTCATGGCGGCGGAGGCCGGCGTGCGGTACGGGGAATACCTGGTCGCCCATGGTCAGGGGGACGCCGGCCTGCAGGCCCTTCAGCAGGTGGCTGCGGACGCCGGCGAGGATGGGCCCGGACGGCGGGCGCTGTCGTCCGCCGCCGCGGCCGCGGCGGCGCTCGGACGCCACGCGGACGCCGCCGATCTGCACTGGCAGACGCTCTTGGCCGCGCACGACACCGGCCTGCGTGAGCGGGCGCTCGAGGGGCTGCGCGCCAGCTTCCAGGCGATCGGCGCGCCGAAGGCCAGACGCTACTACCTGGTTGCGGCAGTCGCCGATGAGGACACCCTGCCCGCCGACGTACGCGCGCGGGTGATGTACGACTACGCGATGCTGATCCAGTCGGACCAGCCAGGCGACGCCGTCTCGATCCTGGACGAGGCGCTCCCGGACCTGAGCCCGGGGCCGGAACGTGACGACGGCCACTTCCTGGTTGCCGAGCATTACGCGCAGGCCGGCGATGCGCAGCGCGCGATCGGCGCGTACCGTGAGGTTTCCGAGGTCGCGGTGGCCGGCGGCGGAAGGCAGGCGGAGGCGCACCTGCGCCTGGCGCAGCTCATGGTGAAGACCGAAGGCGAAGAGGCGGCCGCCGATGAGCTTGCGAACGTCGCGCTGCGGTTCCCCGGGGAAGCCGAGGTGGCCGCCGAGGCGCTCTATCACGCCGTGGGGCTGTGGCGGAGCAACGGCGCGGAACGGGCAGCCAACCGTCTGCAGGATCGGCTGTACGAACGCTATCCGGACAGCCCGTGGACGGAGCGCATGCGCAAGGAGCAGCGGGCCTCGCAAGGCTGACGGACGCGGCCGAGCGGGCCGCTATTCCGGGGAGCGCTATTACGGGGAGCGCTGTTACGGCGCACGGCGTTGCAGAAGCACGGCCCGGTAGCCGCGCCGGCGCCGGTCCTGCCGTTTCGCCATCTTCATCGCGGCGCCCTCACTCGAAGAGTGCCGCTCGCTCAGTGAGCGCAGCGCCCGGTCGACGGGAGTGCTCGACCCGATCAGCAGCAGCCGGCCATCGGGCGCCAGCAACGCGTCCACGGCTTCGGGCATCCAGCGCCACCAGGGGCCGTCGATCTCGGCGTGCGTGGCGACCACGGCGCTGTAGCGCGCGCCGGTCCCGGTGGCGCCGGCGATCGACGGAACGTGCAAGCCGTCGGCGGCAACGCCGTTGCGACGCAGGTTGTGGCGGGCGGTCTCGATCTGCAGGAGATCGCGGCTGCCGACGGTGATCGCCGGACTGCCGCGTCCCGCAGCGGCCAGGGCGCGCGCGGTGAGCCCCTGCCCGGGATTCCAGATCAGCACACGGGGACCGAGGTCATCGCCGCACACCAGGGGCTCGGCGGCGCGCAGGGAGTAGGGGACGGCGTCGAAATCCGGCAGTCCCCACGCCGTCTGCAGCCGCACGGCGTGCCCGCCGTAGCGGAACTCCGCGTCGCCCCGCAGGTAGGCGGAGAACCCGTCTTCGGCGTGTGGAGGGTCCATGGCTGCGGCCATGGTCGTCTCGGCCACGAGCACCGTATGCGCCCGCAGCTCGCGTCGGTGCAGGATGCGCGCGCGTCCCTGCAGGGCTCTCTCGACCAGGTCCTGTCGTGGCCGGATCACGACCAGGGCCAGATGGCCCCCCGGAGTCGCGGCGGCGGCCTGGCGCACCAGCAGGCGGAGCACGGGCTCACCCACCTTGGCCGGCAGGTTGGCCGCGATCAGGTCGAACGGGCCGCGGGCCGCAGGAACCCCCAGACAGGCGATCGCGGCGGCGCGGGTCCCGTCATTCTCCCGTGCGTTGAGAGCGCTGACGGTGACGGCCAGCGCGTCTCGGTCGCTCAGGACGACGTGTGCGCAGGGCCACAGACGCGACAGCGCCCCCCCGATGATCCCGCTTCCGCAGCCCAGGTCCAGCGCGCGCCGCACCGGCAGGTCGCGGAGACGTTCGGCGATCTCATCCAGGAGCGCGCGCGTGCCGGTATCGATGTCGTCTCCGCTGAACAGCGACTGAGACAACCAGAAGCGGAGGGCTCCCCCGGCCCAGGGCAGGACGACCCGCTTGTGCAGGAGGCCGTGCGCGCGCAACGCGGCAGCCGAGGGTGCTGCCTGCGCCGGGGGCTCGACAGGAGCTGCGCGGTCGTCGGTGATGGGTTGGGTCAGGCCCGCTCGACGTACGCGCCGGTGGTGGTGTTGACGACGACGCGGTCGCCGGTCTTGATGAACAGCGGAACCTGCAGCGTCAGCCCGGTCTCGGTGGTGGCCGTCTTGGTGGCGCCGGTGGCGGTGTCGCCGCGTTCGGCGTGCGGCGCGTCGGTCACCTCCAGCTTCATCTTCAGGGGAAGCTGCACCGCGAGGGGGTCCTCTCCCCACATCAGGACCTGATAGGACTCGCCCTCCTTCAGGAAGCGCGTGATGCTCTCTTCGACGCTCGCGGCGGGAACGTTGAACTGTTCGTAGGAACCGGTGTCCATGAACACCAGGTGATCGGCGTCCGAGTACAGGTACTGAGCGTCGCGCGCCTCCACGTCGGCTTCCTCGACCGTCTCATGTGACTTGATCACTTCGCGGATCACCTGTCCGGTGCGTGCGTGCTTGAGCTTCAGCCGGACGAACGCCGATCCCTTGCCGGGATTGACGAACTCGCGATCGGTGACCTGGTAGGGGTCCCCCCGAAACAGCATGTACAATCCCTTGTCGATAGCGCCTGCTTTCATTTCCCTTGAACCGCCCGGACCCTATCACAGCCGGATCGCATCGTGCAGCGGGAAGGGGATCACGTGGCTGATCTCGCGCCGCCGGTCGAGCGCCATGATCAGCCGCTCCACGCCGAGCGCGACGCCGGCGCAGACCTCCGGGCCGCCGCGCACCTCTTCCGCCATCGCCTGGTCGGGCGGGTGTGGGATCACGGCGGTGCGCCGCTTCCGTGCCGCTTCCCGCTCGATGACCTGCGCCAGCCGCTCAGCATCGGTCTCTTCCTGGAAGCAGTTGGCGACCTCCAAGCCGCGCGCGTACAGCTCCCATCGCCGGCAGTACGGGGTGCCCGTGATCGGCTGCGCGAAGGTCGGCACGCGGCGCGGATACTCGTAGACGACCGTGCCGCGGTCGTCGGGCAGCCCGGGCTCCACCGCGGTCAGCCAGATCCGGTTGAATATCTGCTCCCAGGTATCGTCGCCGGCGGTCCGCACGCCCGCCGAATCGGACGCGCGGCGGAAGCGGTCGCGGTCATCGACGTGGTCGAGATCGATCCCCGCAGCTCGCAGGACGGCGTCGCGAACGGTGATGCGGTCGAACGGCACCGGCAGCGGCGCCTCGGCCGGCAGCGACGACACGAGCCGCTCCAACCGGTCCACCTCTGCGAGATAGCCACTGCCGGGCGAGTACCACTCCAGCATCGTGAACTCCGGACTGTGCGTCCGGTCCAGCTCGGCGCCGTTGCGGAACGCGGCGGCGAGCTGGAAGATCGGCCCCGACCCCAGCGCGATGAGCCGGCGCATGTGGCGTTCCGGAGACGGGCTCAGGAAAAGCGGAAGGCCGCCGTGCGGGCCGCGTGCCGCTGCCGGGTGATGGAGCCGTGTCGCGAACACCTCGATGGCAGGCTCCGGCAGCAGCGTGGGCGAAGCGAGCGGCGTGCTCACCTCGAGGTAGCCGGCGTCGGCGAAGAAGGAGCGGATGGCCGCCAGTATCCGGCTGTGGCGGAGCAAGCGAGCGAGCGGCGATCCGGTCACCATCGGACTCCTGCTTGCCCGGCAATCCGGCAGACTCCTATACTCTTCGGGTCGCCGCCCCGGGTGGTTGCGCTCTTCACTGCCAGCTCCGCATGAATCTCGATATTTTCGTCCTGGGCACCGGTGGCATGATGCCGTTGCCGGGCCGTGGCCTGACCTCCGTGCTGGTGCGCCGCGAAGGCGACCTGCTGCTGTTCGACTGCGGCGAGGGGACGCAGATCGCGTTCCGCCGCCTCAACCTGAAGTGGAAGAAGATTACCAGCATCTTCATCTCCCACACGCACGCCGACCACGTCACCGGACTGCCGGGCATGCTGTCGCTGTCATCGCAGGTCGACCGGTCGGAACCGTTGTACGTATACGGCCCGCCGCGCATCCGTCAGTACATCGAGCAGACGCTGCGCGTGCTGGAAATCCACATCAACTACGAGATCATCGTGCACGAGTTCTACGACGACATCACGGTGATGGAGGGCGACGGATACCGGATCGACTCGCTGCGCGTCCGGCATACCAAGCCCTGCCTGGGGTACCGGCTGGTGGAGGAGTCCCGGCCCGGCCAGTTTCATCCCGAGCAGGCGATCGCCGCCGGCGTTCCGCGCGGACCGCTGTGGTCGACGCTGCAGCGTGGCGAACCGGTACGGCTTGAGGACGGCACCGTGGTGGAGCCGGAAACGGTGGTGGGGCCGCCGCGTCCCGGACGCACCTTCAGCTTCGTGACCGACACGGCGGCGTTTGCCGGTCTGGCACCGTTCGTGGCCGGCTCCGACCTGCTGATCTGCGAGGGCATGTTCTGCGCGGACCTTGCCGCCGACGCCGGCGAAAAGAAACACCTCACCGCGCAGCAGGCGGGCCGCATCGCCCGCGCGGCCGGGGTGGGCCGCATGGGACTGATCCACTACAGCCCGCGCTACACCGAGCGCGATCTGCGGCAACTGGTCGGCGAGGCCCGTGCGGAGTTTGGCGAGTCGTTCCTGACTCGCGACCTGCAGGAGCTGACCCTGCCGTACCGGGAGTGATCCCCGAGCGCGCTTCCCTGGGGCGCCGGGATCCCGGGCGTGTCGCCGGACCGGCAGGGCCCTCTCAGTCCGCTTCTTCGCGGCCGGTGCGCAACTCCCGCACTTCGCGCCGCAGTTCGGCCATGGCCGCGCGAAGCGCCCGCAGCTCCTGCTCGACGCCGGAGGGAAGCGGTGGCCCGGTCGGCGCGGGGCCGATCGAGTGCGGGATACCGACTTCGTGCTCCCGGTCGGGTTCAGCCGGTTCGACCGGCCGCAGATCGCGACCCATGGTGACCGTCCCGCGCGGTCCGGCGTCCGGCACCGACAGCGACCAGCGCTTGACCCAGACGCCATTGCCGGCGTGGGTGGCTCCTGCGGGTGCGGAGGCGCGACGCCCGGCGCGCTCCCCGTCGGCTGCGTGTGGCATGTCCAGAAGTGTCGCAAGGGCCGTTTCCCCGGTCGACGGCCCTCCACCCAGTATGAATCAGCCACCGCCGGCGCTGTCAACGGAAACCGGTCGCGTTGGTCGCGTTCCTGGCCTCAACGCGGGACCGGCCCGTGCCGACTATCAAGAGGGTAGGGGACAGAACGGCAGGGATGGGGATGCTTCGCGGTCTGTCGTGCGCGGTCACCGCCTACTTCGTGTACACCGTGCTGAACCTGGTGACCGTCGCCGTCGCAATGGACCGCATGCAGGAGCACCGGGAAGCGCTGCAGCGGAACGTGGAAACGCTCAAGGAGATCAACCAGCACCTGCAGGAGGAGTTCGACGCGCTGTCCACCAGCCCCGACCTGATCAGGCTGTACGCGCGGGATCTCGGCCTGTATGCGCCCGGCGAACGGGTGATCCGTCTGCACGGTGCGGCAGCACGATCGACGTTCCACGAGGCGGGCGCCGTGGTGACGGGGAGCGATCCGCCGCAGGCGCCCCGCATGGCATTTCTTCTGGCCGGCCTGGCCGTGGGAGGGCTGCTCTATGTGCGGCTCAGGTTCCGCGAACGATCGCGGGGCGATGAACGATCGCGCGGCGGCCGTGCTGCCCGCACGTCACCGCAGGATCATGCCGATCTGCTGCCGCGTGCTGCGTCGCGGCGGGTTGGTAATCCTGCCCGGTGACACGATCTACGGACTGATCGGGGCCGCTCCGGCGGCCGAGGCGCGCATCCGGCGGACCAAGAGCCGGGCCGAGGACCGGCCCCTCCTGGTGCTGATTCCCGACCGAAGCTGGCTGTGGCGTTGCGGGGTGGCCGGCGAGCTTCCCGAACGCCTGCTGCGCTACTGGCCCGGAGCGCTGACCATCGTGCTGCCGCGTGCCGGCGGCGGAACCGTCGGGGTGCGCGTGCCTGACGATCCGTTCCTGTGCCGGCTGGCGCGCTGCGTGGGCGCGCCGCTGTACTCGACCAGCGTCAATCGTTCGGGGCTTCCCCCGCTGTCTCGGGTGAGCCAGATCGTGGCCGCCTTCGGTGCATCGGTGGACCTGATCGTGGACGGAGGCGAGCTCGGCTCACCCGTGCCGTCGACGGTGGTCGACGCCTCCACGCGGCCGTGCCGGCTGCTCAGGCAGGGTTCGGTCGATCTGCCCGCGGAGGTGCTGGCTCGTCCCCGAGGCTGCAGCCTCAAGCCCCCGCTGTGACGCCGGCTGCCACGGCAGCCTGCAGGGCCGGCATCAGGTGCCGGTAGTGGGACAGGAATAGCTGCTGGATGCCGAAGAAGCGGCGCTCCAGCTCGGCGCCGGCGCGGCTCACGTAGCGGAAGTGCCACGGCTCGTACTGATAGCCGGTGACGTCCTCCAGCCCCTGCGGATAGGAGAGCGAGAATCCGAAGCGCCAGGCGTTGGCCAGCACCCACTGTCCCTCGTGCGTTTCGCCGTAACCCAGGTCGATGCTGCCGAAGTCGATGGCGGTTCCGAGCTGGTGCTGGGAGTGACCGGGTCTCGCAACCAGGGTCGACGCCTGCTCCAGCCCGAGCCGCTCCACGTTGTAGTCGAACAGGAAGTCCTGGCGGGCGTAGGAGCGATAGGCGGACGAGACCGTCACGTCGGTGCCGGCCAGGCGCGCCGCCGCCGTCATGGCGGCGAGGTCGGGCAGGACGAAGGCCCGCAGGGTCATGGACGGCCGCGTGACGGTGAGGCCCCGGCCGTCGAGATCGACCAGGTCGGCAGGCCGGTAGTCCTCGGCGAGCGCGTGTTCCTTGTCGACCAGCATCAGCAGGTCATGCGGCTGCTCGAGCGTCTTGGCCATCAGGTCCAGGAACACGGCCGGCTCCGCAAGGATCCGTTCCTGGACCGATTCCGGGAGCGGCTCGATCAGGACCGCAAGCTCCTGCAGCGTGACAGCGAACGCCGCATGCACCGGCGCGGGTTCCTCCGGTCCGGCACATGCGGACAGCGTGACGGCGGCCGCCGCGGCCATCGCCAGCGCCCTGCCGATCCCGGTGTGCCGGACCGCGCTGCGTGCGCACTCGCCGCTGCCGGGGCCGACTCCTTTGCGGCGGACGGTCAAAGGATGATCTCGACGACCTCTTCCATCGTGCTGACCGGATGGAAGCTGATGCCGCGCCGTACGCGTTCGGGAATGTCCTCGATGTCCACCTCGTTCGCCCGCGGGACGATGATGTCACGGATACGGTTGCGTTGGGCAGCGATCACCTTCTCCTTGAGTCCGCCGATCGGCAACACGTCGCCCACGAGCGACAGTTCTCCGGTCATGGCCAGCGAGCGGGCCAGCCGTGTTCCGCACGCCAGCGACAGCAGCGCCGACGCCATGGTGATACCGGCCGACGGCCCGTCCTTCGGGGTGGCTCCGGCCGGGATGTGCACGTGGATCCGTTGCTCGTCGAAGAAGACGTCATCGATGCCGAGCCGCCGCGCCGACTGACGGGTCCAGGAATAGGCGATGCTCGCCGACTCCTGCATCACGTCACCCAGTTGGCCGGTCAGTCTGAAGTCGCCGCGGCCCCTGGTGCCCAGCGCCTCGACGGTCAGCACCGCGCCGCCGAGCGGCGTCCACGCCAACCCCGTGGCGGTGCCCACGCGCATGGAGCGCCGCCGGTCGTGGTCCCGGAACAGGGGCTTGCCGAGGTAGTCGCCGACGTGGTCGCGGTCGATCACGAAGCGCGCGCCGTTGGCCGAGCTTCCGTTGCCCGAGTCCGTCTCCACCACCGAGCGGGCGATCTTGCGGTGGATCTTGTCCAGCGCCTTCTCGAAGTTGCGTACGCCCGCCTCGCGGGCATAGCCGTCGGCGACCTTCAGCAGCGCGGCGCGCCGGTAGCGCACCGAGCCGGGGGCCAGCCCGGCGCGGGAGAGCGACTTGGGGATGATGAAGCGGCGCGCGATCTCCAGCTTCTCGGTGTCGATGTAGCCGGAGAGGCGGATCATCTCCATGCGGTCCAGCAACGGCGCGGGGATCGTGTCCTCGGTGTTCGCGGTGGCGATGAACAGCACGTCGGAGATGTTGAACGGCAGGTCGAGATAGTGGTCGCGGAACGCCGAGTTCTGCTCGGGATCGAGCACCTCCAGCAACGCCGAGGAGGGATCGCCCTGGAACGACATGCCCAGCTTGTCGATCTCGTCGATCATGAATACCGGGTTGCGCGTCTTCACGATGCGCAGGCCCTGGATGATCTTGCCCGGCATGGCGCCGACGTAAGTGCGGCGATGGCCCTTGATCTCCGCCTCGTCACGCATGCCGCCCACGGAGAAGCGGAAGAACTCGCGGCCCAGGGCGCCGGCGATGGAACGGCCGATCGACGTCTTGCCGACACCCGGAGGACCCACCAGCCCCAGGATCGAGCCGCGGCTTGTCGGGTTGAGCTTGCGCACCGCCAGGTACTCGAGGATCCGCTCCTTGACGTCGTCCAGTCCGTAGTGGTCGGCGTCGAGCGCGGCGGCGGCCCGCTTCAGGTCGATCTCTTCCGGCGCCGGATCCGCCCACGGCAGCGTGGCGATCGTCTCCAGGTAGTTGCGCGTGACCACGAACTCGGCCGAGCTGGGGTCCATGAGCGCGAACTTCTCCAGCTCGTCCGACACCCGCTCGGCCACCTCGCCTTCGAGCTGCAGCGACTCGAAGGCTTCCTTGAATCGCTGGTACTCGTCGCTCCTGGCGTCGACCGCCATGCCGAGCTCGGCCTTGATCGCCTTCAGCTCCTCCTTCAGGAAATACTGCCGCTGGCTCCTGGAGATCTTCTCTTCCAGCTCGCCCTGGATGCGCTTCTGGATCTTCAGCAGCTCCTGCTCCTTCTTGATGAAGACCAGGACCTGCTCCATCCGTTCGCGCACGTCCAGCTCCTCCAGGACCCGCTGCTGCTGCTGGCGGTCGATGTTCAGGATCGACGCCAGGAAGTCCGCGATCTTTCCCGGCTGGTCGATGTTGACCATGTTCAGCCGCATCTCTTCGGAGAACAGCGGGTTGCCCTCGGAGACCTGCTTCATCTCCGAGATCAGCGCCCGCGCCAGCGCCTGCACCTCGTCACTGTCGAGGTTCGTGTCGTCCAGGGGCTGAACGGCGGCCACCAGCGGAGGGCCGGCGTCCAGGACCTTGGCGATCCGGAAGCGGGTGATGGTGGAGATGAACACGTTCAGCCCGCCGTCGGGCAGGTTGATCTTGCGGACGACCTTGGCGGCCGTTCCCACCTCGTGGAGCCGGTCCGGAGCCGGCTGTTCGTCATCCGGGTCGCGCGTCAGCAGCAGCCCGAGGAACCCACCGAGCTCCAGCGCCGCGCTGACGGTCGCGGTCTGGCTGGGCGATGCCACCAGAGGCGTCAGCATGCCGGGGAAGATCGGCTTCCCGGTCAGGGGGAGCACCACGAGGCGGTTGGGGAGCGTGCGTGCCGCGGGGACGACCTGCCCTGGCGGAATCGGCGGCATGCATGCAAGGTAGGAGGTTGTCGCTGGCGCGACAACCTCATATGGTGCCGGGATCGCTCGTGCTCGCGCGCTGACGCGCCGCCACCTCAGCTCTCCGGCTCTGGTTCTGCGCACGACGCCGGTCGGAGAGATCAACCGGCTGGTGACGTTCCTCAGCCCGTCGTTCGGGCTGGTGCGCGCGATGGCGTACGGCGCCGCCAAGACGACCAGCCGCCTGCGCCTGGCCACCCTGCTGTTCATACACGCCGACCTGCGCCTGTACCGCGACCCGGTCAAGGATCAGTACAAGATCACGGAGGTCACGTGCCGGGACGACTTCGGCGGCATTCGCGCGAGCGTGTCGCGCTACTTCGCGGCATCTCTGTGGGCGGAGGTCGTTCTCCGGTCGCCGGGCGCGGCGGAGCCCGCCGATCTGTACGCGCTGCTGCTCGGCTGCCTGCTGGCGCTGCATGGGTCCGACCAGGACGCGCAGCGCGCCCTGTCCGTGCAGTTCATCTGGCGCTACCTCGGCCACTCCGGCCTGCAACCCGATCTGCACGTCTGTGCGGCGTGCGACCGGGCGCTGGCCACTTCGGTGCCCGGCTACCTGTCCGAGCGGTACGGCGACATCCGCTGCGCGGCGTGTTCGGCCCCCGCCGATCCGGCGTTCAGTCCGGGCGCGCGCGCCTACCTCAGCCACACCGAACAGCTCACCCCGGGCCGCGCCGCGGCGGTGCGTCTGCAGGACGATCGCGGGCTGGCCAACGTCATGTATCGCATGGTCCAGCGGGCGCTCGATACGCCGCTGACGGCGCTGCAGTCGGGCGTCGGCGTCCTGTGATGGCGCGGGTGTTCTTCGGCCTGCCGGCGCCGCACGGCGCACAGGACCGCCTGGCGGCGTGGTGCTCGGCGGTCGGGGAGGCGTTGCCGGACGCGCGTCTGATCGCCCCGGCCAATCTCCACGTGACGCTGCATTTCGTCGGCGAGGTGGATGACGAGGAGGGGGGCCGGCTGAGCGGCATCTGCCGGGAGGGGGGCGGAGGTGCGGCGCGGGG
>JAPOQV010000121.1 GCA_026710565.1 Spirochaetaceae bacterium | reverse complement strand
GCCTCCTCGTACTCCCGGATCGAGGGCAACCGTACGCCCGCTCGGGCAACGTCCCCGCGTGCACGCTCTGCTCGACCTCCGCCACCCACGTTGACCACCACGTGCAGCGTCTGCCGGCCGCGCCGCGCGATCGACCAGACCACGTCATCGTGGCGGCGGCGCAACTCGTCGGTGATGTTTTCGGTCGACCCTTCGCTGAGGCTGTCGAAGTCGAGCGTCTCGGCCCAGCCCGCAGGGCGCCGGGGAGCGATGAAGCCGACCAGCAGGTCCTTGATCAGCGAGATCCTGGCGGTGCTCGCGGCCCCCGGTCTGACGCCCCCATCCGTTGCGGCCAGATCCCGACTCACCGTCGGGGCGCCGGCCGCCGATATATAGGGCGTGGCGTGCGCCTCGATCATGCAGGGGCGCGCGGAAGGGAGGCTGCCATGCCCGTAGAACTCGCGAACCTGTTGACCGGCGAGACGGTCGTGATCGTCGCGGTGGCGGCGCTGGCCGGCCTGGTGACGCTGGCGCTGCTGCAGGGCGCCGGCCTGCGCCGGCGGGTGGACGACATGCTGCAGGAGGACACGGCCGCCTATGCGACGCTGCGCACCGCCGCGGAGCGGGTCGCCCGGATCGAGGCGGGGACCCTGCCCACCGCCCACGAGGACGTGCGCATCGCGGTGTCGCCGGAGCTCAGTGAGCGGCTCGAAGATGCGGCCCGGCGCGGCGGCGTGTCGCTGATGACGGCCGCGCGCAAGGCGCTGGATCGGGGGCTTGCCGCCGAAGAGGCCGAGCGCCGGCAGCCGCGCGAATTGGCGCGCGAGCTGGCCGCGCCGGCGGCGATGGCGGTGGAGCCGGTCGAGCGCAACGGCCGCTGATCGGCGGCAGCCGCCGGCGAAGCCGTCCCGAACGCCCGTCCGGCGCGACGGCATGTCTTCGTGGTCGTGGGCGGGCAAGGCGATTGACCGTCCGCGCGGACCGCAAGTTCAATGCCGGCACGGAGGGCCGGTATGGACGTCGCCAACCCGATCTACGACGTGGTGTTCATGTACCTGATGCAGAACCAGCGCGTCGCCCGCCTGCTGATCGGCAGGATCACCGGCCTGGCGGTGCAGTCGCTCACCGTCAGCCCGCAGGAGACCGCCGTACGCCGCACCGAGGCGGTGCCGATCGTGACGATCTACTTCCTGGGCTACGCCCTGGATGACCTGTCGGACGAGGCGGTGATCGACGTGTGTCCGCGGGTGACCGAGCGGCGCACGGGGCGGGAGCTTGCGGCGAGCCATCCACTGGTGGAGGGCATCCATCATCGCAGCCACATCATCCAGATCCCGCGGCTGGCGAGCCGGCGGCGGGACGAACTGGAGCGGCTGCTGGCGATCTTCGACCAGGGACTGGTGAAGGGCAACGGTCGGAGGGACGCGCACGTGCTGACGATCGAAGAAGGGGAGTATCCGGTGGAGTGCGCCTTCGTGCTGCGGCAGTTGCACGAGGCGATGGCGGAGGAGGAGGTGCGGCGCACCATGGAGGGAGAGGACCTGCTGCTGCTCGCGCAGGCGATCCGCCGCCTGCATGGCCTGGGGCAGGATGCCGAGGCGATCGCCGCGGCGCTGGCGGTGGATGCGGACGAGGTGCGACGCGTGCTGTCGCGGTGACGGCCGGATCACCCTGAAGGCTTGGAGCGCATCGGTGCCCGATGCGTTCCCACCCCGGTACGGTATTCCGTTCCGGTTCCCGGCGTGCGCGTGGTACCGTCGTGGCTGCATGGCCACCACGCAGGAGGCCCCGCGGCCAGAGGTTCACACCGCACCCCGTGGCCTGTTCGGCCGGCGCCGCCTCAGCGAGGAAGAGAAGCGCGAAGCCTTCTTTACCGCCACCCAGTGGCGCCTGATGTGGCTCAAGTTCCGCGGCCACCGCTGGGCGCTGTGGGGACTCCTCGTGATCTCCATCTTCTACTTCGTGGCGATCTTCGCCGGCTTCTTCGCCACCAACGATCCGGTCACGCGCCGGCCCGAGTACCAGTACCTGCCGCCGTCGATCCTGGGCAAGGCGCGCTCGTTCAGCTTGTTCGACGAGGCCGGCAACTTCCGGCCGGTGGTCTACCCGGTGCGCACCAAGCTCAACCTGCAGACCTTCGAGCAGGACATCTTCCCCGACCTGGAGAACGAGCGGCCGTTGCGGCTGTTCGCCAGGGGCGACCCCTATACCTTGTTCTTCGTCATCGACAGCGACATCCACCTGTTCGGCTCGGTCGATCCCGAGGTGCGCTGGTTCCCGCTCGGCACCGACGGCTCCGGCCGCTGCCTGTACTCGCGCATGGTGCACGGCGCGACGCTGTCGCTGTCGATCGGCATCCTGGCGATCGCCATAAGCTGGGTGCTGGGCGTCCTCATCGGCGGCATCTCCGGCTACTTCGGCGGCATCGTCGACAACGTCATCCAGCGGATCATCGAGGTGCTGATGTCGTTTCCGACCCTGCCGCTGTGGATCGCGCTGTCCGCGGCGCTGCCGCTGGAGTGGACGGTGATCCAGGTCTACTTCGCGATCACGGTGATCCTGTCGGTGCTGGGCTGGACCGGCCTGGCGCGGGTGGTGCGCAGCAAGCTGCTGGCCGTGCGCGAGGAGGAGTTCGTGCTCGCGGCCACCCTGGACGGCTGCCGGCGCCCGCGGCTGGTGGCCCGGCACATGCTGCCGGCGTTCGCCAGCCACCTGATCGTGGTCGCCAGCAACCAGGTGCCCGGCATGATCCTGGGGGAGACGGCGCTGAGCTTCATCGGCGTCGGCCTGCGGGCGCCGGCCGTGAGCTGGGGCGTGCTGCTGAAGGAGGCGCAGAACGTGCAGTCGGTGGCCCTGCGCCCCTGGCTGCTGCTGCCGGCGCTGCTGGTGGTGTTCACGGTGATCGCGTTCCAGTTCCTGGGCGACGGCATGCGCGACGCGATGGACCCGTACCGGTGAACGGCTCCGCCATGGCGGCCTCCCCATGACCACCTACCTCCTGCGCCGCCTCTTCATCATGATCCCGACGGTGGCCCTGATCTCCGTAATCTCCTTCCTGGTGATCGACCTGCCGCCGGGCGACCTGGCCAGCTCGTACGTCGCGCGCCTGGAGCAATCCCAGGAGGTCTTCAGGGACGAGGCCGAGGACATGATCGCCGAGCTGCGTGCCCGCTACGGACTCGACGATCCGTTCTTCGTGCGCTACTTCAAGTGGGCCAGCCGCTTCGCCCGCGGCGACTGGGGCTTCTCCCTCCTGTGGAACAAGCCGGTGCGGCTGCTGATCCAGGAGCGCGTCCTGCTCACCGTCTCCATCGCCCTGCTGACGCTGATGCTCAGCAGCGTGATCACGTGGCCGGCCGGCGTGGGGGCGGCGCTGCGCCAGTACTCCCTGTTCGACAACATCTTCAGCTTCACCGCCTTCTTCATGATGGCGATCCCGAATTTCCTGTTCGCCCTGATCCTGATGTACCTGGCCTATGAATGGTTCGACTACCAGCCGGGCGGCCTGTTCTCCCCCGACATGGTCGACGCGCCGTGGGGCGTGCCCAAGTTCCTGGACTT
>JAPOQV010000120.1 GCA_026710565.1 Spirochaetaceae bacterium | reverse complement strand
GGGCCGGCTCCGTGACGAGACGGTGGTCGGGTGGGTGGCGGTCATCGAGGCGGGGGCGGGGATGCCGGCCGCCGAGAGGAACGACGGCGCGAAGTCGACCAGCGACTGCAGGGCGTCCGAGCGCCGGCCGGCAGGCACGGCACCCGGCTGCGCGACGATCAGCGGCACGCGGATCAGGTCCTCGTAGTGGAACGCCCCCTTGGCGGTGAGGCCGTGCTGGCCGAACAGGTGGCCGTGGTCGGAGGTGAACACCACCAGCGTGTCGCCGGCCAGCCCCAGCGCCTCCAGCCGGTCCAGGATCCTGCCGATCTGTGCGTCCATCAGGCTGATCATCCCGTAGTAGCAGGCGATGTCCCTGGCCAGCTCGTTCCGGTCGTGCAGGTGCGATGCGAAGCCGTGCACGCCGTGGCCGCTCTCCTTCCAGGCCGAGAAGTCGGGATCCGCCGTCTGGGTGAGCCGGAAGTGGGGTGGGTTGGCGTCGTGCTCGCCCGCCCGCACCGCCGGCACGGTGACCGCGGCGGGATCGTACATGGCGTCCCAGGGCTCAGGGACCAGGTACTCGGGGTGCGGGTCGAGGAAGCTCGCCCAGAGAACGAAGCGCTCCCCTCGCTCCGCGTACCCGGCCAGCAGGTCGCAGCAACGCTCGGCGATCCAGGTGCCGTAGTGGAACGCCTCCGGGATCTCCCAGGTCCGCCGCTGGCGGTCGTTGGTGCCGGTCGGCGGGCGGAAGTAGTCGCGCCAGTCGGCCAGTCCCTTGCGCTTCATCCACAGCGCGTAGTGCTGGCCGACGTGCGCCTCGTCGGTGTGGTTGCGCGCCAGCTCGACATGCTCGAACCCGTAGAACGGACCGTGGAAATCCTCCCAGAACGCCAGGTCCTGGAGCGTGGGATAGGCCTCCAGCGACGGGTGCTCCTCAGTAGCGGCCAGCGGCTGGAAGTGCGCCTTGCCCACCAGCGCGGTGCGCACGCCGGCCGCCTGGAAGTCCTGCCCGACCGTGTGCTCGGACTCCAGCAGCTTGGTGCCGAGCGACCAGGCGCCGTGCTGGCTGGGATAGCGGCCGGTGATGATGGACGCGCGCGTCGGCGTGCAGGTCGGGTTGGGGCAGTAGGCGCGGGTGAGCAGCGTGCCGCGCGCCGCGAGCCGGTCCAGGTTGGGCGTGCGCAGCTCGCCGTTCAGGCAGCCCAGGGTGTTCCAGTGCTGCTGGTCGGAGGTGATCAGCAGCACGTTGCGGGCAGCGCTCGGCATGCCGGTATCAGTGGCGCAATTCGTGTCGGCTGTCCATGCACGCGGCGCCCATGGCACTGTCCGACCGATCGTGGCGCGTCAGGAAGAGAGCCCGGTACGCATCGGCGCCGACGTCGGCGGGACCTTCACCGACGTCGTGCTCACCGATGAGGCCGGCAGGATCTGGACCCACAAGCTGCCCTCCACGCCGCCGGACTTCGAACAGGCGGCGCTGGCCGGCATCCGGCGCACGCTGAGCCTGGCCGGCGTCGACGGCAGCTCCGTCGGGCTCGTCTCCCATGGCACGACGGTGGCGACCAACGCCGTGCTGGAGGGCCGCGGCGCGCGCACCGCGCTGATCACCACCGCCGGATTCCGCGACGTGCTGGAGCTGCGCCGCCTGCGCGCCCCGCAGCTCTACGACCTGTTCTTCACCAAGCCGCCGGCCCTCATCGAGCGCCGCCTTCGGTTCGAGCTGGACGAGCGGGTCACCGCCGCCGGCGAGGTCCTGCGCGGCGTGCGGGAGGACGAGCTGGAGCGCATCGCGGCGGACCTGGTGCGGGAACGCGTGGAGTCGGTCGCCGTCTGCCTGCTGCACGCCTACGCCTGGCCCGGCCACGAGCGCCGGGTCGGCGCCTTCCTCCGCCGGAAGCTGCCGCATCTGCAGGTATCACTGTCCTGCGACATCCTGCCGGAGCGGCGCGAATACGAGCGCACGGCGACCACCGCGGTGAACGCCTACGTGCGCCCGACGATGGCCGCGTACCTGCTGGCCATGCGGCGGGGCCTGGACGAGTTGGGCATCGACGCGCCGTTGCTCATCATGCAGTCCTCGGGCGGCCTGGCCTCGGAGGCGCACACGGCCCGGCGCCCGGTCTTCATGCTGGAGTCCGGTCCCGCCGCAGGCGTCCTTGCCGCCAACCTGACTGCCAGGCGGCTCGGGGTGGCCAACATCGTCACCCTGGACATGGGCGGCACCACCGCCAAGGCGTCGCTGGTCGAGGGCGGGCGCGTGAATTACTCCGCGGAGTACGAGGTGGGCGCCTCGCTCTCCTCGGGCAGCCGCCTGGTAGGAGGCGGCGGCGAGCTGATCCGCGCGCCGACCATCGACATCGCCGAGGTCGGCGCCGGCGGCGGCAGCGTGGCATACGTGGACACGGCCGGCGGCCTGCGCGTCGGCCCGCGCTCGGCGGGGGCGCGGCCGGGCCCCGCATGCTACTGCCGGGGCGGCGAGGAGCCCACGCTGACCGACGCCAACGTCGTGCTGGGCTACATCCGCCCCGGTCCCCTGGCGGACGGCGACGTGGTGGTCGACGCGGAGCTCGCCCGGCGCAGCGTGGCCGAGCACATCGCCGGCCCCCTCGGCCTGGACCTGCCTGCCGCCGCCTTCGGGATCCACCAGATCGCCAACGCCACCACCATGCGCGCGCTGCGCCAGGTGTCCACCGAGCGCGGCCGCGACCCGCGCGAGTTCACGCTGGTGGCTTTCGGCGGCGCCGGTCCCATCCACGCCGCGGGCCTGGCCGGTGAACTGGCGATCAGCCGCGTGGTGGTCCCGCCGCTGCCCGGCCTGTTCAGCGCCATGGGGCTGCTGTTCTCCGGCGTCGAGCACCACGCGGTGCGAAGCTGCCTGCTGTCGCGGCAGGAGCTGTCGGCGGAGGCGCTGGAGGCCGTTCGCGCCGAGTTGCGCGCCGACGTGCTGGACACGTTTGCCGAGGAGGGGCACGCCGCGGACGCGGTCGACGTCCGCTACAGTGCGGACGTGCGCTTTCGCGGCCAGACCTCGGAGATCAACGTGCCGCTGACGTCCGGATCGTGGGGGGCGTCCGGGACGCTGCGGCCGGCGGAGTTGGCGGCGCTGCAGGAAGCCTTCGCGGACGAGCACGAGCGCCTGTACGGCCACCGCTCCGATCCCGACAATCCGGTCGAGGTGATCGCCGTGCGAGCGGTCGGCCGGGCCGAGGTTCCGGACATGACCGACCGCCTGCGGCCGGGCGCGGCCGCGGCGGGAGAATCGCGCGATCGCAGCGCCTGGTTCGGCCCGTCCTGGGGCAGCATCGACACGCCGGTGTGCCGCCGGGAAGACCTCACGCGCGGCGGGCGCGGCCCGCTGCTGATCGACGAGTACGACACCACGATCGTCGTGCCGCCGGGCATGCGTGCGCGGGTCGACGACCAGCTCGACGTCCACATCGAACCCGAAGGCATCAGCTCGTCATGACGACGCAGCAGCGGGACTTCTTTGCGGCCAACGGGTTTCTCAATCTGGGAGCGGTTCTGGACCAGGATGAGACCGCCTACTTCGAAGCGATGTTCGACGACGATCGCCGGAAGCATCCCTTTCTCTGGCACGCCTACGGGCATCATCAGCACGCCAATTATGACGCTCTGGTGTCCTCGCCGCAGTTCGACGAACTGATTCGGCATCCGCGTGTGCTGCCATGTATAGAGGAATTGATGGGTGGGCCGGTCTGCTTCGGCGAAATCGGGTTGCGTTGCATGGGGCCGTACGCCGGCACGCTGCATCGGGACTGGCACCGCGACCGGGCGCATTGGCATGACCATCCGTTGCGCATGGACTACCTGCAACTCGTGGTCTACTTCCGCGACGTGAACGCGGGCACCCACTGCCTGTCGCTGTCGCCCGAGTCCATTGCCGATCCCGTGCTCGGCGACGAGGCCGCGCAGCTTGCCCGCGGCGGCGTCCATGATCTGCATGGTCCGGCGGGCACCTGTGCGTTGTTCAACGTGTCGGTGCTGCACACGGCGACCACCCGGCCGACGCAGCAGATCCGCAAGACGGCGCAGATCTATTACGGCCATCGGCACCGTGCCCCGCTGGCGAACGACTCGGCGATTCCGGCCACGTTCTGGCGCGACTCTCCCGACGCGGAGACACGAGCCTTCTACGGGGTGTTGAACGACCGTACGCGGCTGTACCTGAAGGCATTCGGCACACCGCCCGAGCCTCCGTTGACGGGGGCAGCGGAGAAGGCACGCTCGTGATGGACCACGGCGTAGACCCGGTCACGCGCGAGATCGTCAAGAACGCGCTGGCCGCCGCCGCCGACGAGATGGCGATCGCCCTCTACCGCACCGCCTACTCGACGATCGTGCGCGACTGCCTGGACTACTCCACGTCGCTCTGCGACCGCGAAGGCCAGATGATCGCGCAGGGTGTGACCATTCCCCTGCACCTGGGCTCGGTGCCGTTCGCGATGGAGACCCTGTTCGCCAGGTACGGCGACGACATGGAGCCCGGCGACGTCTTCATCCTCAACGACCCCTTCGAGGGCGGGATGCACATCCCGGACATCTTCATCGTCAAGCCCATCTACTGGGAGGGAGCGCGCATCGCGTTCTCCGTGTCCACCGCCCACCACCTCGACCTGGGAGGGCGGCTGCCCGGCAGCTCGGCGTGCGACAACACCGAGATCTACCAGGACGGGCTGCGCATCCCGTGGCTGAAGCTGCATCGGCGCGGCGAGCCGGACGAGGCGCTGCTGGCGATGATACGGGTCAACGTCCGCGTGCCGGAGATGACGCTCGGGGACCTGCGCGCGCAGGTGGCGGCCTGCCACACGGGCGAGCGCGCCGTGCACGAGCTCGTCCGGCGCTACGGCCCGGACACCTTCCGCGCCTGCACGGCCGACCTGATCGACTACACCGAGCGGCTGGTGCGCGCCGAGATCGCGCGCTGGCCGGACGGCACCCACACCTTCACCGACTACATGGACTCCGACGGGGTGGGCGGCCCGCCGGTGAAGCTGCACGTGGCGCTGACGGTCGAAGGCGACAGCCTGACCGCGGACTTCACCGGCAGCGCGCCGCAAGTGCCGGGGGCGATCAACAACACCTACTCCTTCACCTTCTCGGTAGCCGCGCTGAGCGTGCGCGCCGCGCTGCGCCTGGACCTGCCGAACACCGCCGGCATCTTCCGGCCGATCACGGTCATCGCCCCGGAGGGGACGGTGCTGAACGTGGTGATGCCGGGCGCGTCGTCGATGCGCGGCATCACCGGCTTCCGGCTGGCCGACCTGATGTTCGGGGTGCTCGCGAAGTTCGTCCCGCACCGCATCCAGGCGGCGGGCGAGGGCGGCAACTCGCTGGTGGTGCTCGGCGGCCTGCACCCGGACCGGTCGCCCTACGTCTACTACGAGCTGATGACCGGCACGTGGGGCGGCCGCCCGGACCGCGACGCCAACGACGGGCTGTGCAACCCGGCCAACGTCGCCAGCAACATCCCGGTTGAAGAGGCGGAGAGCAACTACCCGCTGCGGATCGAGCGCTACGGCCTGGTCCGCGACTCGGGCGGACCGGGCAGGTTCCGCGGCGGGCTGGCCGTGGAGCGGGAGTGGCGGCTGCTGGACGGCCGCGCCCACCTGGCGATCCGCTCCGACCGGCGCGACCACCTGCCGTACGGACTGTCCGGCGGCCGGCCGGGCACCGGCTCGATCAACCTGCTGAGCCGGGAGTCCGGGGAGGAGGAGACGCTCATCACCATGGTCTCCACCTCGATGGAGGCAGGCGAGCGCCTCTACCACCGGCAGGCCGGCGGCGGCGGCTGGGGCGACCCCCTGGAGCGGGACCCGGAGCTGGTCGCGCAGGACGCCCGCAACGACAAGGTGTCGCTGGCCTCCGCCCGCGACGACTACGGAGTCGTGCTGGATCCCGACACCTGCGCCGTGGACCACGACGCGACGGCGCACGCCCGCCGGGAGCTGGCCGCCGGTCCCACCAAGGAGGACCAACGGCGACCGGAGCCGCAAGGCCTGTGATAGGCGCCTCCCATCACGTTGGTGTCGACGACGCCTCTCACCCGGACCGTACGGCGCGGATCGCCGCGGCGATGTCCGACGGGCGGAGCCCGGCTTCGCGCGCGGCACGCGAAGCATGGGCGACGATCTCATCGAGTTCGCGCATCGAAGGCGCGCTGATCGGCTTGAGCACCACCGTGTCGTCGTCGCCAAGCACCACGAACTGCGTGCCGGGCCGAAGCCCCAGCCGCTTGCGCATCGCTTCCGGGATGACGAGTGATGGTCGGCTCCATCGAGCTTCGCCGCCGAGCCAACGCAGATGACCCGAAGGTGAAGTGTGCTGCCCCGGTCGGTACACTTGTTTCTATGCAACTGGACCAAATAGTCGCGGAGGCTCTCAAGCTCCACCCGCGTTCACGAGCGCGGTTGGCAGAGACCCTGCTGGAGAGCCTCGACGAGCTCACTGCGGAGCAGAACGAGGAAATCTGGGCGGAAGAGGCTGACCGAAGGGACTCGGAGCCAGACGCGACCGACCGGCCGGCGGATGAGGTGTTCAAGGAGTTGCGCGGACAGCTCACATAGATGAAAAGCTGTCCGATGGTCGGCAGGCGCGGGCGGATCAGCCCGTGAACGGGTGTCCGCGGGTGTGGTGGGTGATGTCCGGACGCAGCCGTACGTTGCCGTCGGCGGAACGCAGGATGATCGGACCCTCGCGCCAGTTGTAGATGGTGTTGATGCGCATATAGGGGTGGTCGAGCAGCAGCGACGCCATGTACAGCGGGATGCCGAGGTTGTGCTTGCCGTGCCAGGTGCCCTCCCGGAACCAGCCGGCCGCATCGTCCCAGTTGTCCAGGAAGGTCAGGAACGAGGCGGCGGTCACGGCGTCCACCTCCTCCGCGCGGTAACGGTTGCCGCGGCAGCGCAGCACGTACAGCACCTGCATCGGGTCGAACACGCTGCAGCCCTTCCCGCCGAAGCCTCGCTCGCGGTCGGCCCCGCCGAGGACGAAGTCGATGATGGCCTGCTGTCGCGGTATCTCCCAGCCGAGTCGCTCGTAGGTGACGAACAGCTTGAAGATGCCGTTGACCACGTTGGGGCGCGGAGCCTCGACGCCCGCGTACCACGCGCCGGTCGCACGATCCTGGCGCGCTTCCAGCCACTGCTGCACGAAGTCGACCACCGCCGGATCGGCCTGCAGGGCCAGGTGGGTCTCCACCGCGCGCGAGGTCCAGCTTCCGGCCGTCCACGGCGGGGGTGCGGCCCAGGGCTCCGCCAGCCAGCCGCGTGCCTCCTCGACGGTCGCCAGGTAGTCGCGGTTGGACTGGGCGCCAGGCGGCAGGCGGTAGCGGTCGGCCATGAACACCCGGTTGCGGAGTTGCCACTCGAAGCCGGAAGAGACGTAGCGTTCCGGCGAGGCGACCGCACCGCCGAGGGTCCCGTCCCCTTCCGGGACACGCAGCAGGTTGGTGGCCGGGTCGAGGTGATCCAGGACGGCGTCCGTCCACGCGGTCAGGACCGCCTCGTCCGGTCCCCAGGGCGGGCTCGACGGCGGCGTGAAGCCCATGGCGCGCAGCTCGCCGAAGGCGCCGAGGGCCATGCTGGAGACGAACAGCGCGTGCGCTTCCTCCCCGGGGGCGGGGGTGAACAGCCACGGGTGCCGGGCGCTGCGGGTGGCGTCGAAGAACCCGAACGCCCGCTCCAGGCGCTCCGCCATCTCGGCGAAGATGTCGCGCAGCGGGTGCCGGGAGCACGCGGGGCAGGTAGCCGGCGCCTCGGTGGCCACGCCGTGAACCGCGCTGCAGCGCGGGCAGTAGCAGTACACCTTCCCGCGCGGCCAGGCGCTCGCCGGGAGCAGCAGGTGGCTTCCGGCGGCCGGGGGCTGGTGATCATCCATGATCGAATCCTGCATGCAGGCCCAGCCGACCTGCAATCGGCCGAGTGCCGTCGGGGGCGTCGGGTTTCCGAGTGGCGATCGGCTCGGTAACCTG
Source organism: Spirochaetaceae bacterium (assembly GCA_026710565.1). The sequence continues at coordinate 4,535 of JAPOQV010000120.1, read as the reverse complement.
CGCGGCGACCGCAGGAAGAAGGAGACCGAGTGTGAGTGACGTGCCGACGTACGTGCTGGAGCGGGAGTTCGACGCGCCGCGCGAGCTGGTGTGGAAGGTCTGGACCGATGCGGAGCTGCTGCCGCGCTGGTACGGGCCGGGGGTGGAGACGATCGTCCATCACCTGGAGGTCAAGCCCGGCGGTCTGTGGCTGGGCGAGATGCGCATGGGCGGCGGCTACCACTATCAGCGGGTCGAGTACACGGAGGTCACGCCGCCGGAGCGGCTGGTGTGGCTGCACGCCGTGTGCGACGCTGACTGGAACGTCACCGCCAACGCGATGATGCCGGACTGGCCGCGGGAGCTTCTGACCACCGTGACGTTCGACGAGGACGGCGGGCGCACCCGGCTGCGTCTGACCTGGACGCCGTACGAGGCCAGCGACGCGGAGGCCGCCGCCTTCGCCGCCGCGATGGACAGCCTGGACCGGGGCTGGGGCGCCGGCATGGAGCTGATCGCGGAACTGCTGGCCGAAATGCAGGCGTGAGGAACCAGGTTCCCCCTTTACCGATTCCGCGGGTCATGCGATGGTTCGCGGCACCAATCAACGACCGTACCGAGTTGAGGAGGCAACGATGAAACGATTGATTCTGGTAGTCGGGGCGCTGGCTCTGGCCACGACAGGCGCCTTCGCCGCCGCCGAAGCTGAGGGAGCGGCGGCGGACGCCGTCTACGACGTGAAGGTGTTCTACGAGTTCTCCAAGGACCGCCTGCCGCAGGAGTATCCCTATCACGCCGAAGTCGCGCTGGACAAGTTCGGGCTGCGCTTCGAGTACGACTATGTGGCCGGCGGTTCCACCGTCGAGAAGACCGATCTGCTGTTCGCGGCCGGCGACTACTACGACATGCATCCCTACGGACTGCGCGTCTGGGAGGTCAACCGCTGGGCCATGGACGGCCACATCGTGCCGCTCTCCGATCACTGGGAGGACCTGCCCAACTACCGGAAGTGGTGGACGGATGACGAGTGGGCGACGGTCGAGGCGTTCAACGCGGCTCCCGACGGCAAGATGTACATGCTGCTGTCCAAGAACCCGCGCACCATCAGCCGCGGCTTCGTCTACCGGCAGGACCTGGTCGAGGACGCCGGCCTGGAGTGGCCGACCACCATCGACGGCTACACCGAGCTGCTCAGGGCCCTGAAGGCCAACAACCCCGATCACTATCCGCTGTTCACTCGTGGCCAGGGCGGCATCTTCACCGACGTCTTCTACAACACGTGGCGGACCACGGCGGGCGTGCACTTCGACATCGACTCGGGTGAGCTGGTCTACGGCGCGGCCACCGACAAGATGCGGGAGTTGATCAAGTACTTCACCGGGATCTACGCCGAGGGCTTGATGGATCCGGAGTTCCTGACCAACACCCGCGAGCGCGAGAACGAGATCCTGTACGTGGCGAACACCGCAATTTCCACCCCGAACTGGACCGGCAACGTCCCGTACATGAACAACACGTCGCGCAAGGCCACACCGGAAGTCACGTGGACCCACTCCTTCATTCCGCTGCTGTCGGCGCCGGGCGCCGAGGCGATCATCAACCCGGAGCAGGTGTTCTATCCGTGGGGTCCGTTCCTGACCACCAATTCGGAGGGCGAGAAGCTGGACCGGCTGATCGACTACCTGAACTGGACCATGGACGGCGAGGGCCTGGTCGCGCGCTACTTCGGTGAGGAGGGCGTGAACTACGAGTACCAGGACGGCAAGCCGGTCTACCTGCCGCACATGCGCACGCCGGACAATCCCGACGGCGTCGAGGGCTGGGAAATCGGGCTGGAGAACTACCCGATCTTCCACCCCGACCGCCCCTTGAGCGAGGGCGACCAGATCTACGCGGAGATGACCGCGTGGGCGGTGGGCAAGCCGTTCATCAGGAAGATCGCCTGGGGCTTCAACGAGACCGAGGAGAAGGACCGCGCCGACGTGCAGACGGTGGTGGACGACACCTGGAAGCAGTACCGCGCCAAGTTCGTCCTGGGCGAGCTGGACGCGTCCGACGACGCCCACTGGCAGGAGTACCTGGACGCTCTCGACAACGCCGGCGTCGACCGCCTGCTGGAGCTCTACCAGGGCGCCTACGACCGCAATTATTGAGCCGCTCTCGGCTTGAACGACTCTTCGACGGGCATCTCCATTTGGAGATGCCCGTCTTGGTCCTGAGTTGATGGTGAGATGCGCAGCGCGGTAGCACCCACCGAAATCCCCGTGCAGGGCGCGGGCACGCAGAGCGTCTGGCAGCGCCAGGCGCGCAAGATCCGCGCCTCCAAGTACCTGCTGCTGCTCGTGCTGCCAGGCTTCGTCTGGTACGTGATCTTCCAGTACATCCCGATGTACGGGGTCACCATCGCCTTCAAGGAGCTGAGCCTCCGCCTGGGCGTCCTGGGCAGCCCGTGGATCGGGTTCGACCAATTCGAGCGGTTCTTCAGATACCCCCATTTCTGGCGGCTCATTCGAAACACGTTTCTGCTGAACTTCTACACTATGCTGTTCGGCTTTCCGGCGCCGATCATCTTCGCGCTGGCGCTGAACGAGTTGGTCAACCGCACCTACAAGCGCACGGTGCAGACGGTCAGCTTCCTGCCCCACTTCATCGCCATGCCGGCGGTGGTGGGCATGCTGGTCCTGGCGCTTTCGCCCTCGACCGGCTTCGTGAACGCGATCCTGGCGGCGTTCGGGGTCGAGCCGATCTACTTCATGATCAAGCCGCGCTGGTTCCGGCCGATCTACGTGATCTCCGACATCTGGCAGAATGTGGGCTGGGGCGCGATCCTCTACCTGGCGCAGCTCTCGCGGGTCGATCCGGAGTTGTACGAGGCGGCCACGGTGGACGGCGCCTCGCGCCTGCGCAAGATGTGGCACATCAGCCTGCCGGCGCTGACGCCGGTGATCTCGATCCTGCTCATCCTGCGCATCGGCGGACTGCTCTCGGTCGGTGGCGAGAAGGTGCTCCTGATGTACAATGACCTCACGATCGAGACCGCCGACGTGATCTGGACCTACGTGTACCGGCGCGGTCTGCTGCGCCAGGACTTCAGCTACGGCACGGCCGTGGGTCTGTTCCACGCCGTGATCAGCCTGGTCCTGGTGGTGCTGGCCAACACGGCGGCCAAGCGGTTCAGCGAGTACCGGCTCTGGTAGCATGATCGGCGACGTTTCGGTCTCCGGCCGACTGAGCGGGGTGGCGGTGCACCTGCTGGTGCTGCTGGTGCTCCTGACCACGCTCTATCCGGTGCTGCACATCGCCAGCGTATCGTTCAGCGACGACGTGTCGGTGATGGGCAACCGGGTAACCTTCTATCCAGTCAACTTCAACCTGCGCGCCTACCAGCTCATCTTCTCCTCGCCACTGATTCCCAACTCGTTCAAGAACGCAGTGATCTACACCATAGTCGGCACGGTCGTGAACATGCTGCTGACCACCACCATGGCCTACGCTCTCTCCAAGCGTCGGCTGGCGTTCCGGGGCCTGATCACCGCTGCGGTAATCATCAGCTTCTTCTTCAGCGGAGGCCTGATTCCCACGTTCCTGCTGGTGCGCAGCCTGGGCATGTACAACACCATCTGGGCGCTGGCCGTGCCCACTGCGATCGCCACCTGGAACCTGATCATCATGCGCGTTTTCTTCCAGACCCTGCCGCAGGAGCTGGAGGACTCGGCGGTCGTGGACGGCGCCAACGACATCACGGTGTTCGTCAGGATCATGCTGCCGATCTCCAAGGCCGCGGTGGCTACCATCACCCTGTTCTACGCCGTGAGCCACTGGAACTCCTGGTTTCCGGCGGTGGTCTATTTGAGCGACGCGGAGCGCTACCCGCTGCAGGTGATCCTGCGCCAGATCGTGATCGACAACCAGATGACCGAGGCGCTGCTGGAGCGTGGCGAGATGGCGGCGGCGCGGGCCATGGACGAGCAGGAGCAGAGCGACCAGCTCATCGCGTCGGTGGACCGCATCAAGTTCGCCACCCTGTTCGCCTCCATCGTGCCGATGCTGATCATCTACCCCTTCATCCAGCGCTACTTCGTGCGCGGCCTGATGATCGGCTCCCTCAAGGGCTGAGCCGGATGGCGAGCGCAGACTCCTGAGCCTAAGCGGCGCCCTCCCGCGGCTTGTCCGGAGGCTGGTTGCGGCTGCTCCAGAACATGCCTTCTATGATCCCCTCGATCTTCGACAGCCGGTCCCCGATGTCGACCATCCGCACGGATTGTTCCTTGAAGCCGGCCCTCATCTCCGCTCGGAGGGCACCGTCGCCTGCTTTGATCTCCTCCCGGAGAGAACGGTTGCTTGCCTTGATCTCCGCTCGGAGGGCACCGTCTCCTGCCTTGATCTCCTCTCGGAGGGCAGCGTCGCCTGCCTTGATCTCCTCCCGGAGGGCACCGTCGCCTGCTTTGACCGCCTCCCGGAGAGAACGGTTGCTTGCCTTGATCTCCTCCCGGAGGGCGCCGTCTCCTGCCCTGATCTCCTCCCGGAGGGCAGCATCGCCTGCCCTGATCTCCTCC
>JAPOQV010000119.1 GCA_026710565.1 Spirochaetaceae bacterium | reverse complement strand
TGGCCGTCGCCGGAGGACCCGAGGGTGAGCCCGCCGACCTGTTCGAGGCGTACGAGAATCACCCGTTCAACCCCCAGCACGAGGAGGAAGCATGATCCACCTGACCCACGTCCCTGACGGCATCGAAGCCATCCGAGAGTTCTACGGCGACCCGCGCGACCCTGACTTCATCCAGCGCATCGAGACCGTGACGCTCGCAGCGCCGGTCATTTCGACCACTGGCGTACCGCTCACCGCCCTGGCCCTGCACCGCGAAGTGGCGCGGTCTGCCGACGACTCCCTGCGCCTGCTGCATCGGTTCCTCACGCCGGAGCAGTGGCGGACCATCGTCCTCGGCGTGGGCTACCAGCCGCTCAGGATGAAGGAGAACCGAAGCGAGTACCACATCGACGCCTGGGGAATCGGCGTCACGATCAACCCTCACCTGGCGCCGTTCCGTGCCGCGAACCCTCTCCAGCCTGAGCTCATCCTCGGCATCTTCGCGGAGCGGGGCTGGCGCTGGGCCGCGCACAATCACGGCCTTGCCCAGGCGGCGGTCGGGTACTGAGATGGAAGAAGATCGCAGCGGCTCCACTGCCGGCGTGTGCTCCCGGTGTGGCGAGATGCTGGAGCTGCCGCCGACGATTGAGAACCTGTTCGCCGCCGCGAAGGCGGTCGTCCAGGACCTCGACCCCGGGGAGTGCTTCGTCGAGGTATCGGTCCACCATCGCGGCAAGGTGCAGCATCTGTACCTCAAGAAGAACCGGGATGGGCTCCTGCTGAACGGGACGCTCTCGACGCCCGACATCCGCACTCAGGTGCTGGCCTCGTGAGCAAGGCCGAGGCGCTCCGCGAGCTGGCCGCCGCCGGCGCGACTCAGAGCGAGGCGGCCGCCCGGCTCAACGTCAGCCGGCAGCGCGTCCACGATCTCGCGAAGCGTCATGCGATCGGCTTCCAGCGCAAACCGCGCAAGGCCCGTGTCCGCCGGCCGCCGGCGCGCATCCCTGGGAAGTGCCTAGACTGCCCGGCTCCCGCCGAGAACGGGCGCGACCGATGCGAGAAGTGCCGGCTGATCCGCGCGTCGCGGGACACTGTGACCGCGATCTCGCGAAAGGCGGACGGCCTCTGCCCGCGCTGCGGCGGTGATCGAGAGGATGAGCGTTGGGTCCAGTGCGAGAGCTGCCGCGAGGCTGGCCGCCGGCGCTACGCCGCGTACCGCAAGCGACATGCAGCCTGAGCTGGCGGAGCTGCGCCGCCTCAGCGAGGCGGGCGCGACCGACCGGCAGGCTGGCAAGCACTTCGGAAGGAACGAGCCGTGGGCGCGCAAGCTGCGGCTCAAGCACCGAATCGTCCGCCATCGAGAAGCCTGGGAGCGCGCAGTCGATGGGCTGGTGTCGGCCGGCGTCGACCGCGCCGAGGCGGAGGAGATGGTCGGACGGTCGATCCGCAATCGGTACGACGAGCCCATCCGCTGGCTGATCGCGCAGGGGTACTCCGCGTCGCAGGCGGCGATCCTCTTGGACGCGGCGGTCGGGACGCTGAAAGGATGCGCTGGCAGGCTGGGGATTCCGTTCCAGGGGCGCATCCTGG
>JAPOQV010000118.1 GCA_026710565.1 Spirochaetaceae bacterium | reverse complement strand
GGCCAGCACCGCCGCCACAGCGCCTTCGTGCGACGCGCCAAGCAAGTGGTCGACGCCGGCGACCTGGGCCGCCTGGTGAGCTTCACCGCGCTCTGGTTCCTCCGCAAGCCGGACGACTACTACGAAGTCGGCTGGCGTACGCGCCCCGGCGGCGGGCCGGTCCTCACCAACCTCATCCACGAGATCGACCTGATCCGCCACTTCGGCGGCGAGATCGAGAGCGTGTTCGCGGCCGCCAGCTCCGCGGCGCGCGGGCTGGCGGTGGAGGACTCGGTGGCGATCACGCTGCGCCTGGCCGGCGGAGCGCTCGGCTCGATCGCCGCCTCGGACGCTGCCGTCTCACCGTGGTCGTACGAGCTGACCACGCACGAGAATCCGCTCTACACGCGCACCGACCGGAACTGCTACTTCCTGCTCGGCACCGAGGGGTCGCTGGCGTTCCCGCGGCTGACGCTGTGGCGCCATCCCGGCGAGACCGGGTGGCAGCACCCCCTATCGGGGACCCCGCTGCCGGTGGACGCGGTCGACCCCGTCGCCGCCCAGCTCTCCCACTTCTGCGAAGTGATCCGCGGGCGCGCGGAGCCGCTCGTCTCCGGCCCGGACGGCCTGGCGACCCTGGCCGCCACCGAGGCGGTGCTGCAATCCGCCCGCGACGACCGTCCGGTCAGGCCGGCGAGCCGTTGACGACATTCCATCGCAGAGGGACTCGTTCGATGAGCGGACGCCATGAACAAGCACATCCGCCGGCCGCCGGACAGCTCGCCGATCCGGCGGCGGCGTAGCAGCGCAGACCGTCAGCTCCCTGCAAGCGCGCCGACGATGCGCTCGACGTTGGTACGGATGAAGTCCTGGTACGTGGCCGCCGGACCGTCCGGCTCGCTCAACGACCCGGTGTACACCGAGACCACCTCGATCCCCAGGTCGTCGGCGATCACCTGCGCCGTCTGCGAGCTCACCGTCAGGCCCACGAAGATCGCCGGCACGCCGTACTCGGTGATCGCTTCGCGCAGGGCCGCCAGGTGGCGCGCCGACGGCTCGGACATCGTTGAGAAGCCCGGAATGATGGTGTCGAGCACGGTGAACCCGTAGCGGTCGGCGAAGTATCCGAATACATCGTGGTCGGTGACCAGGATCCGTCTGTCCCGTGGAATGGCGGCCACCCGTTCCCGTACCCACGCGTCCAGCGCATGCAGCTCGCCGGCAAGCGCGTCCGCGCGCTCCGCAAAGTCGGCGCCGTGGGCGGGATCGACCCCGGCGAGCGCTTCCGCGATCTCCTCGGACCAGTCCGCGACGAGCGTCGGGTCCATCCACACGTGAGGGTCGAACTCGCCGTGTTCGTGGTCGTGGCCGTGCGCGCCTTCCTCCTCGTCGTGCTCGTCTTCTTCGTGCTCGTCCTCCATGCGCCGAAGATTCAGATGAGCGGTAAGATCGACGATCAGGCGCGGCTCCGCGCTCGCGATCAGGTCTCCGAGGAAGCCCGCTTCCAGCCCTGAGCCGTTGATGAACACGGCGGCCGCATCCGCTACCTGGCGGGCGTCACGGGAGCTCGGCCGAAACGCGTGCGGGTCGGCCCCGGGCGGCAGCATCACGTACAGGGACAGGCGGTCACCGCCGACCCTGGCGACGATGTCGCCGACGATGTTGGTGGTCGCCACGACCGGCAGGCGATCCGCCGCCGGCTCCTCCATTTGGGCCTCCGCATGGGCCAGCGTGCCGGCCAGCGCCATTACGGCGACGACGAACGTCCATATCTTCTGATGTCTCATGATGCGCATGATAACAATAATTCATTCTCAATACAACCCCAGTCGCCTACCCGGTTCGCACGGGGTCGCTCCCGCTGCGAAGCCCGGTTCCAGACGCCCCTCGGCCGGTTCACCTATCGACCCGTGAACGAGTCTGCATTCAGCTACGGGGTGGCGCTGCAGTCCGTTGCAGGCGGCTCTTTCTTCCTGGCGGAGCCGGAGAAGGCGCTGTGTGACCGGATCGCCTGCATCCCCCATCTCACCGCCATGCGCGATGTCCCGGCGGCGCTGGAAGACCACCTGCGTGTCGACCTGGACGCCGTCGTTCGTATGCGCCTGAACGTCGTACGCCACATCGCGAAGCGCTACCGGCGACGGAACGTCGATGCGTTCCTGCGCTGGATGCAGCGACAGGGGACCGGCACCGAATGAATGTCGCGCTCCAGGCGCTGCTCGCACGTTACGAGCCTCACACCCTCGCCGACTACGAGAACGCCTTGAAGGAAGTCATCCAGGAACTGGCGTTGCTCGGGTTGTGGCGCGCCAAGTTCTACGAGCACGCGGCGTTCTACGGCGGCACCGCGCTCCGCATCTTCCACGGACTGCCACGCTTCTCCGAAGACATGGACTTCTCCCTGCTGGCACCCGCCGAGGGATTCGGCCTCGAACCCTACCTCGAAGCGATTCGCCGGGAGCTCGCGTCGTTCGGTTTCAGCTTCCGCGTCGAACGTCGGAGCAAACGCGTGAGCACCGCCGTCGAGTCTGCGTTCATCAAGGGCGGTACGCGGGTCAATCTGGCACACGTGGGCATGCCGGACTTCCTGCAGGAGCGATTCCCCCGGCCGCAACAGGTACGCATCAGGCTGGACGTGGATGCCGACCCGCCGCCACTCGCCCGCTACGAGGTGCTGACGCTGCTGACACCGATCCCGTTCCAGGTGCGGCTGTTCGCGCTGCCGGGTCTGTTCGCCGGCAAGCTGCACGCCATCCTGTGCCGCGGCTGGAAAGCGCAAGTGAAGGGACGCGACTTCTACGACTTCGTCTGGTACCGCGGTCGGGGGATACGATGCGATGTCGGTCACCTGCAGGCTCGCATGGAACAGACCGGTCACTGGCAAGCCGGTACGGACCTCGATATCGCGCACCTGCGCCGGCTCCTGGCGCGTCGCTTCGAGCAGGTGGACTTCGATCAGGCCAGGAGCGACGTGCGCCCGTTCATACGCGACGACGCGGAACTGGCGCTCTGGGACCGTACGTTCTTTCAGGCACTCGCAGCGCAGGTCGAGGGCGCTTGAGCACGCAGCTACCCCGCGCTCGCGCTCCGGCAGCCGCTGCACAGTCCGTACAGGGTGATGTCGTGTCCTTCGGTGACGAAGCCGGCGGGGGCCAGCGCGTCGACTTCGCTGAGACAGTCGTCCACTTCCCACAGCGAGTTGCAGATCCGACACAGGAAGTGGTGATGGTGCGGCTTTTTTTTTTG
>JAPOQV010000117.1 GCA_026710565.1 Spirochaetaceae bacterium | reverse complement strand
TCCCGGCCTGCCGCGCCGTGCGGGCCCAGCGCGTGGCCCCCCGCCGACCCCGTACCGTTCGCGGAGCGCCGCTCGGGCCGGCGCATCGAGCCGGCGGTCGGCGACCCGTGGGGAAAGCTGTTCGAGTGCGGCTGGTTCCACTTCACGGGCGTCGTGCCGGAGACGGCCCGCGGCGCCCACGTGGTCCTGCGCATCGACGTCAGCGGCGAGCTCTGCGTGGTCGATGCCGACGGCGTGCCGGTGCAGGGACTCACCGGTGTCTGCTCGGCCTATGGCGAAGGCAAGCGCATCGTGGAGATCTCGGACGGCGCGGACGGAGGCGAGCGGATCGACCTCTGGGCCGATGCAGGGTGCAACGACCTGTTCGGCAACCTGGTCGCCGGCGGGACCGTCCGCGAAGCGGACATCGCCGTATGTGACGGCGAGGCACGATCTCTGTTCTTCGACTATCAGGTGCTGCGCGACCTGGTGGCGAACCTGCCCGACGAGGACGCGCGTCGAGCACCGCTGTTCGACGGGTTGGTCGGCGCGCTGGCCGCATTCGACAGCGGCGACACTGCGGCGGCCCGCGCCGTGCTTGCGCCGCTGCTGCACGGGCTGCCGGCGCACGGGCTGACGATCAGCGCCGTCGGCCACGCGCACATCGACCTGGCGTGGCTCTGGCCGATCCGGGAGACGATCCGCAAGGGCGCGCGCACCTTCGCCACCGTGCTGGGCCTGCTGGAGCGCTACCCGGACTACGTGTTCGGACAGAGCTCGCCGCAGCTCTTCGTCTGGATGCAGGAACACTACCCCGAGCTCTTCACGGGCATTCGCGCGGCGGTGCGGGCAGGGCGCATCGAGCCTCAGGGAGCGATGTGGGTCGAGGCCGACACCAACCTGCCGGGTGGCGAATCGCTGATCCGGCAGATCCTGCTCGGTCAGCGATGGTGGCGGGCCGAGTTCGGTATGGAGGCCGACTACCTGTGGGAGCCGGACGTCTTCGGCTACACCGCTTCGCTCCCGCAACTCCTGCGCAAGGCCGGCATCGACTGCTTTCTCACGCAGAAGCTCTCCTGGTCCAGGGTGGACGTCTATCCCCACCACTCGTTTCGCTGGCGGGGAATCGACGGCAGCGAGGTCCTGGCGCACCTGTTCCCGGAAGACACCTACAACAGCGCGGCGACGCCGGCATCGGTGCTGAAGATCGTCACCGGATACAAGGACCGCGACGTCTCCGACCAGGCGCTCCTGGTATACGGCGTCGGCGACGGCGGCGGCGGTCCCGGGGAGCAGCATCTGGAGCGCCTGCAGCGCATCCGGCAGCTCGGACTGGCCCCGCTCCGGCAGGAACGGGTGGCCGACTTCCTGCCGCGCTGGCGGCAGGCAGCCGACCGGTTCCACTCCTGGACCGGCGAGCTGTACCTGGAGTTCCACAACGGCACCTACACCACCCACGGACGCAGCAAGCGGCTCAACCGGGCGATGGAGCTGGCGCTGCGCGACCTGGAGTTCAAGGCGGCGCTGGCTTCGCCGGTGGCGGCGTGCCTGGACGGCGGGACGGCCGTTCTTCCCTATCCGCAAGGTTGCCTGGACGCCATCTGGAAAGAGGTGCTGCTCTACCAGTTCCACGACATCCTTCCCGGCACCTCCATCAAGCGGGTGTATGACGAGTCGATTCCGCGTTACGAAGCGTTGCGCGCCGAAACGAAGAAGCTTGCCGCGGAGCGCATCGCGGACCTGGCCGAGCGCGTGGACACCTCGGCCGCGCGCCTCCCTGCCCTGCTGCTGAACAGCCTGTCGTGGCCGCGCACGGAGTGGGTCGAGGTTGACGCGGGGTGGCGGCGGGAGCGGCTGCCGGCGCTCGGCTACACGGTGGTCGACCGCCGCAAGCCGCCGGAAGTGGTCGAGGGGCTGCGAGCGGACGCCGAGACCCTGGACAACGGGCTGCTCGCCGTGGCGTTCAGCCGGGGCGGATCGGTGCGTTCGATCCACGACCGGGAGCACGACCGGCAGGTGCTGCGCGCCGGAACCGCCGGCAACCACTTCGCCCTCTA
>JAPOQV010000116.1 GCA_026710565.1 Spirochaetaceae bacterium | reverse complement strand
GGACCTGACCGGACCTGTGCCGGGGACCGGCAACTACCTGTACCGCAACCTCGGAGGCGGGGCCTTCGACCCCGGCCCGCGCACCCGCGGACCACTCGCGCGCGGCGGCTGGGGATGGGGCGTCGTGGCCGCCGACCTGGACCACGACGGCCTGGTGGACCTGGTCACCACCAACGGCTGGCACGGGGAGAACGCCGAGGGTCAGCAGGAGTGGCTGAAGGACGCGACGCGCGTCTTCCACAACCGGGGCGACGGCAATTTCCGGGACGTCGCCGCGGAGGCCGGGTTGGACCACCGCGCGGAAGGCCGCGGACTGGTTCGCTTCGACTACGACGACGACGGCGACCAGGACCTGCTGATCATCAACAGCCGCGGCGTGCCGACCCTGGTCGCCAACACGGGCGGGACCGCCTCGGGCAACTGGCTGCGCGTCGAGCTGCGTCCCGCGCTGGACCTGCCGGTGCCGGCCGACGGGGTCGGCGCGGTGGTGCGCGTCCGTACCGGAGACATGACACAGACCCGGCACATCGAGACCGGCGGCGGCTACCTCGGGTCCTCCGAGCTGAGCGCTCACTTCGGTCTTGGCGACGCGACCGTCGCCGACGAGCTCCGCGTCGAGTGGCCGGACGGCTGCGACACGGCCGCGCACGCGGTCGAGGTCAACCGGCGCCTGCGGCTGGAGCGCCCCGCGGGCTGCACGATGGACGTGGTGGCGCTCGACGAGCATCGTTGAAGGGGGTATGGCAGTGAAGATCGACGCGCGGGAAGCGCAGCTCTTCCTGGACGACGAGGTGATCGAGCAGAGCGTGCGCGTGCAGCGGGTCATCCATCAGCCGTTTCGCTACTGGGGCAATCCCGTGTACGCGCCGGACGCGCCCTGGGAGGGTTCGGGCGTCGTCTACCTGGCCGGCGTCTACATCGATCCGGCCGACGGCCTGTGGAAGCTCTGGTACGCCACGCTCAACCCGCCCGCCTATCCGGAGATCACCTACGCGGTCTGCATGCTCACCTCCACCGACGGCTTCCACTGGGAGCGGCCGGAGCTGGACGTGGTGCGCGCGCACGACGGCGGCTGGACCAACATCGTGCTGGACATGGGGCAGGTGGGCGGTACCGGCTCCGCGACGATCCTGCACGAGCCCGAGCACGGCGACGAGCCGTGGACGCTGGTGATCAGCTCGTGCGAGGCGGGCACCTGGAACTACAAGGGCTACATCCTGCGCTCCGCCGACGGCGTGCACTGGCGCTGGGAGCGGCCCATGCCGCACGGCGTCGACCACGGCATGCACGACCGCTGCACGGCCCTGCGGGGGCCGGATCCGGAGTTTCCGTACGTGCTGCTCAGCCGCGGCAACGAGGACGCCAGGCGCTGGGGGCTGGTGCGCAGCGCCCACCGGGTGGCCATCAACCCGGACGCCGCCGACGGCCCGCCGCGCCGCGTGTTGACCCCGGACCTGGAGGACGACCCGGCCGGGCAGATCTACCACGCCTACGGCTTCCGCTACGAGAGCACCTACGTCGGCCTGTTCCAGTGGTACTGGGAGCACGACCGGCCGTGGGCGGAGATGGAGCTCCTGACCAGCCGCGACAGCGTCACCTGGCAGCGCCTTCGGCCACGCGGGCCGTTCTTCTCGCCCACGCCCGGCGGCGGCCGCGTGGGGGCCTATGACGCGGCGCGTACCGACACCGCGCTGTCGCCGCCGGTGCGCACCGCGGCGCAGAACGAGGCGAACTCGCCAGCGCCGAACATGGAGACGCTGTGGTTCTACTCGTGGGGAGGCCCGGCCATGCACGGCGACCGCCACCTCACCTTCGGCGCCACCATCGGCGTCGCGCAGCTCCGCGGCGACGGCTTCTGCTCGCTGCGCGCCCGCCGCTTTCCCGGCACCGTGGTCACCAGGCCGTTCACGTGGCCGGGCGGCCGGTTGCTGATCAACGCCGTGGGCCTGGGCGGCGGCGGCAACGCCAGCCTGCGCACGGCCGTGCTGCGCGAGGACCTGTCGGAGATCGGCGACCTGGGGGCGGCGGACGCGGACCCGCTGTCCCGCGACGGCGTCCGCCAGGAGCAGACGTGGCGTGGCGACGGCGCCGCCATCGAACGGCTGGCAGGCAAGACCGTCCGCTTGCGCTTCCTGATGGACAACACCGACCTGTACGCGTTCCGGGCGTCAGGTTGACAGATGAGGAGACACACATGATCGCAACGCCCGGCACGGTCGTGCCGTTCCTGGACCTCGGCGAGCTCGAAGACCGCGACAACGTGGACCTGCGGCCCACGCCGGCCGTCAAGCACCCGGCCAACCCGGTGCTGCAGCCCGGCCACGCCCACGAGTGGGACTGCAAGCGCGTCGGCAACTGGGCGGGCGACATCCACTGGGACGCCGGCGAGTCCGTCTTCAAGTGCTGGTACTACGGCTCCGACCTGGAGGGCATCGCCTCGATCGGCTACGCCGTTAGCGCCGACGGCGTGCTGTGGGAGAAGCCGCTCCTGGGACTCCACGATTACGGCGGCTCCACCGACAACAACATCTGCTTTCGCCCGGTGCCCGGCGCCCCCAGCCACTTCTGCCTGACGGTCGACGACGGCGCTCCCGCCGAGCGGCGCTACCAGGCGCTGGCCTGGTCGGACGCTCCGGGCATCGACGGCAAGCGCAACTTCCCGTACTACTCGGCCGACGGCATCCACTGGACGCTGACGCCGACGCCGGAGCGCGCCTGCGCCATCGGCGACACCGCCGACGTGATCGACGATCCCGCCGACCCCGACCCGGAGCGGCGCATCAAGGTCTACACCCAGCACGGCGCCTGGTACGGCCCCGACCTGGAGCACCTGCGCCAGGGACCGCGCGCGGTGATCGATCCGGCGGACGGGCGCGAGCAGGAGATCCACTTCATCTATGGCCTGCCCTACCGCGGCGCGTACGTGATGCTGTACGACTTCGACGCCGTGATCCCCTGGCCGCACCACGCCGAGCCCCTGGGCACCCGCAAGCGCCGCAACCTCGTGGCCGGCGCCTACGCCGGCGACTGCCGGCTGGCGGTAAGCCGTGACGGCCTGGGCCCGTTCCGGCGCATCCGCCCCGACCTGCCGGTGATCCCGATGGGCGACTGGGGAACGTGGGACGACGAGCTCCTGGTGCTGGGCGGCGGCAGCATGATCCCGTTCGACGACCGGGTCGTGCTGTTCTATACCGCGCTCTCGCACTTCGGAACCGGCTTCCTGTCCTATCCCTATTTCAAGTGCGAGATGGGCATGGCGACGCTGCGCCGCGACGGCTTCACCCACCTGTGCAACCGCGACGGCCTCACGCAGGCGACGGCGACCACCGCGCCGATCGAGGCCGGCGACACGCCGGCCGCCGTGCACGTGAACGTCTCCGACCTGATTCCGTATCGGCACTGGATCGAGGGGGAGGTGCTGGACGCCGATTCGGGCCGCGTCGTGCCGGGGGACGGCCGCGAGGACTGCCGGCACGTGATCACCGATGGGCTCTCGGTGCCGGTCCGCTGGGATGGCCACGCCGACCTGAACGGCGCGCCGCGGCGATTCAAGCTGCGCTTCTACCTGTGGGGCCGCGCCCGCCTGTATTCGTTCGGGTTCAATTAGGCGGATTCGAGGAGGACGACGCATGAACAAGACCAGGATCGAGCGGGTCGAGCCCATCCTCTGGGACCGGTGGCTGCTGCTCAAGGTGTACTGCGAGGACGGTACCGTCGGCATCGGCGAGGGTGGCGTGCACGGCTGGCAGCGGCCCACCGCGACCATGATCGAGGTGATGGCCCGCTACCTGGTGGGGCAGGACCCGGACCGCATCGAGCACCACTACCAGTGGCTGTACCGCTCGTCGCACTTCATGGGCTCGGTCGTGCAGGGGGCGCTGTCGGCGATCGACATCGCCCTGTGGGACATCAAGGGCAAGCGGCTGGGCGTGCCCATCCACGACCTGCTGGGCGGCCGGACCCGCGACCGGGTGCGCTGCTACATGCACGTGGCCGGCGGCACCATCGACGACCTGGCCGCCGACGCGCGCGTCAAGGTCGACGCCGGCTTCACGGCCGTGCGCTTCGACCCGTTCGGGCCCGACTTCCCCCGCTACCACTCCTACGCCAAGTGGGCGGACGAGGCGGTGCGCGCGGTAGCCGCGGTGCGCGACGCGGTAGGCGCTGAGGTCGACCTGTGCGTCGAGATCCACCGCCGCATGGCGCCCGCGGAGTCCATCGCCCTGGGACGCCGGCTGGAGCGGTTCAGCCCGTACTTCTACGAGGATCCGATGCTCCCCGACAGCCCCGCGGTGATGGGCGAGGTGCACGAGCGCTGCAACCTGCCGATCGCGACCGGCGAGCGGTTCACCACCATCTTCGAGTTCCAGCAGGTGCTGGAGGCGGGCGGCGCCGCCTACGTGCGCCCCGACCTGTGCCTGTGCGGAGGGATGTCAGGGTGCAAGAAGGTGGCCGCCATGGCGGAGGCGCACCACGTGAAGGTGATCCCGCACAACCCGCTCAGCCCGGTCAGCACCGCCGCCTGCGTGCAGCTCGACGCCTGCATCCCGAACTTCGCCCTGCAGGAGTACACCGGCGAGGCCGAGCCGCCCAAGAGCGACCTGCTGACCGAGCCCCTGGTCCTGGAGGACGGCTACCTGCTGGTCCCGGACGGCCCCGGCCTCGGCATCGAGCTGGACGACGCCGCGCTCGCCCGCCATCCGGTGCAGGACAAGGTCCTGGCCACCCCGCTCGGCTACGACGGATCCGTGCGCGACTCCTGATCGGCGGCTACAGGATCTGGCTCAGGAACAGCTTGGTGCGGTCGGACCGCGGGTTGTTGAAGAACTCGTCCGGGGTGTTCTGCTCGACGATCTGGCCCTCGTCCATGAGCATGACGCGGTCGGCGACCTGCGAGGCGAAGCCCATCTCGTGCGTGACGACCAGCATGGTCATGCCCGACTCCGCGACGTCCACCATCACGTCGAGCACCTCCTTGATCATCTCCGGGTCGAGCGCCGAGGTC
>JAPOQV010000115.1 GCA_026710565.1 Spirochaetaceae bacterium | reverse complement strand
CGGCGCCCGCCGAACTTCTTCAAGGCGGCTGCGGTAGTCCGCGCCCTGCGGGGCCGCGCGGCGCAGGTGCTGGTGCACACCGGCGAGCACCATGACCCCGCGATGTCGACGGTCTTCTTCGAGGAGCTGGAGCTGCTCGTCGCTCTCGGACGCGGAGCTGGTGGCAGCGCTCCCGGACGTGGATCTGAGGTCGGCTCCGCGGCTTCGAGCGTCCAGACGGGCCGGATCCTGCTGCGGCTGGGTCCGGGGCTCGGGGGGGGACGCGCGGACGTCTGCGTCGTGTACGGTGACGTCACCTCGACCCTGGCCGCTGCTCGTGACCGCTCCTCTGGCGGCCGTGCAGCATGGGGCGCCCTTCGCCCACGTCGAAGCGGGTCTGCGGTCGCAAGATCGGACCAGGCCGGAAGAACGCAACCGGATTCTCACCGATCACATGGCTGACTGGCTGTTCACGCCGTCTCAGGTGAGGACGCCTGCGGATGTGCATGGAGGGGTGGTGAGTCAGCGGGGGTCAATGGTACCATGGTGGCGGGCGGCGATGCCGATGCGGGGAACCGGATGTGAGGGAATCGACTATCGAACGGCTGGTCGGGCTGGCTTTCTGGACGTTGAGCGTCCTCTGTCTGCTGAACCTGAACGGTCTGATACGCATGTGGACCGGCGAGGAGCGGGCGGTTTCGGAGGCGATGCTTATCTGCTGCCTCCTGGCGCTCGCAGGACTGACGCGCGTCGGGCCGAGGGAGGCGCTCGGAACTCCGGGGGTGCTGATCCTGTTCTGTCTGATGTCGTACGCCGGCATCGGGATGACGGTCGCGATAGTCGCCGGTGCCGATCTGCGGGAAGCACAGTGGTATCTTGTGCGCCACGTCAACTCCGCGCTCGTAATCATCGCGGCTGCCGTCAGCGGACGGGTGCTGTTGCGACGGGCAGGGAGCGAGAGAGTGATGCGGGGGTTGCTGCTGGTCATGACGGCCGGTTGCACCCTGATCCTGGCGTCGCCGTGGCTCCTGAGCATCCTCCGGTTCCCGCCACTGGCTGGCGAGTATCGCTTTTTCGGTTCGTTTACGGATCCGAACGAAGCGGGGCTCATGGCCTGCTTCACCGTCGTTACTGCGCTCGCCCTGATTGACTCCGGCCGTTCCCGCGTCTTCGCGCTCGGCGCCCTGCTGGTGGGGGTGGCGGCGGTCGCCGGGACGTTCTCGAGGACCGCGTTCATCGTTCTCCCGCTCGTGTTGCTCGGCAGCCTGCCGGCCAGCCGGGGCGCAGGACGGAAGCGCATTGCGGGAAGTGTGGCGGTCGTCGCTGTGGCCGTCGCCGGTGCGCTGGCCGCCGTCGACATGGATACGCTGGACCAGCGTGGGGTCTCGCGGTGGAACTCCCTGATCGAGGTCGTCGGTTCGTCGTCCGTGGAAGACACGTCGCTGGCCGATCGGTCAAGGCTCTGGAGCCTCGCCCTCGAACAGACGCTGGACGCCCCGCTACTGGGGAGCGGCCTCGGCCGTCTCCATTCGCTCGACGGGGCGTGGTACAACAGGGAGGGGGTTCTGCTGGGCGCTCACAATCAGTACTTGATTCTCGCTGGTGAGGCGGGTTTCCTGCCACTGGCCCTCTTCGTCCTGTTTCTCGTCGTGACGTTTCAGGCGGGCTTCAGGACGAAGACCGACCGGCCGTTCGTGTGGTCTCTCGGCGCTGTAAGCGGATGGACCATCGTGCTGATTGTCTTCAGCATGACCTTCCACGGCATCCTGACGTACCGGATCTGCAATTTCATCATCGGGTTGATCTGCGCCGTTACGGCAAGCTGCCCGCGGCACGAGGTTTCGCGCCCTGAGACGACGTAGACGTGTCGCATAGAAGCCGGTTACGGGGGATGGGTGTTGTGCCGGTCGGGAACGAACGGGGCGACGCCGCGGACCGCGGCAACGGCCGCTTGCGGGCCACCTGCAGCATCGCTGGGCTCGGCCAGGGCGGGGCGCAGCGCCAGATGAGCATGCTGGCGGCGCTGCTCGCGCGCCGCGAGCACGATATCGACGTCCTGACCTATCGGCCCTCGCACTTCTTCGACCCGGTAGTGCAGGCCGCCGGCGTTCCGACTCGGCGCCTGCCGCCGTCCGGGAAGCTGCAGCGCGCAAGAGCCGTGAGCCGCGCGCTGGGCGATCGGCAACCCGATGTGGTCATCGCGTACCTGAGCGGTCCCGGGGTGTACGCCGAACTCGCCAACCTGCCCCGCCGCCGCTTCGGGCTGATCGTGTCGGAGTTCACCGTTCCCCACGACACCGTCCGGCCGGCCCACCGGCTCCGGCTGGCGCCCGTCTGCTGGCGGGCGCGGCCGTCACTGCCCGACCGTGTCGGGGAGCGGCCCGCCTGCCGCAAGCCGGGCGCCGTTGCCGAGACGAACGCGGAGCGCGTGGGGGATCGCGACCTGCGGGAGCGTGCCCGAGGTGCTGAACGTCATCGGTTGCCGTCGACCGCCTGGCCGTCAAGCTGTTCGACACGCTGGCCGGGGCGCCCAGGCGCTGGGTGACGGAGCACCCGCACAGTGAGTGCACCTCGTCCCCGTATTCTGCTGCTCGGTCCGCAGGTGATCCACGACGATGTCGCCGGCGGCGCCAAGATCTCGTTCGAGCGTCTCCTCAAGGATCTGCAACGCCGCGACAATCTCGCGCTGACCGTGGTCAACACGTCACGGGGACTGAGGAACCGCGGCCGATGCATGAGAGTCTGGCTGAACGCGACAGCGTTCGGCGCTTGCGAGTCGGTGCTCTGGCGACGGGAGAGCGATTTCGGAGCGCTCGTGCGGCCGCCCGGCTCGAGGACCTTTGCCGGCGCGCCCTGGCCCGAAGGAACTCCGTGTGTACGGGATCGTAGTAGGCTGGGGCCAGACCGCCAACCTGCATCGTATCGGGTTGCTCCTGCAGAAGCGGGAGCGTAAACGACCGCGACGCGCCGCCTGACGAACCGTTTGCGTGTTGGACCACCGGATCGTGCGTCGAGAGCCGGCAGGTTTCCTGTCTCTGAACGTGGGGGAGCGGCCTTGATTGACGGCCGGATGTGCCCGCGGCCCTGCCCGGCGCCACCCGAAGGGCCGAAGTCACGCCCACGAGCGCGGCCGATTGCCCGGTAATTCCCGCGCGCCGAAGGGGTTCTCTGGCCGACAATAGTTAAGTTAGTTAAGTTGGGCCGGCTTGTCTCGTTGAAGCCAGACCAGACTGCCCCAGCGATAGAGCCGGTACGGCCATTCGAGAACGCGCAGGACCGCCGAAAGAAAACGGACCGTGAACCGCACAGCACGGACAGTCCTGGGCGGCGGCTGAGTCTGCCGCGTGACGATCGAGACGCCCTCACGGCAGACTCGCTCGGCGAGCGCCGCCTCCCAGTCCGTCAGCTCCCGCCGCCACTTCCCGCTGTTCGTTGCGAGCAGCGGCCCAAGCGTTTCGCGCTTCCACGCCAGCTCCTCGTCGGAAACAAGCGACCTGGCGGCGTCGCCGAAGTGGAGCATCGCCTCCTCGTACGGCACCTCGATACGTTCCGTCAAGCGGCGCAGAACGGTCTGGGGATCGGCGAGGAGCGCCTCGTAGACGACTTCGTGATAACGCGGACCGAACGACAGCGGACCTGCGCGGCGGCCGGCAGACAACTGGACGCGGTTGACGAATACATGGGTCACCGACGAGCGATGGCGCGACCACGCGGCCTTCTTCTTGGACGCGAGCACGTCCCGCGGGTCGCGGATCACGTGCACGACATGCGCGGACGGCCAGTGCCGGGCCAAGAGGGGGAGAAGCTCGACGCAGCGGGG
>JAPOQV010000114.1 GCA_026710565.1 Spirochaetaceae bacterium | reverse complement strand
GCTCCGTTCAAGAGGGAGCCCAGGTCTACGAGGTCCGCTGCAAGGAGTGCCACGGAGAATCGGGAGCGGGAGGCGACCACGCGGCGTTGGTCGGCAACCCGGAGCAACTCAAGCAAGCGCCTCCAATCAAGACCGTAGGCAGCTTCTGGCCGTACGCCACCACGCTGTTCGATTACACGCGGCGGGCGATGCCGTTCGAGGAACCCGGGACGTTGAGGGCCGACCAACTCTATGCAGTCACCGCATATGTCCTGCACATCAACGGGATTGTCGACGAAGACGCCACACTCGACCGTGAATCCCTGCCCAAGGTTGAGATGCCGACCCCCGGCGGCTTCGTAAGGGACCCCCGTTCCAAGCCGTAACCAGTCCGGCCAGCCCGGACACGGAACGCGGAGTTTGGCTGCCTGGTAGCCACCGATCCGGGGGACCGAGGGGTATTCAAGGGTCTCATCGATGACCATTAAAATACTGATACTAGGATAGTTATAGGATCTTGTGGTAATCTGAGGTTTCCGGCGTTCTCTCCATGAAAGGCATAACTGACGGCATAACCTCACAGGGAACACGCACCCCGAAACGGCTCTCAGCGACGTTCGTCAAGACGGTAACACGGCCGGGGCGCTACGGTGACGGACGAGGCGGCCACGGGCTTTCGCTGCTTGTCAAGCCGATGAAGTTCGGAGGGCATTCGAGGACCTGGAGCCAACGGCTTCGGATCCATGGCAAGCCCATCAGCATCGGTCTAGGCTCGTATCCAGTCGTCACCTTGGCTGAGGCTCGCAAGGCCGCCCTGGAGAATCGCCGCGCCGTCAAGAGGGGACATGACCCGCGCAACTCCATCCCGACGCTCGCGCAGGCGAGCGAGAAGGTGCTGGCGATCCATTCCGCCAATTGGAAGGACAGCGGTCGCTCGGAGAAACTCTGGCGAGCCAGTATGCGCGCCTACGTGATGCCGCAGCTGGGGCGCAAGCGTGTTGACGCGATCACCTCGTCCGACCTGCTGAGTGTTCTGTTGCCGCATTGGGCGATGAAGCG
The DNA here is from genome assembly GCA_026710565.1 of Spirochaetaceae bacterium. The sequence continues at coordinate 545 of JAPOQV010000114.1, read as the reverse complement.
CGAGACGATGCGCCGCGTCAAGCAGCGGCTCAGCCGGATCTTCCGGTGGGCCATCGCCGAGAACTACCGGACGGACGATCCTGCGGGAGCCACGCTCGATGCGGCTCTGCCCCGGAACGGAAGATCGACGCGGCATTTCGCCGCCTTGCCGCACGGCGAGGTCGCAGCCGCGATAGCAGCGGTACGAAACAGCGGGGCGTGGTCGGGAACCAAAGCCGCCTTCGAGTTCCTGGTACTGACGGCGTGCAGGTCCGGCGAGGTCCGGTTGTCCGAGTGGCGCGAAATTGACCTGAAATCCGGTATCTGGACAATCCCGGCGGATCGAACCAAGACAGGGCGCGAGCACAAGGTGCCGTTGGCACCGCGTGCACTCTCGCTGCTGGACGAGGCACGGCAACTCTCACACGGCAAGGGGGTGATCTTTCCTTCAGCCACCGGCAAGGCGCTGTCGGACTCGACGCTCTCGAAGCTGGTCCGGGAGCAAGGCATCCAAGCGGTCCCACACGGATTCAGGTCGTCATTCCTCGATTGGTGCGGGGAGACGG
>JAPOQV010000113.1 GCA_026710565.1 Spirochaetaceae bacterium | reverse complement strand
CACCTCCGTCCCGGCGGCGATGAGCTGTCTGCGCCGGGTGCCCGCGGCCGGCGCCTCGACCTGCACCAGCGCCTTGTCGGTCTCCACCTCGCAGATCGGCTGCCCCTGCTCGACCCGCTCCCCTTCCTGCACCAGCCAGCGCTCGACGGTGGCGGCCTCCGTCGTCTCATCCAGCTTGGGGATGACCGCTTCGACCATGCGCGTCAGGCGAACACGTCGGTGGTCAACGCCGAAGGCGGCGGATAGGGCGCGGCGATTGCGGCCTCGGCGGCGCGCTCGACCTCGGCGCGGGCCTCGTCGCGGATGCGCTCGGCCGCCGCGGCATCCAGCACCCCCTCGGCGATCGCCTGCTCGGTGAAGCGCGGGATCGGATCGGTCTCCCGCCACTTCTCGGCACCCTCGCTCGAGCCGCCGGCGGCCACGGCGCTGTGCCGGGTCCAGCGGACGGTCTTGGCCTCGATCAGCGTTGGGCCCTCCCCGGCCCGCGCCCGCGCGACCGCCTCCGCGGCGGCCGCGTGGACGGCGTCGTAGTCGCAGCCGTCCACGTGCGCGCCCGGCAGGCCGAACCCCTTGGCCCGGTCGGAGATGCGCGCGACGCTCACCGCCTGCGTGTAGTGGGTGGAGATCGCGTACTCGTTGTTCTCGCACACCAGCACCAGCGGCAGCTTCCAGAGCGCGGCCATGTTCAGGGTCTCGTAGAACACCCCCTCGCAGGAGGCGCCGTCGCCGAAGAAGGCGACCGTGACCGCGTCGCCGCCGTCGATGCGCGCGGCCAGCGCGATGCCGCCTGCCATCGGGATCTGGCCGGAGACGATCGCGTTGCAGCCGAACAGGCGGTCGCCGACATGGCTGAAGTGCATGGAGCCGCCCTTGCCCTTGCAGAGGCCGCTCTCCTTGCCCAGCAGCTCGCCCATCATGGCGTCCAGGTCGCAGCCGGCGGCGATCGCGGCGCCGTGTCCGCGGTAGGTGGCGAGCACCGTGTCGGTCGGCCGCAGCGCCGCGCACACGGCCAACGCGGTCGCTTCCTGCGCGATGTACGGATGGGTGGAGCCGCGGTAGCGGCCTTCTCCGTACAGGCGGACCGCCGCCTCCTCGAAATGGCGGATCAGCCACATGCGGCGCAGCACCTCCGCGCGTTGCTCGGCCGAGGACTGGTCAGCCGAGGTTGGTTCAACCCAGGACACGGCACGCCTCCACGATCTCGTCCGTTCCCGGGAAAAGCTGCGCCTCCAGCGGCTGGCTGGCGGGAACGGGATTGTCCAGCGCGGCGACCCGCCGCACGGGCGCTTCGAGGTGATCGAAGGCCAGCTCCGTGATCTGCTGTGCGATCTCGGCGCCGGCGCCGGCGGTCTTGTGCGCGACGTGGGCGATTACCACGCGGCCGGTCTTGCGCACCGACTCCACGATCGTGTCGATGTCCAGCGGAGCGAGCGTGCGCGGATCGATAATCTCCACGCTGATGCCGTCCGCGGCCAGCGCGTCGGCGGCCTCCAGCGCGCGCGGTACCATCGACGCCAGCGCCACCACGGTCACGTCGCTGCCGGTGCGGACCACGCTCGCCTCCCCGAACGGGATCAGATACTCATCGTCCGGCACCTCGACACGGCTCGGGTAGAGGCTGATGTTCTCCATGAACAGCACCGGGTTGGGATCGCGGATCGCGGTCTTGATCAGGCCCTTGGCGTCGTAGCCGTTGGACGGCATGGCGATGCGCAGTCCGGGCACGTGCATGAACCACGCCTCCAGGCTCTGCGAGTGCTGGCTGCCGAAGCCGAGGTTGGCGGCCACCGGGGCCCGCACCACCAGCGGCACCGACACCTGCCCGCCCCAGAAGTAGCGGAGCTTGGCGGCCTGGTTGACGATCGGGTCCATGGCGAAGGTGACGAAGTCCATGAACTCCAACTCCGCCACGGCCGGTTTGCCGGCCACCGCCAGGCCGACGCAGAAGCCGACGATCGCCGCCTCGCACAGCGGCGCGTCGCGCACCCGCTCGGCGCCGAACTCGTCCTGCAGGCCGCGGGTGACCCCGAACACGCCGCCGTAGTGGCCGACGTCCTCGCCCATCACCACCACGCCGTCGTCCCGCCGCATCTCCTCCCGGAGGCCGGCGTTGACCGACTGTGCGAACGTCATCTGCGCCACGGGTGGCGACACTGGCGACACCGTCAACGGCTGTCAAGGAGTCCGCCGGCGGCCTACAATCCGGCCCGCTATGGCGACCATCACCACGCAGCGGCGCCCCGGCGGGCGCCTGGAGGTGCTCTTCGACCAGCCGGGATCGAGGGTGAACACATTCTCCACCCCGGTACTGGACGAGCTGGAATGCCTGCTCGACGACATCGCGACCGACCTCGACATCCGCGCCGTGGTGTTCCGCAGCGCCAAGCCGGGCTGCTTCATCGCCGGCGCCGACATCGGCGAGCTGCGCACGCTCGCCGATCCCGAGGTGGCGGACGCCTTCATCGGCCGCGGGCAGCGCCTGTTCAGCCGGCTGCAGGCCTTGAGGATGCCGACGGTCAGCGTGATCGACGGCGCCTGTCTGGGCGGCGGACTGGAGTTCGCCATGACCACCACCTGGCGGCTGGTCTCCGGCGACCGCCGCTGCGCGCTGGGCCTGCCGGAGGTGACCCTGGGCCTGATCCCCGGCTGGGGCGGCACGCAGCGGCTGCCGCGCCTGGTAGGGGTCACGCAGGCACTGCAGATGATCTGCAGCGGCCGGCCCGTGGACGGACCACGCGCGGTGGAGCTGGGACTGGCGACCGCCTGCGCGGCACGCGAGGATCTGGACCGGGCCCTCGACGAGCTGCTGGCGACCGCGCCCGCCCCGGACGGGCCGGACCTGCGCATGCCGGCGCCGGCGGTCGGCGAGGAGCAGGCCGAGGCGGCACGGCAGCTCGTCGCCCGCGGGCGCCTGCACGACGAGGCACCGCTGGCCGCGCTGGAGGTGGTCACACGCACAGCCGGGACGACGATGGCCACCGGCCTGGACGTGGAGCGGGCCGCCTTCGTCGACCGGGTACGCAGCCGCGCCGGGCGCAACCTGATGCGGATGTTCTTCAATCGAGACCGGCTGCGGAAGGAGCGCTGGGGTCTCTCAGCGGCCCCGCTGCCGGTCGAGCGCCCGGCGGTGCTGGGCGCGGGCACCATGGGCGCCGGCATCGCCTGGGCGCTCTGCGACCGGGGCCTGCCGGTCACCATGCGAGACGTCGACGAAGCGCAACTCGACCGGGGCATGGCGGCGGCCCGAGCGATGTACGACTACCCGCTACAGCGCGGCCGCATAACCGCAGAGGAAATGGAAGCGAAGCTCGCCTGCATCGAGCCGACCACCGACCCGGCGGCGCTGGCGGGTGCGGACCTGGTGATCGAAGCGGTGACCGAGGATCCCGACCTCAAGATACGCGTGCTGCGCGAGCTGGAAGCACGGGTCGGCGCGGACGCCATCATCGCCACCAACACCTCGTCGTTGCCGGTCGACGAACTGGCCGCCGTGCTCGAGCGTCCGGAGCGGTTCGTTGCCGTGCACTTCTTCAATCCCGTGAACCGCATGCCGCTGGTGGAGATCGCACGCGCGCCGGCCACCACCGACGCGGTGCTGGCGACCGCCGTGGCACTGGCCCGCAACCTGGGCAAGACGCCGATCGTGGTTGGCGGCCGGCCCGGGTTCGTCTCCAACCGCGTCCTGTTCCCCTACCTCCTGGAAGCCCTCCACCTGGCCGATGGAGACGACGGGATCGACGATCCCGACGGCCTGGACCGATTCGCCAGGGAGTTTGGCCTTCCGATGGGGCCGTACCGGCTCATGGACGAGATCGGCATCGACGTCACGGTCAAGATCGCCGACTCGCTGGAGCGCTCGTTCGGCGACCGGTATCGGTGCCCGGAACTGGCGCGCGGGCTGGTGGAGGCCGGCATGCTCGGCCGCAAGAGCGGCCACGGGTTCTACGCCCACGGCCCCGGCCGCGACATCCCCCCCAATCCCGCCGCCGCGTTGCGCCGCCGGGGCAAACGCCGCCCGGCCACCGCCGGCGACCTGCACCGCTGCCTTGCGCTCATGGTCAACGAGGCGAGCCGCTGCCTGGAGGAAGGCATCGTCACGGAGCCGATGCCGCTGGACATGGTCATGATCCTGGGCACCGGCTTCCCGCAGGATCGCGGCGGCATACTGGCCTACGCCGACGACCACGGCCCGGACCGGATCGTCGCTCTGTTGGACGGGCTGCGCGGTCAGCACGGCGATCGCTTCGCGCCGTCCGCCCTGCTACGTCAGGCAGCCCAGTCCGGCACGCGCTTCTACGGCGATCATCCCACCCGCGACACGACCAGCACCTGACCGGGCGTCCCCACGGTACGGTTCGCCGGGCGAGTTGCTATCCGGATGCCATCTATGATACCATTTTTCCATGAAGGTTACCATCGATCGGGCGGGACGCGTCGTGGTCCCGAAGCCACTCCGTGACCGGTTCAACCTGGTGGCCGGGACGGAGTTGGAAATCGAGTCCACCGGCGACGGGCTGAATCTTCGCAAGACCGCAAGCGAGCCCACCCTGACTCGCAAGAAGGGGTTTCTGGTGCATCACGGCACCGGCCGCGCCGACATCGATGTCGTGGATTTCATCCGTGCCGAGCGCGACGCCCGCAGCCGGCACCTCGCGCCGGAGGACTCCGGTTGATGCGCACGCTGTTCGACACTTCAGTCCTGGTACCGGCGCTGACCGACCAGCTCGGCAACCATGAAGCCGCACTCGACGCGCTTCACCGCTACTCAGGTGGCGACCACGCAGGATGCTGCTCCGCCCATGCGTTGGCAGAGTGCTATGCCACGCTGACCGCCCTGCCCTTGCCGACACGAATCATGCCGGCAGAAGCGCGGCTGCTGGTCGAAGACATCGTGAACACGTTGGCGGTGATATGCCTCTCCAGCGACGACTACCAGAGCGTCCTGCATCAGGTAGCCAACCTCGGCCTCGCCAGCGGCTCCATCTACGATGCACTCCACATGCGGTGCGCGCGGAAGGCGGAAGCCGATCGGATCTTCACCTACAACGTGTCGCACTTCGAGCGCCTGCAGCCGTCCGGCATCACGGTGGCGGCACCGTAGCGGCAGCGGCTACGATTCGCGCTCCGCTGCTCAGGCGTAGGGATCGGCGGCGTCGCGCAGGCCGTCGCCGAGGAAATTGTAGAGCAGCACGGTCACCACCACGAAGATGCAGGGGATCAGCAGCCACGGCTGACTGGCCACCGCCTGGAAGTTCTGCGCGTCCTGCAGCAGCGTGCCCCAGCTCACCGCCGGCGGCTGGATGCCGAGGCCCAGGAAGCTCAGCGCGGTTTCCCCCAGGATCACCGCCGGAACCGCCAGGGTCAGCGACACGATGATGTAGCTCAGGAACGACGGCAGCAGGTGGCCGAAGATGATGGTCCGTTCGCGCACGGCCGACACTACCGCGGCCATCACGAAGTCCTCCTCGCGCAGCGACAGGAAACGGCCGCGCACCACGCGGGCGAGCTGGGTCCAGCCTACCAGCGACAGGATCAGCGTGATGGCGAAGTAGGTCGTCACCACCGTCCACTCCCGTGGCACCGCCGCGGCCAGGCCCATCCACAGCGGTATGGTCGGAATGGACGACAGCAGGTCCACCAGGCGCATCACGACGCGGTCCGCCATGCCGCCGAAGTAGCCCGCCAGACCGCCGAGCAGAACTCCCAGCACGCTGCTGAGCAACACCCCGATCAGACCGATCGACAGCGAGATGCGCGACGCGTGCAGCACCCGCGAGAACAGGTCGCGTCCCAGCCGGTCGGTGCCGAACAGAAACAGGGGGGCATCTTCCTCGGCCGGCACGAACAGGTGCGCGCCGGCCTTGAACAGCCCGAGGAAGCGGTACTCCTCTCCGGACCCGAAGAAGCGGACCGGGTATCGCCGTTCCCGATCGAGCTGGTAGATCTTGCGCATCGTGTACGGGTGGCGTTCCACCTTCATGCCGTACACGAAGGCGCCGGCCGCCCCGTCCTCGCCGCCGCCCCCGAACCTGATCAGGTTGGGCGGCGCGTTCAGGTAGCCGGGAAAGCGGGTGGTCACCCCGTACGGGGCCACGAAATCCGCGAACAAGGCCAGCAGGTATACGAGAATCAGGGCGGGACCGGCCACCACCGCCAGCCGGTGGCGGCGGAACTTCCACCACATCATCCGCCACTGCGACGCGACGTAGTAGCTCTCGTCGTCGGTGCGCGTGCGCTGCTTCACGTCTCTATGCGGCCGAAGCGGATGCGGGGATCGACCCACGCCAGGACGACGTCCGAGATCAGGTTGCCCGCCAGCACCAGGATGCTGAGGATCATTACGAAGCTGCCGGCCAGGTACATGTCCTGCGCCTGCAGGGCGCCCAGCAGCACCGGTCCGGTGGTCGGCAGGTTGAGCACGATGGAGGTTATGGTGGCCCCGGAGATGATGGCCGGCAGCAGCCAGCCGATGCCGCTGATGATCGGGTTGACGGCGATCCGCACCGGGTACTTGAACAGCAGCCGCCCCTCGGCGACGCCCTTGGCGCGCGCGGTCACCACGTACTGCTTGCGCAGCTCGTCCAGCAGGGTGCCGCGCATGACGCGGATCAGCCCCGCCATCCCCGCGGTGCCCACCACCACCACCGGCGCCCAGAGCCTCTGCAGCATGCTCCACACCCGCGCCAGGCTCCAGGGAGCGTCGACGAACTCGGGCGCGAACAGCCCGGTGATGGCGACGCCGAAGTACCGGAAGGCGATCCACAGCAGCACCAGAGCGAACAGGAAGTTCGGGATCGCCAGCCCCACGAAGCCCCAGAAGGTCCAGAAGTAGTCGAAGAACGAATACTGCCGCACTGCCGAGTACACGCCGATCGGCACCGCCGCCACGTAGGTGAATATCAGGGTCGAGATGGTCACCACCAGCGTCAGTCCGAGTCGCTCGCCGATCACGACGGAAACCGGCCGGTCATGGGCGAAGGACCAGCCGAGGTTGCCGCGCAACAGGATGTTGCGCAGCCACAGCAGATAGCGCGTGTAGATCGGCTGGTCCAGCCCGTAGTACGCGGAGAGATTCGCCACCTGGTCGTCGGTGATCCGGCTCCCCTGGAGCTCCAGCCGGAGCATGTACGAGCTGAGATAATCTCCCGGCGGGAGCTCGATGATCGCGAAGCTCACCGCCGAGAGCAGCAACAGGAGCGGCACGAAGGCCGCCACCCGTCGCACGATGTATTGGAGCATCGGCCTGAGGCGAGCTCAGCGCCGGCAGGCCGATGCCGCTACAGGTCGGTCACTCGTAATAGAGCTGCTCCGAGCTGTAGATCACCCACTGCGCCACGCCCTCGAGAAACACGTTGCGGAGCTCCTCGTTCACGATCAGCACCGTCGCCGGATTGTAGGTGACGTTGATCTGCGGGATGGTGTCGTAGAACGTCTGCTGGTAGCGGTCGACGATCTCCTGGTCCCACGGGATGCCGGGGCCGATGCCGAGGCCCAGGTCGTACAGCTCCTGGAACCAGGCCGGAGGCTCCTCACCCTGTTCCCCGCCCGAGTTGTACCACTGACTCCACGGCGGGATGTGACCGATCAGGTGGTGCTTGGCGTGTCCGAAGGCGTGCAGGGTGGTCGCTTCGTTCCACAGCGTGTCGATCTGGTACTGGTTGGCGTTGCGCCGCTCGATGAACAGGCCGATCTCGACCACCTCCAGCGTGGTGTACAGCCCCACCGCGCGGTAGTGCTCGGCGATCAGCTCGTTGGCGGGCACGGTGTCCGGCAGGTGCGCGGTCACCTCCAGGTTGATCTCGAAACGCTCCCCGTCGGGCCCCAGGCGCCAGCCGTCGCTGTCCCGCTTGTCCAGGCCCACGGCGTCCAGCAGCCGGCCGGCCTCGTCGGGATCGTAGGTGGCGGGGACCCACTCCGGCGGCGAAGCGAAGCCGTAGTACACGGCGTCGATGATTTCGTCGCGGTTGATGGCCAGGTTCAGCGCCTGCCGGAAGCGCAGGTCACCGGCGACCTGCCGCCAGACCTCATCCTCGTACGCGAAGTTGAAGGCGTGCACGACCGGGTTGTAGGCGACGCCCGACGTGACCGCACGGTATCCGTTGGCCTCGTTCTCACGGTAGATCGGCAGCGACGAGATCTTCGCCAGCTCGTCGGCCAGGTCCACCTCGCCGGCGATGATCTTCAGGCTGGCGCCCTCGGGGCCTTCCACCTTGGTGCTGACGATGCGGTCGATGTAGGGAAGCTGGTTGCCGGCGGCGTCCACCTTGAAGTAGTACGGGTTGCGCTCGAACACGGTCTGCGTGGGCGAGGTGCTGACCACCACCCACGGATGCAGCACCGGGATGTCGACCACGTCCGGGGTCTTCCCTTCCCAGGGCGTGAGCATCTTGAGCTGGAACAGGCGCCACCACTCCTCGGCCAGCAGGTCGGCAGCCGCCACCTTGGCGGCCAGCTCCTCGGCGTCGGCGAAATCGGCGTGGAACTGCGACAGGTAGTGCCTGGGCTGCAGGAAGCCCGTGTAGTCCATCCACGGCTTGTTGATCTCGTCTAGGAAGCCGGGAGTCGGCTCCGAGAAGGTGATCCGGTACGAGTAGTCGTCGATCACCTCCAGCTCGTAGACGTCACCGGTGGGCAGGAGCTGCGAGCGGAACTGCGAGCCGATGCTCGGGGTGAGCTGCTCGTTGTGCAGGATGTTCTCGTAGTGGAACGTCACGTCGCCGGTCGTCACCGGTTCGCCGTCCGACCAGCGCAGGCCGCGGCGCAACTGGAACGTGAAGGTGGTCCCGTCCTGGCTGATCTCGTAGCTCTCGTAGATGTTGCCGGTGAGCGGATGCCCCATGCTGATCCAGCCGGGCCGCGCCAGCAGCGTCTCGATGGTCATGAAGTACATCTCGGGCGCGAAGTTCGGCGCCAGGTTGATCAGGCGAACGTCGCCGCCGTAGGACCCGATTGCAAGTTCGTCGAGCATGCCGTCGGGGGCGGCACTGCGCTCCAGCGTGAGCACCAGCGGCTCGTCGGGGAGCCGTTCATCGACTGCCGGCAGCTCGCCCGAGGCCACGCGCTCGGCCAGCATCGGCGCCTCCTGATATTGGGCGAATGTAACTGCCGTGCACGTCACGAGCAGCGCGAGGATGGTCAGAACTCGATTCACAGCGTTTCCTCCATCGGTGTCTGTGCTATATGCCGGCCGATCCTACCATGCGCTCGCGTCGGCGCTACGCGGGCAGCGGTACCCGGATGATCCCGTCGGCACCGGGCGCGAAGTCGCCGGCTGCGGCCGCCACGGGACTGCCGTCCGCGTCCAGCACCCGGGCGGTGTAGCGGGCGGCGCACGGGACCATGTTGCGCGCTTCGATGGTGACGCCGTCCCGCGAGCGCCACCCGCGCACGCGATCGAGCGTCTCCAGCGCGCCGACCCAGTCGTCCGCGGGCGTTTCCCCCAGTCGGTAGGTGATGCCGCCGTAGCGCGCCAGGATCGGATCGACATCGAGCGCCTCGGCCAGCATGTACATGCTCAGAATGGCGCCGTACTTGGTGGTCCAGTTGCCGCGGTAGGGCCACGCCGGCAGCACGTCCTCGGTGCCTCCGCCCAGGCAGGCGGCATCGAACTGCGTGTCCGGGTTGAACGCGTGCTGCGCCGGCACCCGCGCCTCGGACTGGTAGTGGGCGTTGAGCCAGCGCCGCTTTTCTTCGGTGAGCGAGCTCTGCACGCCCTGATGCAGCAGCGCGCGGGCGCGCTCGAACCACTCCGTATCGCCCGTGTGGCGCCACAGCCGCAGCAGGTCCGTGGCGCCCTGGGCGTACACCAGGTTGTTGGTGGAGTACTTGATGTCGACCGTGGTGCCGCCCACGGTGCGGTAGTCCCAGCGGCCGAGCGGCAGGTGCTCCAGGCCGTCCGTGCGGGTGTTGTAGTGGTCCTGCCAGCCCCCGAACCAGCTCGCCGCCACCTCCGCCGCCGCCAGCCAGCGCCGGTCGCCGGTGGCGTCGTACAGGTCGATGTGGGCGGCCAGCAGCGCGTGGCCCTGCCGCTTGTCGATGTTGTAGAAGTCCATCTCGGAGCCGGCGAAGACGGCGAACCGTTCCATCACCCGCAGGGCCAGCTCGCCGAGCGTTACCGCGTAGTCCAGGTAGCGCTGCTCGCCGAGGTCGCGCGCTGCGCGCACGTAGGCCCAGATCAGGTAGACGAAGTTGGTGGCCCCGCGCTCGCTCGGCCTGGTGAAGACGATGTCAGAGGGCCGGGCCTGGCGCTCGGTCCAGCGCGAGCGTTCCCAGTAGAGAAGCTGTATCCGGCGCGCGGCGGGCTCCCCGCTCGTGCCGTCGATGCGGCCCGGCACGTCGCCGTCCGGGAACAGCTCCATGATGCGGTCGAGGGAGCTGCGCACCGCGGCCATCCAGCTCGCCGGCGGCTGGCTCCCGTGGCACCGCAACCGTTCGGCGCAGCGCACGTACCAGTACAGGCCCTCCCCCAGCGGTCCCATGTCGATGCGCCCGGGGTCGTAGTAGGTGCCGAAGGTGTCGACCAGCCCGGCGTGATCCTCGTGATAGGTGGGGTACAGGATGCCCAGCGGCGACACCCCGTGCTCGGCGAAGAGGTCCATGGTGTCCACGGCGACCCGCACCGCGTCGTCGTCGCCGTGCCGCAGGCCGTGATCGAGCGCGGCGTGGGCCACCAGCCCGGCCATGCCGGACCAGGAGAAGCCGACGAACCGGTGGAAGTACTCCTTGGGAAGAAACCGCCCGCCACCGGTCGGCGCATCGCCGTACACCCAGCGCCCGACGTAGAACACGCGGTAGCTGCGCCCGCCGCGGACGATCTCCTGGATCAGGCCGTGGTCGTGGAGCGTGGTGCGGAGGCGCATCTCGTAGTCCGCGCGGAGCGTGTGCGGCGGATTGGTCGGCGAGACCGGGTAGAGCTGCCGCCAAGCCGCCGACAGGGCGCCGCAGTAGCCCGGCCGGTAGACCGGTCCCGGCGGGCGGCCGGCGGCGTACAGGTAGAGCGTCTTGGCGTGGCAGGCGCCGTCGTCCAGGGTGAGCCGTTCGTCGCTATCCAGCAGCAACCGCCGGCCGAACACGGCCGACTCGGGAAGCTGGTGCACGGCTTCGTAGCGGCCGGACTCGGGGTCCACCTGCAGGCGCACGCTGGCCGTGACGTCGGCAGCCCGCTGCTGCGGCGCCACCCAGCCCGCGCACACCCGCTCGGCGTCCTCGACGCTGAACCCGGCGGGAACCGTGGAGGCCGCCTCCGGGAAGTCCTCCCCCAGGTAGTGGCACGCCTCGGCGGTGGGGTTGCCGTCATACAGCAGCCCCGGATGCAGGGTGTGGCGCGCGGCGCTGGCCGCGATCGGCAGCCGGCTGGTGAGACGCAGCTTGACGCCGCTCAGGGTCGGCCCGCGGTAGCGCCAGGTAACGGACACCTGCCAGAGATCACGGGCGCACGGCTCGACCGCGGCGGTGCAATACAGGAGGCCCGCCGTCCCGGCGTGCTCGTGATCGTGGATCTCGAAGACGCCGCCGGCGCCGCCGGCGCCGTGCGCCGCGACCACCGTGAACCGCTCCGGCAGCAGCGTCTCGAAGTCGAAGTTGCGCGCTCGGTCGCCGGTTTCGTCGACGCGGCGCGGTTGGGGGGCGCCGTCGGTCTGGCGGATGTCGTCCACCAGGATGAAGCCCCAGTCATCCTCCGCGTAGCGCGGCGCGGCGTGCCACCCCCACGGCTCCACCGGCGCGTAGTCCAGGATCTGCAGGTACGCCTGCCGGCCGCGGAACCCGGCCACGTCCCAGCCGCGCCGCACCAGCGCGAGGTTGCGCTCGCCGGTCGCGCTGCGCACCCGTTCCCAACCCGCGGCGCCGCGCACGTGCAGGTTCAGGCAGGTCACGTCCGCGAAGTCGCCGCCGCCGATGAGGAAGTCGATGCCGTCGCCGGCAATCGTGAACACCTCGGACTGCAGCTCGCCGATCAGGGTCCCCAGGTTGCGGTTCTTGCTGTTCACGAGGCGCCGGCCCTGAAAACCGGTGACCGGTTCCTGCCCCGGGAACGCCCCACGTGCCGGCTCCATCCCGAACGCCGTGCCGTTGGGACGCACCTGGCCGGTCTGGTGGACGTTGAACGGCGTCGAGCCCGGATCCCATGCGCCGGCGACCGGATGCCAACCCCGGTAGCGGTTCTGGCGGATGTCGATGCTCGCGGCAAGCTCGATCCCCGTGGCCTCGCCGCTACCGCTCCCCTGCCCGACCGGCCACCTCAGCGCGGCATCGGTCGCCATCAGACGCTCACTGCCAGCGAGATGGCGAGCGGTGCTGCGGCGGT
>JAPOQV010000112.1 GCA_026710565.1 Spirochaetaceae bacterium | reverse complement strand
TCGCGCCGGGTGGCGAAGCCGGCAGCACAGCGGCTATGATCGCTTCCACCCATGGCTGAGCCCGCCGTCGCCGTACCCGTCAGGCCGGTCGGCCGGATCGTCGCCGAAGCCGTTCCGTTCGACGACTACCTGGGGAACTACGCCGAGCACTTCCACGAGTGGGTACGGGGGTACGTGATCGAGATGTCACCGGTAGCCCTGCGGCACGAGAGGATCGTCGCCTACCTGAGAATGCTGCTGAACGCGTGGCTCGCTCGCAAGACGGTTCCGGGGCGCACGCCGATCGGCGTGCTGGTCGGCATGCCGTTCGTCATGCGCACCGATGTCGCTCCGTCCGGGCGGTTGCCGGATCTCCAGCTCGTCCTCGAGACCAACCCCGGCGACCTGACCGAAACGGTCATGCTCGGCCCCGCAGACCTCTGCGTGGAAGTCGTCTCCCCCGAGAGCGTGACGCGCGACTATCGCGAGAAGCTGGCCGAGTACGAAGAGGCCGGCGTCCGCGAATACTGGTTGATCGATCCATTCCGCACGCAGGCGCGGTTCCACCGGCTGAACGACGACGGCGCCTATGTCCTGCACGAGCCGGACGAGCATGGCGACTACACCACGCCGTTGCTGCCCGGTCTGGTGCTGACCGTCCCCGTGCTCTGGCAGACGCCGCTGCCGGATTTCTTTGCCATCGCCCGCACCGTCGAAGCCATGGACATCACGTGACGCCGTTTCGGATAACGGCACCAACATTCCGCAGGGAGTTCCAACCGTGACAAATACAACGTACCGGACCGCGGTCGTCGGCCTCACCGGCATCGGCGCGAGGCGCGCGCCCGTCGTCTCGGGCGGGCTGCGACGGCCCATGGGCCGCTCCCACGTCTCCTGCTACGTCGAGCACCCCCGCACCGAGCTGGTCGGGGTCTGCGACCTGCGCGCCGAGGCCCTGGACGAGTTCCGGGAGATGTGGCCGGACCTGCCCGACGTCGCCATCCACACCGACTTCGCCACGCTCCTGGCAGAGCAGCAGCCGGACATCGTCAGCGTCGTCACCGGCGACCACGTCCACGCCGGCCTGACCGTCGCCGCGGCCGAGGCGGGGGCACGGGCGATCTTCTGCGAGAAGCCGATCGCCACCACCCTGGAGGACGCCGACCGGATGATCGAGGCGTGCGAGCGCGAGGGCGTGCTGCTGTCCGTGGACCACACCCGCCGCTGGTCGGCCTCCCACTCGGAAGCGCAGCGCATGGTGGCCTCCGGCGCGCTCGGCGCGGTGCGTACCGTGGCGGTCGAGCACTACGGCCCCCGCGCGATGATGTTCCGCAACGGCACCCACATGATCGACCTGCTCTGCTTCTTCGCCGGCGCGGAGCCGCGCTGGGTCACCGCGCAGCTCGAGCCCGGGTTCGACCACTTCGACCGCTACCGGGGCGACGGCGGCAAGGACCCGGCCCAGGACCCGTACGCTACCGCCCTGATCGGCTTCGAAGACGACATCCGCGGGATCTACAGCGGGTACAAGACGGAGTTCAACGCCGGCATCCTGAGCATTACCTGCGAGCGCGGCCGGGTGGAGTTCTACAACGAGCACGGCCGAATCCTCACCAGCGACGGCACTGGCATGCACCGGGAGTTGCGCGCCGCGGACCTCGTACCCGGCGACTACCTGTACGTCACCCAGCTCGCCGCGGTCGACGAGCTGGTGGCGGCGCTGGACGCTGGCAGCGGCACCTTGGTGTCGCCCGGCACCGACGCGCGATGGACGCTGGAAATCCTGCTGGGAGTCCTGGCCTCACAGCAGAACGGCCACAACCGCGTCGACCTGCCCCTGCCCCGCAGCGGAAACTGAGGGTCACCCCGCCAGTCGCTCCGGATCAATACGTTCTGAACGGCGCGGTCTGCCGCTCCCAGGAACGCTCGTCCGCCCGCAACCCGTCCTCCCAGGATGCGCCGTCCCCGCCGTCCACCCAGTGCCGCAAGGCCGGGCCGCCGGCGATCACGTCGATCGGCAGGCGATCGGCCTCGTACTCGTAGGGCGGGTCCCGCCACAGCGGCAGGTCGGGATGGAGCTCCCGAACGGCCCGGAGGATGGCGGCGATCAGCCGGTACGGACGGCACCGGACCGGGTCGTAGACCGGGTCGGCGGTCACCAGCTCGAAGCCCGGGCACGCCTGTCCGGCGTGCTTGTGGAAGGTCGGCTCGAAGCAGACGTCGCGCAGCACCAGGCCGGCCAGCAGGTCCGGGCAGCGATCCTCCAGGCGCCGCCGCACCGCCGGCCAGTCGACCCGCGGATGCCCGACCAGCGACAGCGGGCGCGTGGTGCCGCGGCCCTCGCTCAGCGTCGTGCCCTCCAGCAGCACGGTGCCGGGGTAGGCGCGCGCCGTCGACAGGGACGGCATGTTCGGACTCGGCTGCAGCCAGACGCGCTCCGCCGGCCAGGGCGCGTGCGGGTCCCAGCCGAGCATCGGCACCACCTCCAGCCCCACGTCCAGATCGGCGAACCGGCGATACCAGTCCGCACACTCGCCCATGGTCAGCCCGTGCTGCATGGGCAGGGGCGCCAGGCCGACGAAGCTCTCCTGGCCGGGCTGCAGCGCCAGCCCCTCCACGCAACGGCCCGCGGGGTTGGGACGGTCCAGCACCCACAGCTCGCGGTCGTCGCGGCCAGCCAGGTCTTCGAGCAGATAGCCCAAGGTGGTGAGGAAGGTGTAGACGCGCACTCCCACGTCCTGCAGGTCGAACAGCAGCACGTCGAACCGGTCGATCCACTCCGGATGCAGGCGGCGCGTCTCGCCGTAGAGGCTGAGGATCGGCACGCCGAGCTCGGCGTGGTACGCGTCGGCGCTCTCCACCATGTCGTCCTGTTTCTCGCCGGCAAAGCCGTGCTGGGGTGACAGCAGCGCGGTGAGCCGCACGTCCGGGAGCCCGCCGATCAGGTCCCACACCGGACGCAGGCGGGCGTCGACGCTGGCCGGGTGCGCCAGCAGCGCCACGCGCCGTCCGCGCAGTCGCTCCCGGAACGCGGCGCCCTCGGGACGATGCAGCAGCACGTCGGCGCCGAACCGGACCGCCGGCTTCACTTGATGGCTCCCGCCGACAGCCCGCGGACGATGTGCCGCTGGAACAGGATCACCATCACCACCGGCGGCACGATGGCCAGGATGGTGGCCGCCGACATCAGGTCCCAGTGCACGTAGTATTGGCCGACGAACTCCGTGATCGTGACGGTCAGGGGCTTGGAGCGCAGCGTGTACGCCATGATCAACGGCACCAGGAAGAAGTTCCAGGAGTGCAGGAACGAGATGATGGAGACCGCGACGATACCGGGCCGGACCATGTGGATGGTGACCCGGTACAGCGCCTGCAGGCGCGTGCAGCCGTCGACGCGGGCCGCGTCCTCGATCTCCGCGGGGACGGCGCGGAAGTAACCGGTCATGAACCACATCTCGAACGGGATCCGGTACGTGAACAGCAGGATGACGAGCCCGAGCCGGGTGTCGAGGAGCCGCAGCGACGACATCATCGGAAACAGGCCGATGATGATCGGCCAGCCGGGCAGCGCGATCAGCGCCAACACGAAGTAGAACAGGACGCGGCGGCCGGGGAACTCGAGCCGGCCGAACACGTAGCCAAGCAGCGGCGCCAGCGCCATCACCAGCAGCGTCGTCGACGTGCTGATGATCAGCGAGTTGAACAGCCCCGCGCGGATGAGCTCGGCCGCCGCCTGCCCGGCGGCGCCGCGAAACCCCTCCCCCTCGAACAGCACCGTCCGGTACGGCTCCAGGGTCGGTTCATGCGGGATCCAGTGCGGCGGCACCGAGTACAGCTCCGCGCGAACCGAGATCGAGGAGATGAAGATCCAGACGATCGGACCCAGGCTCCAGGCCGCCATCAGCGCCACCAGCGCCCAGAGCAGGCCGCGCGACAGCACACGGCGGAGC
>JAPOQV010000111.1 GCA_026710565.1 Spirochaetaceae bacterium | reverse complement strand
GGCCGTGACCGCCTGTGGGGAGGCCGCACCTTCGAGAAGCAGGTCGCGCAAGCGCTGACGGTCCTGATCCCTGCGGATCAGTTCGCGGACATACTCGCTTGAAGTGCTGTAGCCGCGTGCGCTGACCTGATCGTCCACGAATGACTTGAGCGCCTCGGGAAGCGATATGTTCATCGTGCTCATTTGCCGACGATAGCGGCTTTGGCAAAATTTGGCAACAATGCCGTCAACAAGACCGAAACCGACTTCCCGCCGCCTCGTTGTTCGATATAATCAAACCATTCGGCCCGAACCGCGCCATATTGACTTCGCCACGGCACATCCGTAGAGTCCGCGGAAGTACGACAGTTCCGGACGACTGCGAAGTTCACCGCGCCGAGTGACAACTGCTTGCGACGGGTAGGGCGACTGCAGGGTTTTCGCAAGCGTTGCCGAGCGGCGATAACACCAGTGGAGGCCTATCATGAGAAAGCGCATTGCACTCGTCTTCCTCACATTTGCGATTTGTCTTCTGGTCGGTGCGACCGCGTTGGCGCAAGACAAGCTGCCGGCGCGGCTGGCGGACGACCCGGTGGCCAAGGCGCTGGGGCCGGCCGTCATCAATGCGGCGCTGAAAGAGGGCAAAGTCGTCTGGTACGGCGGCTCCACCAGCCAGCAGTTCTTCGACTCCGGCGCCAAAGACCGGTTCGAGAAGCGCTTCGGCATCAAGATCGAAATCATCAGCGGGCGCATGCGCCACCTGACCGACCGGATCCGTACGGAGGCGGCGGTGGGCAAGCTCCAGGGGGATATCATGGAGGGCGGCGACAAGTACCTGCTGGAGTTGCACGCCGTCGGCGCCTTGGCGAAATGGCGCCCTCCCGCGCCGGAGCTGGACAATATCGACAAGAAGGTTTTTGTCAACGACCCCGTCGGTTACTGGTGGCCCGTTCACCTGAGCGCTCAGGCGATCCTGGTCAACACAGACATGGTCAAGCCCGCCGACTATCCCAAGTCCTACTGGGATATCGTGGATCCCAAGTGGAAGGACAGGGTGGCGATCCGCGATCCGCGCGCCTCCGGCGGCGGCGCCTGGCACATGCTGGGCATCTACAATACGCAGGGCATGGGCATCGACTACATCAAGAAGCTCAAGGCGACGGTGGAGCCCTTCATCGTCCGCGGCGGCAGCCGGAAGCTCCGTGACGCCATCGCGCGGGGGCAGTTTGCCCTCGGTTTCAGCGGGCGCGGCGAGAACATTCGTGACCTGCCCAAGGGAACGCCGGTGAAGTTCATCGTGCCCAAGGAGGGGCAGGCGTGGACGCCGTTCTCCATGGCCACGATCAAGGGCGCGGCCCGTCCGAACGCGGCCAAGGTCATCATGACCTGGTTCTACGAACTCGAGAACCTCCAGGCGTGGAACACGCATGCCGGCCGTAACGTACCGCATCCGAAAGTCAAGCCGCCGATCCCCGAGATGAGCCTGACAGCCTATCCTCTGATGAAGAAGATCCCGTCCGAGCAGCTCGGCGATCCGAACTTCTTCTTCAAGGAGATGGAGGGGGTATTCGGCATCCGCTGACGAGGGGTCTGCATGCCTGACGTCGGAATTTCCGGGGTCGTCAAGCGTTTCGGCGCCATCACCGCCGTCGATGGCATCGACCTCAACGTGCAGGACGGCGAAATGGTGACTCTGCTGGGGCCGTCGGGCTGCGGCAAGACCACGACGTTGCGCATGATAGCCGGGCTCGAAGAGCCCGATGCCGGCGCCATCCGCATCGGCGGCGTGCCGGTCTACGACAAGGCCAGGCGCATTGACGTGCCGTCGGAGCGGCGCCATTTGGGCATGGTGTTCCAGTCGTACGCCATCTGGCCGCACATGACCGTGTACGAGAACGTCGCCTATCCCTTGCGGATGCGGCGTGTCGGGCGTGGGGAGTCCGAGCGCCGCGTGGACGCGGTGCTCCAGCAGGTCGACCTCGTGGGCCTCGGCGCCACGCCCGCGACCAACCTGAGCGGCGGCCAGCAGCAACGCGTGGCGCTCGCCCGGGCGCTGGTGTTCGAGCCGCGTGTTCTGTTGCTCGACGAGCCCCTGTCCAACCTCGACGCCAAGCTGCGCGAGCACATGCGTTTCGAGCTGCGCATTATGCAGCAGCGCCTCGGGGTCACCGCCCTCTACGTGACCCACGACCAGGAAGAGGCGCTGACGCTGTCCGACCACATCGTCGTGATGCACCGGGGCCGGATCGAGCAGGTGGGAACGCCGGACGAGATCTACGAGCAGCCCGCCACGCGCTTCGTCGCGGAGTTCATCGGCAAGGCCAACTTTATCGACACGGCCGGCGAGGCGCAGCTAAGCGCGGCCGGCGCCACGGTGCCGTTGACCACCTACGACGGCACCGTCACCATCAGCCTCGACGCCGGCGCGGTGCGCACCGACCGGCGGGACGAGCCGGGCGCGGGCGCGCGCCTGTTCATCCGGCCGGAGAAGATCCGCATCGGCCCCGCGACGGCATCCCTCGCGGGTGAGGACGGCATCGAAACCATTCCCGGGCGCATCATCGGGCGGGCGTACCTCGGCGATCACAACGAATATCTGGTCGGGATTTGCGACGGCGTCGACGTCCGGGTTCCGACCCCGGTCGAGGAGAATTGGCAGCCGAGCGCCAACGTGGCGCTACGCGTCGCCAGAAAGGACATCTCCCTCTATCAATGAGCCCGGCCGGCGTCACCGCCACCGAGCCTCGGGCTGACAGCGCTTCCCCGCGGCTCGGCGACTATCTGAGAGTGCACCGCTCCATCTACTACTACGCCCTGGCCGCGGTGGTCGTGGTCCTGGTGCTCTATCCGGTGGGGGTGCTGTTCACGGCGAGCCTGTTCTCCGGACAGCCGGGCCGCCTGGGACAGTTCACGCTGGACGGCTACCGCTCCTGGCTTGCCGCGTACGACCTCGTCCCCATCTTCATCAACAGCGTGATCTACGCGTCCGCCAGGCTGGTGCTGAGCCTGGCGCTGGCGCTTCTGTTCGCCTGGGCCGTGGCGCGCACCGACGTGCCGTTCCGGCGGACGATGATGCTCTTGATCCCCGTGCCGTTTTTCACGCCAGACCTGTTGACCGGCATCTCGTGGCTGATGCTCGGCAACCCGCAAAACGGCCTCATCAACCAGTTCGCCAAGTCGTGGTTCGGCATCCAGGGGCCGGTGATCGATCTCTACGGCTGGACCGGCCTGATCTTCCATTCCACCCTGAGCACCACGGCGCTCATGTTCCTCATGCTGGCGGGGTTCTTCTATTCGATGGATTCCTCTTTCGAGGAAGCCTCGGTCACCCTGGGCGCGAGCAAGTACCGGACCATTTTCACCATTACGCTGCCGATGATGTCGCCGGCCATCCTCGCCACCTCCGTGCTCATCTTCGCCAGCGGCCTCGACAGCTTCGAAAACCCGCTGCTCTTCGGCAATCCCGGGGGCGTGTACGTCTTCGCCAACGAGATCTACCGCATGCTCCACTACCGCCATCCGCCCCAATACAACGGGGCGACGGCGCTTTCGGTGATCCTGATCCTGATCATGTTCAGCCTCGTCTGGCTGCAATGGAGAAAGCTGGGCGACCGCCGGTTCACGGTCATCAGCGGCAAGGGTTACCGGCCCACGCGGATGGCCTTGCCGGGTCTGGTGCGGTGGGCGATCTTCGGCGTCTTCGTGATCTATTTCATGCTCGCCATCGTGATCCCCCTGACCCAGATCCTCGCCAGCTCGTTCTTCCCCATCTTCGGGCTCTACAACCTGGAGCACCTCACCCTCGACAACTGGCGCAGCGTCTTCAGCGACCGGCGAGCCATGAACGGGCTCAAGAACACGGTCCTTTTCTCCACCGCCGCGGCCGCGGCCACGGTCGTCATCGGCGGCCTCATCGGCTATATCCGCGTGCGCACCCGCCACTGGCTCGGGCGGCAGCTCGAATTGCTGGCATGGCTGCCCTGGACGCTACCTGGCATCGTGCTCGGGCTCGCGCTGTTGTGGGCCTGGGCGCTTCCGCCCGCGCCCTTCAACCTCTACGGCACGGCCACGGTCATCATCATCGGCTTTATCGTCAAGGGATTGCCCCTCGGCACCGCCACCATGCAGGCGGCGGTGCATCAGGTGAGCGGCGAGCTCGAAGAGTCCTCCCGGGTCCATGGCGGCCGGTGGCTGACCACGGCGCGGCTCATCCTGATCCCGTTGATACGGCGCGGCGTTCTGGCGTCCTTCGTCATCGTGTTCGCGCTGGCGGCCCGGGACCTGACCATTCCACTGCTGCTTTACCGGGGCGGCACCGAGACCATGACGGTGGCCCTGCTCTACTATTACGAAGAAGGCATGATGAGCACTCTGTCGGTAGTCGCCGTGATACAGCTTGCGCTGGTGTTCGCGCTGCTCGCAATCGAGAGGCTGACCCGCGGCAAAGACGAGGAAGACTAATGGCCAAAGAGAGCATTTCGCAACAGTCCGTGTCCGCTAGCCCCAACGGCGAGGAGGCCGCACTCCGGTCCGACGATACCATCGAACGTGTCGAGACCTATTGCCTGGAGCTCCCCTATCGAAATGCGGTGCAATTCCGCTCGGTGCGGGAGGACAGCGGCGCCTACATCATCCTGCGCCTCGTGACCCGGAGCGGGGCTGAAGGCATCGCCGAATCCGTCGCCCGTCCGTCGCATTCGGGAGAGGATCCGAAACTGTTGGCGTACGCCGTCCGGACCTTCTTCGCCCCCTTGCTCGAAGGTGCGGATCCCTTCGCCCACAACGACATCCACGCCCGGATC
>JAPOQV010000110.1 GCA_026710565.1 Spirochaetaceae bacterium | reverse complement strand
GCCGGTAGCGGAGGCGGTGCCGGAGCTGTCGCCGCGCGGGTTGTCGGCCGTTGCCGGCGGCGTGCTGGCTTCGGTCGACGAGGCGGCTGCGGCCGGCGTCGACGTGGTGTTCGCGGCGCTGCCGCACCTGTCGTCCGCGCAGACCCTGGAGCCGTTTCTTGGCCGCGCGGTGGTGGTGGATCTGTCGGCGGACTTCCGCATCGCCGATCCCGAGCGGTTCGCCGCCGCCTACGGCCAGCCGCCGGCGCGCCCGGATCTGCTCCGTGATGCGGTCTACGGCCTTCCGGAGCGCTATCGGGAACGGCTTCGGTCGGCCGACCTGATCGCCAGTCCCGGGTGCTTTCCGACGGCCGTGCTGCTGCCTCTGTTGCCGGTGCTGGCGGCCGGTCTGGTGAGCGACCCGATCGTCGCCTGCGCGGTCACCGGGCTGTCCGGCGCCGGCCGCAAGGCGGACGTTGCCTGGACGTTCTGCGACCGCAGCGAGACCGCGGCCGCCTACAACCCCGGCACCAGCCACCGCCACGTGCCGGAGATGGTGCAGGAGATGGAGGCGGTGCGCCCCGGTGCGTCGCTCTGGTTCACGCCGCACACGGCGCCGATGAAGCGCGGCATCGCCGCCACCATCACCGCGCCCGCGGCGGCCGGCGCCGACGCGGGGGCGGTGGGCGCGGCGCTGCGAGCGGCCTACGACGGGGCGCCGTTCGTGCGGCTGCTGCACGACCGCCTGCCGGCGACCGGCTCGGTGTGGGGCTCCAATCGCTGCGACATCGCGTGGCGGGTCGACGGGGGCGCGGTGCTGCTGTTCGCCGCGCTCGACAATCTGGTCAAGGGAGCCGCAGGCCAGGCGGTGCAGGCCATGAACCTGCGCATGGGGCTGCCGGAGGAGCGCGGCCTGCCCGTGCACGGGACGCCATGACCGGGACGGGCACATCCGCGCGGACGGCGGTGATCAAGCTGGGCGGGCGGGCGCTGGAGGAAGCGGCGCTGCGCGGCGTGTTCGCCGCGGAGCTGGCCTCGCTGGCCGGCGTTGGGCTGGCCGCCGTCGGGCTGGCCGGCGCATGGCGGGTGATCGTCGTGCACGGCGGCGGGGCCGAGGTGACCGCGATGAGTCGCCGCCTGGGACACGAGCCGCGCTTCCACGAGGGCATCCGGCTGACCACCGCGGAAGAGATGGAGGTGGTCGACATGGTGCTGGCCGGCAGCGCCAACAAGCGGCTGGTACGCGCGCTGAGCGCCGCCGGCGTGAGCGCCGTCGGCATCTGCGGATCGGACGGGCGGACCCTGGCCGCTCAGCCGGCGGCCGTTCCGCCGGGCACCCGAACCGGGCGAATCGACGGCGTCGACACCCGCCTGCTCGCCACGCTGACGGACGCGGGGTTCGTGCCCGTGGTCAGCCCGGTCTGCGACGACGGCGCCGGCGGCGGCATCAACGTCAACGCGGACACCGTCGCCTTCCGGGTGGCGACCGCGCTCGACGCCGACGCCCTGCTGTTCATCTCCGACACCGACGGCGTGCTCAAGGACGGGACGGTACTGCGGCGCCTCGACCCGGCGGGCGCGGACGCCGAGATCGAGGCCGGGACCATCACCGACGGCATGATCCCGAAGATCAGGTCGTCCGTCGCCGCGGTCACCGCGGGCGTCGGCCGCGTGCTCATCGGCGACTATGGCGCGGCGGGAGCGCTGCGGGCGTTGCTGGACGGCGAGCGCGGCACCGTGATCTCGGCTGCCGGGTACGGAGCTCCGTCGCGCTGAACCGACCGAGTCGCGCTGGCCGAGTCGCACTGGCCGAATCGCAATGAATCGCAAGACCAACCGGGTCAACGACCGAAGGAGAACCTGACCATGCAGATCAAGGACGCGATCGTCACCGATCATCCCTTTCCCAACGCCTTCTCGCCGGAGATGCTGCTGTTGGACCACGGCTCCGGGTGCCGGGTCACCGACGCCGCGGGCAAGAGCTACCTGGACCTTGGCGCCGGTATCGCCGTGAACGCGCTCGGTTACGGGCGAGAGGACCTGGCGGACGTCGTCGCCGCGCAGATGCGCAAGCTCGTGCACGTCTCCAACCTGTACACCACCGGCCCGGCGCTGGAGCTCGCCGGCAAGCTGACCGGCGATCGCTTCGCGGCGGTGCAGTACATGAACAGCGGCGCGGAGGCGAACGAGTCGGCGCTCAAGTTCGCCCGCATGTACGCCCATCGCGGCGAGGAGAACGCCGAGCGCCACAAGATCCTGGCGTTCACCGGCGGCTTCCACGGGCGCACGTACGGCGCGCTGGCCTGCACGGCGACGCCCAAGTACCAGGAGCCGTTCCGGCCCATGCTGCCCGGTGTCGAGGTCGCGCCCTACAACGACGTGGAAGCGTTGCGCAAGACGCTCGACGGGACCTTCGCCGGCGTCATCGTCGAGGTGGTGCAGGGCGAGGGCGGGCTGCAGGCCATGACGCCGGAGTTCGCGGCGGCGCTCAACGCCTGCCGCGGCGAGCACGACCTCATCGTGATCGCGGACGAGGTGCAGACCGGCCTGGGACGCTGTGGCCACCTGTTCGCCTCCGACAGCGTCGGCCTGAAGCCGGACATCATCACGCTGGCCAAGCCGCTGGCCGGCGGCCTGCCGCTGTCGGCGGTGCTGCTGCCGGCCGCGGTGAACGACCGGCTCCACTTCGGCGAGCACGGCACCACCTTCGGCGGTGGGCCGGTGACGTGCGCGCTGGCCTCGCACGTGTTCGACATCCTCACCGATGCGGCGTTCCTGGCCGCCGTCCGCGAGCGCGGCGAGCAGCTCCGGCGGGGGCTGGAGACGCTGCGCGAGGCGCACGGGCTGGGGCCGGTGGTGGGCGCCGGGCTGCTGCGCGGCGTGCACGTCCCCGGAACGGCAGGCGAGCAGCCCCGGATACAGGCGCTGTCGACCGCGTTGCGCTCCGCGGGGGTGCTGGTGCTCCGCTCGGGCGACGACGTGATGCGCATCGCGCCGCCGCTGGTGGTCTCGGCCGACGAGATCGCCGAGGGGCTGCGCTGCATGGACACCGCCCTGTCCGGGCTGTAGGGAGAGGAGCACGACATGGCAGCGAACGAAGTGAAGCGCCAAGACGTCAAGCGCATCGCGCTCGCCTACTCGGGGGGGCTGGACACCTCGATCATCATCCCCTGGCTCAAGGAGCGCTTTCCGGGCGCGGAGGTGGTGGCCGTCTGCGCGGACGTGGGGCAGTCCGACGACCTGGCCGGGCTGGAGGAGCGGGCAGCGGCGTCCGGCGCCGCCAAGCTGATCCTGCGCGACGTGCGCCGCGAGTTCGTCGAGGAGTACCTGTTCCCGATGCTCCGTGCCGGCGCGGTGTACGAGGGCAAATACCTCCTCGGCACCTCGGCGGCGCGGCCGTTGCAGGCCAGGGTGCAGGTCGAGGCGGCGCGCTCCGTGGGGGCCGACGCGGTCTCCCATGGCTGTACCGGCAAGGGCAACGATCAGGTGCGGTTCGAGCTGGCCTATCGGGCGCTGGCGCCTGATCTGAAGATCATCGCGCCGTGGCGCCTGTGGGACATCCGCTCGCGCGAGGACGCCATCGAGTACGCGGAGAGCCGCGGCATCGACCTGGCCGGCGTCTCGCGGGTCAACATCTATTCGCGGGACGACAACGTCTGGCATCTCAGCCACGAGGGCGGAGATCTGGAGGATGCCGGACGGCGCCCGCAGGAGACGCTGTTCCAGCGCTCGGTGTCGCCGGCGGAGGCGCCCGACCGCGAGCAGGAGGTCACGGTCGAGTTCGAACGGGGCGTCCCGGTGGCCGTGGACGGCGTCCGGCACGGCGCGGTGGAGCTGGTGCTCAGGCTCAACGAGCTGGGAGCCGCGAACGGCATCGGCCGGGCGGACATCGTCGAGACGCGGGTGGTCGGCATGAAGAGCCGCGGCGTGTACGAGACGCCGGGCGGCACGATCCTGTACGCGGCGCTGCGCGAGCTGGAGATGCTCACGCTGGAGGCGGACGCCCTGCGCAGCAAGCAGCAGTTGGCCATGACCTACGCCGACGCCGTGTACAGCGGCCACTGGTTCTCGACCCTGCGGGAGTCGCTGGACGCGTTCATGCAGCGCGTCTGCGCTCGGGTCACCGGCGCGGTGACGCTGAGCCTGTACAAGGGCGGCATCACGGTGGCCGGCCGCCGGTCGCCGCACTCGCTCTATGACGAGGGGCTGGCGTCTTTCAGCGCGGGCTCCTACGACCATCAGGACGCCAGCGGCTTCATCCAGCTCTACGGCCTGGCGACCCGCACCGCGGCGATGGTGGAAG
>JAPOQV010000109.1 GCA_026710565.1 Spirochaetaceae bacterium | reverse complement strand
TCCTGGACCGCGCGGCTGGAGCTCTGGCTGCTCGGCAGCCCGCTCTGGTGGAGTACCGCCTGCGGAGCGCTGCTCGTGTGTCTGATCGCGGTCATCGCCCGGCGCCGGCGCACCCTCGCGTCCGCCCCACCGCTCCGGTACGAAGAGGCCGTCGACCCTGCCGTTCAGGTGCTGGGCGTGATGCGGACCTGAGACCGCGAGGGGTTCCCGGCCATCCATAAATCTTGTTTATGATTTACAAACAATAATAAACTTGATTTCTAGTGGAGGTCTATCGGAGACTGGCGGCCATGCCCGAAACGGCCGTCAATCGGTGGACATCGCCAGCCCACGCGATCGAGTACCTGTCTCGGGCGGATTCGATCCCGCACCGCGGGGCGGGAGAGGCGGAGCTGCTCGAGTGGTTGCCGCGGAAGACGGCGCGAGTGCTGGATCTGGGCAGCGGTGACGGCCGCCTCCTCCGGGTCGTGAAGAGCGCCCGGCCAAACGCTTCGGCCGTAGCCCTCGACTTCTCCGAGACAATGCTCCATCGCCTCCGGACGCGTTTCGCCGCGGACGCGTCCGGCCGCGTTCTGGCTCACGATCTCGACCAGCCGCTGCCCGCGCCGTTGGGCGAGCTCGACGCGATCGTCTCCAGCTTCGCCATCCACCATCTCGCCCACGAGCGCAAGCGAGCGCTCTACGAGGAGGTGTACGGGCTTCTTCGGCCCGGCGGGGTGTTCTGCAATCTCGAGCATGTCGCATCGCCCACGAGAAGCCTCCACGAACGCTTCCTCGCCCGACTCGGCATTGCTCCGGAGGAAGAAGATCCGTCGAACAAGTTGCTGGACGTCGAGACGCAGCTCGTCTGGCTCAGCGCGATCGGCTTCGCCGACGTCGACTGCCACTGGAAGTGGCGTGAGCTCGCACTGCTGGCTGCCGCGAAACCCGGGCTCTGATCTCGGTCAAGAGCCTGCAGGACCGGGTGATGCGACTGGTGCATATCAGCGATTCCGTTGCTGGATTTCATGAAATCCAACAACTACCACGCCGATTTGCATCGCCCCGAGTCTCCGGAGGGGGACACGGAGCGCCGTTGAGCACCACCGATCCGGCTCGATCCCTCGAGACCGGGCCGGATTCGCCGGAGCGGGAGTCCGGCGAGGTCGGCGGGGTGTAACCCTGAAAGAACCCATCCGGGAAGCTACCTGACAAGACAAGCGCGGCGTCGAGCGCAACCGAGACCCGGCGCGGCGCCGCTCACGCGCGCAACGGCCGGAGCTCGGCGGCGAGTTGTGCGGCGGGCAGGGCCCGAACCCGCGGTGCGAGCCTGTACGTCCGCTGTCCCGCGTGCACGACGTCGAGACGCCGCAGGTCGAGCGTTTCGAGGGCCGAACGCATCGACGGCGTCAGTCGCGGAGCCTCGGTCCGTTTGACCTCGAAGCCGTATCGGCGCGACCCGGCCACGACGAGCAGGTCGAGCTCGGCCCCCGAATAGGTCGACCAATGGAAGCACTGGTCGGGACGCGCCGCCAGCAGATGGCAGACCTGCCTGACGACGAACCCCTCCCATGACGCGCCTACCTTCGGATGCGACACCAGCGCGTCGCGGCTGTTCAGCCCCAGCAGCGCATGGAGGATCCCCGAATCGCCGACGTAGACCTTCGGCGCCCGCACCTGCCGTTTCGCGACGTTCTCGTGCCACGGCGGGAGCTGCCGCACCACGAACACCGAGGTCAGCAGATCAAGATAGCGCCGTACCGTCGTGTGCGCGATGCCGAACGCGCGACCGAACTCTGCGCCGTTCCAGAGCTGGCCGTGCTAATGCGCGAGCATGGTCCAGAACCGGCGCAGCGTGGTCGACGGCACGGTGTTTCCGAGCTCTGGCAGATCGCGCT
>JAPOQV010000108.1 GCA_026710565.1 Spirochaetaceae bacterium | reverse complement strand
CTGATGGGCGCGGAGATCACCCATCGGACTCGGAAGGCCATTCTCGAAGCGGTCCGGGCGCATGCACTCGACAGGCTCGACGAGAGCATCGAGGAGGGCAAGGAGCCGAACCCCTTCCTGCACGGGGTTCCTGCGATTCTCGACGCGCTCCGCTCCGGGCAGATCGAATGCCGCATCTACGACAAGGACAAGTTCCACGCCAAGAGCTGCATCACCCACGCCAAGCTCGAGGTCGTGGGCGCCCAGGCGCTGGTGGGCTCCAGCAACTTCACGCGGCCGGGTCTCACGAAGAACGTCGAGCTGAACGTCCAGATCCAGAGCGCGCGCGAGGTCGCGCAGCTCCAGGAGTGGTTCGAGACGCACTGGAACGAAGCGCGCGAGGTCACCGACGCCGTCGTCGAGACGATCTCCCGCCATACGCACCTGTATACGCCGTTCGACGTCTACGCGAAGGCCCTGCAGCAGTTCTTCCGCGGGCACGAGCTGACCGCGACGGAGTGGGACGAGACACGGTCACGCATGTTCCCGCACCTCGATCGCTACCAGAAGGAGGCGTACTGGGCGCTCATGAAGATCGCCCGGCAGCACCGCGGTGCGTTCCTCTGCGACGGCGTGGGCCTTGGCAAGACCTTCGTCGGCCTGATGCTGATCGAGCGGCTCATCCTGCACGAGGGCAAGCGTGTCGTGCTGTTCGCACCGAAGGCGGCCAAGGAGGCGGTGTGGGAGCCCCACCTGCGCCGGCTGCTTCCGCACATCGGCGGCGTCGGCGGTGGCGCGGACTTCAGCAACTTGGCCGTCTTCAGCCACACCGACCTCGGACGCAAAGGGGACTTCCCGGACCGTTTCCGCCGAATTGCGGAACTCGCGGACGTCGTCGTCATCGACGAGGCGCACCACTTCCGTAATCCGGGCCGCCAAGGTAACCCCGACCGGGGAATCGAACCGTCGCGCTACTACCAACTGTTCAAGTTGCTCGACAACGCGGAACGCCCCAAGACCGTGTTCATGCTGACGGCCACCCCCATCAACAACCGCCTGAGCGACTTCCGCCACATGACCGAGCTCTTCACGCGTCGCGACGAGGCCTACTTCGCGCGCACCATCGGCGTGAACAACCTGCGAGCGCACTTCAACCAGATGGAGCGGACGCTTCGCAGTCGCGTGGGGCACGACGACGCGGATGCCGCAGAGCACATGACCGAAGCCGAGAGCATTCTCTTCACCGACGCCTTCTTCCGCCAACTCGTGGTCCAGCGGAGCCGTGCCTACGCCCGCGAGAGCCAGGTTCGGGAGTACGGGAGAGCCGCCGCCTTTCCCGACCGGAGGGATCCACAGGTCGCCGCGTACTCGATCCGCAAGACGTACGGGCGGATGCTCGACCTGTTCGAGAAGGCGTTCGCGAAGCAGAACCCGCTCTTCACGCTCCCGATGTACTACCCCCTGCATTGGTACACGGGGCCGGACAAGGACATCGACCCGTTCGAGGAGAATCGACAAAGGCAGGTGGTCGGCCTCATCCGGACCAACTTCCTCAAGCGCTTCGAGAGTTCCGTCGTCGCCTTCGAGCTCTCCTGCGACCGGCTCCTCAAGAAACTGCTCGCCTTCCTTGAGGTTCACAGCGAGAGCGACGCCGAGAAGAAGCGCCTCGATCGCTGGAAGGCGCAGAACGCCGACGTCCTTGGCTACGCGCGTCAGCTCGATCTCTGGGGCGAAGATGGCGAGGAGGCGGACGACGAGGACTTCGTCCCTCAGGAAATGCTCGACGCGGTCGAGCCCCTCGACCGGGCCGTGTACGACGTCGAGGAGATGATGGCCGAGACCTTCCTCGACCTCGACCAGATCGTGCAGTTCCTGGACGAGGCACGGAAGTTCGAGCCGCAGCACGACGACAAGCTCCAGAAGCTCATGCGCCTGCTCAAGTCGAAGGCGCTGGCCGATCAGAAGATCCTGATCTTCACCGAGTTCGCCGACACGGCCCGCTACCTGATGCGCCACCTGGACGACGCCGGTATCGAGGGCGTCGAGCAGGTGGACAGTGCCACGAAGAAGAACCGTGCAGACGTCATTCAGCGCTTCGCGCCCTACTACAATGGCATCTCGTCTCCGGAGCTTGCCGAGCAGGGCGTCGAGGAGATCCGCGTCCTGATCTCCACCGATGTCCTCTCCGAGGGTCTCAACCTCCAGGACGCCTCGCGGATGATCAACTACGACATCCACTGGAACCCGGTACGGCTCATGCAGCGCATCGGCCGGGTGGACCGGCGTATGAGTCCCGAGATCGAGAAGCAGCTCGTCGCCGACCATCCCGAGGCGACCGCCTCGCGAGGCAAGGTCTGGTTCTGGAACTTCCTCCCGCCCGAGGAGCTGAACGAGATCCTCTCGCTCTACACGACGGTCACGCAGAAGACGCTCCTGATCTCCAAGACGCTCGGCATCGAGGGCAAGAAGCTCCTCACCCCGGAGGACGACTACGAGGCGCTGAAGGAGTTCCACCACGCCTACGAGGGCACGCGCACGGCAGTGGAGGACATGCACCTCGAGTACCAAGCGCTACTCCAAGCAGACCCGGAGTTGGAGGCGCGCCTCGCTCGCTTCCCCGGCGCGATCTTCAGCGGTCGCAAGCGCCCGGCGAAAGCCGTGCGCGGTGTCTTCTTCTGCTACGCGCTCCCTGCGCTCGACAAGGAGAAGAACGAGTTCACCGAGGAGGCCGGCACCACCCGGTGGTACCTCTACGACCTCGACCGCGAGACCATCATCGAGGAGCCGGGCGAGATCGTCGCGAGCGTCCGCTCGAAACGCGAGACATCCCGGCGCTGCACCACGGAGGAGAAGACGCTCCTCGACATCCGGAAGCGGATCGAGAAGCACATCAAGAACAGCTACCTGAAGCGCGTGGACGCCCCCGTCGGCGTCAAGCCGCGGCTTCGCTGCTGGCTGGAACTGAAAGAGGGCTGAGCCGATGCGGACCGAGCCCCGCGAACGCGCCGCCCGCGCCTGCCGATG
>JAPOQV010000107.1 GCA_026710565.1 Spirochaetaceae bacterium | reverse complement strand
TCGCGGTGACGCGGCAGTCCCGCTGGTTCGCGGCGCTGGCGAGCGTTCTGGCGGTCGCCGCCGCGGTGGGACCGGCCGCCGCGGGCGGGCGGCTGTCGGTGGTCACCCTCAGGCAGCTCCGCGCGCGCGGCATGCGCCGCTCGTTCTGGCACCGCTACTTCATTGACGTGATCGTGCTGGGAGTCGGCTTCTACGGCTACTCGAGCCTGCGCTGGCAGTCGATCCGCCTGGCGCCCGACGCCACCGTCGAAGCGGACCCGCTGCTGTTCGTGGTCCCGGTGCTGTTCTTCCTGGGCTTCGGACTGCTGCTGTTGCGGCTGTTTCCGCTGGCGATGGCGGCGCTCAGCCGCCTGACCACGATCGTGCGCGGGGTGGTGTGGCAGCTCAGCTTCCGCCGGCTGGCGCGCAACACCGGGCCGTTCGTCTCCGTCGTGGTGCTGCTGATCGTCACCGTGGCGATGGGCATCTATAACGGCTCGGCCGCGCGCACGCTGCAGCTCAACATCGCCGACCGGATCCGCTACCTGGTGGGCGCCGAGGTCGTGGTGATCGAGTCGTGGGTCCCGCCGGACCCCGACAACCCGGAGCCTCCGCGGCGGCGAGAGGATCCGCGTCCGGTCGCGGCGAGCGAGCCGCCGTGGGTGGTGCGGGCCCAGATCCCCGGCGTCGAGGCGATGGCACGCGTGCTTTACCGCCGGGTGGAGGGGAGCAGGGGATCGAGGCAGCTCGGTGCGTTCAACCTGATGGCCCTGGCGCCGGAGGAATTCGTGCGCGCCGCGTGGCGGCGGGACGATCTGCTGCCGTACCCGTTCGCGGACTACCTGGTGGCGCTGGCCCGGCACCGGGAGGGGGTGCTGATCAGCAGGTGGCTGGCCGGCCGCTACGACCTGGGACCGGGGGACGCCTTCACCATCGAGTACCAGAACCAGCCGATCGAGGTGTACGTCGTGGGCGTGATCCCCTACTGGCCGGCGCTCGATCCGTCCGACCGCGCGTTCGCGGTGGCCAACCTCGCGCACGTGCAGGACTTCACGGTGCTGGAACCGTACGAGAGCTGGTACTCGCTGAACGAGGAGGAGATGACCTCCGCGGACGGGCTCACCGGGGTGGACCTCCTGGTCGAGGAGCTCTCCTCGATCGGCGTGATCGCGGAGCGGGTGCTGGACGCGCGGCACCAGCTCGCCGAGCTGCAGAGCGAGCCGTATCGCCGCGGCTTCTTCGGCGTGCTGTCGCTGGGCTTTGTCGCGGCGGCGGCCGTGACCGTGCTGGCGCTGCTGGTCTCCACCATCTCCTCGACGCGGGAACAGTCGGTGCAGATCGCCGCCCTGCGCGCCAACGGCCTGTCGGCGCTGCAGACCACCGGCGTGCTGGCGGTGGAGCGCCTGTTGACCGTCGGCGTGGGCGTGGGGCTCGGCGTGGCGGGCGCGCGCATCGCGTCGCTGCTGTTCCTGCCGCTCCTGCGTGACCGCGCCGCGGAGGTGTCGACCGTGCCGCCGTACCTGGTGGTGACCGACGTGGCCGACCTCACCGCTCTGCTGCTGGTGGTGGCCGCCGCGCTGGCGGCCGCCGTGGTGGCGGTGGCCATGTTCATCGGACGGCGCCAGGTGGCCGGCGCCGTCCGCCTGGGAGAGGAGCCGTGAGCGACCAGGCCGATTCCCGGGCGATCCGCTGCGCCGGCCTGATCAAGATCTACAAGATCGAGGACGTCGAGGTGGTCGCCCTGCAGGGGCTGGACCTGGAGGTGGAGCGCGGCGAGCTGATGGGGATCATCGGCCCGAGCGGCAGCGGCAAGACCACCCTGATGAGCGTGCTGGGCGGGTTGGACACGCCCTCGGCCGGGCGGGCGTGGGTGTCCGGCATCGACCTGGTGGCGCTCAACGACCGGCAGCGGCTTCGCTACCGGCGCCGGGACGTCGGCTTCGTCTGGCAGAACACCGCGCGCAACCTGATCCCGTACCTGACCGCCGTGGAGAACGTCGAGCTGGCCATGATGGTGGCCGGGCGCTTCGACCGCCCGCGCGCGCTTGAGCTGCTGCGCCTGGTCGGACTGGGCCATCGCACCCGGCACCTGCCGCAGGCCATGTCCACGGGCGAGCAGCAGCGCGTGGCGGTGGCCATCGCCCTGGCCAACGAGCCACAAGTGCTGCTGGCCGATGAGCCGACCGGATCGCTGGACGACGAGAACGCCGCCCTCCTGCTGGCCCTGTTCGACACCGTGCGCCGCGAGCTCGGCGTCACGGTCGTCATCGTCACCCACGACACCAACGTGGCCGGATCGCTGGACCGCTACGTGGCGATCCGGGACGGCAAGACCGCCACCGAGGCGGTGCGCCTGTCCGGTCAGTCGCCGTCGACCCGGGAGGCGTCGGAGGACGGTGCGGAGGGGACGCCGGACGCGGACGCGGGTGCCGATGCGGCCACGCCGGACGCGGTTGGACCCAGCCACGACCACTTCGTGCTGCTCGACTCGGCCGGCCGCATGCAGGTCCCGGAGGAGTTGCGCGACCGGTACGGCATCGGCGGACGGGTGCGCATGGTAGAGGAAGACGGCCGCCTGGTGATCGAGCCGCCGGGTCGCAGGTTGCCCGGACCGCCCGGAAAGGGTACAACCTCCGGTTGAACGACACCCACCGGAGGAGGTTCGCCATGCTAGGACGCAACTTTGGAGGTAGAAACCCTTCGTTTCTACTCATCGCGGCGATCGCGCTGCTTTTGGCGCCGCTCGCGGCATCCGCCGACGGCTTCGCACAGATCTACGAGCTGAGCGCCTGGGAGGCGGAGTCCGGGCCGCTGACCCTGTCCGAGTCGCCGATGACTCAGGCGATGGTCGGCGCCGGTGACCTGCCACCGCTCGCCGAGCGCATCCCGGCCGAACCGGTCGTGATCGTGCCGACCGAGGAGGTAGGCAGCTACGGCGGCACGATGAACTTCCTCACCGACGGCGGCAGCGGCTGGACGGACAACTGGTTCCTGTACGAGTTCCCGGCGGTGCTGACTCCGGACCTCGCCCAGATCGTGCCCAACACGCTGGCCGGCTGGGAGGCGAGCGACGACGCGAGCACCTGGACCCTCTACCTGCGCGAGGGCATCCGCTGGAGCGACGGCACGCCGCACACCGCCGACGACTGGCTGTTCTACTGGAACGACATGGCCCTCAACAAGGACATGTTCGCCAGCGGCATGTCCTTCGTAGAAGGCGCCGAGGCGCCGGGCGAGATGAGCAAGATCGACGACTACACCATTCAGGTATCCTTCGACGAGCCGCGCGGCACGCTCATCGAGCAGATGACCTTCCTGCGCCCCACGCCCTACCTGCCCGCGCACTACCTGAAGCAGTTCCACCCCACCTACACCGACATGAGCGAGATCGAGAAGGAGATCGCCGCGCGTGGCTTGGAGACCTGGACCGACGTGATGAACCAGGAGTGGAAGCAGGAGAGCCTGTCGGTCAACCGGCCGTACCTGACGTCCTGGGTGCCGGCCAACTCCTACAAGGACCCGATCTTCACCCTGAAGCGCAACCCCTACTACTTCAAGGTGGACTCGGCCGGCAATCAGCTTCCGTACATCGACCAGATCGACATGGAGAGCATCCAGGGCGCGGGCGAGGCGTTCTTCCTCAAGTCGATCTCCGGCGACGTCGACTGGTTCATCGCCGGCGCATTCGGCGGCCTGGACAGTCTGCCGCTGGCCGTGCAGAAGGGCATCGAGAACGACTTCCGCATCATCGAGCCGATCCCGAACTGCGCCAACTCGGTCGGCACGACCTGGTTCAACCTGTTCCACCCCGACCCCGGGATGCGCGAGGTGCTCCGCAACAAGGACTTCCGCCTGGGGCTGTCCCACTCGGTCAACCGCGACGAGGTCAACCAGCTCCTGTTCAAGGGCGCGGGAACGGTCGCCAACCCGACCTTCGTGTTCGGGCCTCCCTACCACGGCGAGCGCTTCGCGCAGGTGGGTCTGGAGTACGACGTGGAGCTGGCCAACAGCCTGCTCGATAGGGCGGGCCTGGACAAGCGCGACTCCGACGGCTTCCGCCTGCGTCCGGACGGCGAACGGATGCGCATCCTGCTCTCCATCCCGAACAAGTGGTCGCTCCTGGCCAGCGAGGCGGCGGAGCTGTACGACGGCTACTGGGAGGCGGTCGGCGTCGAGGTGCAGCCCACCGTCGTCGAGTGGGGGACCTTCTGGTCACAGCTCGACAACAGCGAGCACGACGTGGCCATTCACGCCAACTGCATGGGCGGCCGGATCGTCAATCCGCTGTTCCGGGCCGACTTCGGCGCCGTGCAGCGCTGGCGCTTCGCTCAGGAGTGGTACAACTGGATCGACAGCGGCGGAGCCGAGGGCGAGGAGCCGCCGGAGGCGTTCAAGCGCTACCGGGCGATCCGCGACCAGGCGGTGCAGGAGCCGGATGAGGCCACGCGCATCGCGGCCGTGCAGGAGATGATAGGGATCCTCTACGACGAGCTGTTCGTCACCTTCGGCACGGTGGTGCCGCCGAACCTGCGCGGCTACCAGATCGCCACGAACCGCCTGCGCAACGTGCCGAATCCGCAGCAGTCGACCGGCATCTTCAACATTCCGGCGCAGTTCTACCTGCGCATGTAGCCGCCGGATTCACGGATAGGCGAGAAGGAGGGGCGCGCGCCCCTCCTTCGCTTTCTCACGGCGGATGCTGCCATTCATCGCCCGCCGCACGGCGCTCATGGTGCCGGTGCTGCTGGCGGTCTCGCTCCTCAGCTTCATCATCATCGAGTTGCCGCCCGGCGACTACTTCAGCTACTACATCGAGCGGCTCTACGCCCAGGGCGAGGTGATCGACGAGGCCCTGATCGAGTCGTTGCGCACGCAGTACGGCGTTGATGGGCCGCTCGTCGTCCAGTACCTGAAGTGGCTGAGCAAGATCGTGCGCGGCGACCTGGGCCGCTCGCTCTCAGGCGAGCTCGTGATCGTGATCGTGCGCGATCGCCTGCCCTGGAGTATCCTGATCACGGCGGTCTCGTTCGTGTTCGTGCACGTGGTCGGCATCCCCATCGGTGTGCTGTCGGCCACGAAGCAATACTCGATCCGCGATTACGTCGCGACCTTCATCGGCTTCATCGGCCTGGCGGTGCCCAACTTCCTGCTGGCGCTGGTGCTGGTGTGGGCGTGGTTCGCCTGGACCGGCCAGGTGCAGATCGGCCTGTTCTCGCGCGAGTACGCGATGGCGCCGTGGAGCCTGGCGCGCGCATGGGACCTGCTCAAGCACCTGATCATCCCCGCCGTCGTGATCGGCACGGCCGGCACCGCCGGCACGATCCGCAGCATCCGTGCCAACCTCCTGGACGAGCTGCAGAAGACCTACGTCACGGTGGCGCGCGCCAAGGGGCTTTCGGAGACGCGGGTGCTCTACAAGTACCCGTTCCGGATCGCGGTCAACCCGTGGGCCAGCACCATCGGCTGGCTGCTGCCCAGCCTGGTGAGCGGCGAGGTGCTGGTGTCCCTGGTGCTCGGCTTTCCGACCCTGGGGCCGATCCTGCTGGAGGCGCTGCTCGGTCAGGACCTGTTCCTGGCCTCCAGCATCATCATGATCCTGAGCACCCTGACCGTGATCGGCACCCTGGTGTCGGACATCGTCCTGGCGTGGGTGGACCCGCGCATCCGCCAGTCGGTGTGAGGCAGCCGGTATGAGTGACGCGACCCGTCCCGCCGCGGCCGTTGCGGGCGCCGCCGACGAGCAGGTCTCGGTCGCCTCACAGTGGCAGCTCATGCGCTGGCGCTTCACCCGCCACCGCGGCGCGGTGGTCGCGCTGGTGGTGCTGGGGGTGCTGTACGTGGTGGCGGCATTCGCGGACTTCGTGGGCCCCTACGACCCGCGCCGCCACGACGCGGCCTTCGTCTACGCGCCGCCGACCGTCATCCACTTCGTCGACGACGAGGGGCGCTTCCGCCTGCGCCCGTTCGTCTATCCGTACCGGTCCGAGCTGATCCTGGCGGAGTTCCGCACCGTCTACTCCGAGGACCGCAGCCGCAGGGTGCCGATCCGGCTGTTCGCGCGCGGCGACCCGTACGTGTTGTGGGGCCTGTTCGAGACCGACCTGCACCTCTTCGGGCTCGACGACCCGGAGGCGCGCATCTTCCTGTTCGGCACCGACCGGCTGGGCCGTGACCTGCTCACCCGCATCCTGATCGGCAGCCGCGTGTCGCTGACCATCGGCCTGGTCGGCATCGCCGTGACCTTCGTGCTCGGCATCGTCATCGGCGGCGTCTCCGGGTACTTCGGCGGCGCGGTCGACCTGGTCATCCAGCGGGTCATCGAGTTCGTGCAGTCGCTGCCCACGCTGCCGCTGTGGATGGGACTGAGTGCGGCACTGCCCAAGTGGTGGTCGATCACGATGCGCTACTTCGCGATCGTGGTGATCCTGTCGCTGATCGACTGGACCGGCCTGGCGCGGGTGGTACGGGGCAAGTTCATGGCGCTCAAGGAGGAGGACTACGTGTCCGCGGCCAGGCTGAACGGCGCCAGCCGCAAGCGGATCATCTTCCGGCACCTGCTGCCGGGCTTTCTCAGCCACATCATCGCGTCGCTGACGCTGTCGATTCCGTCCATGATCCTGGGGGAGAGCGCGCTGAGCTTCATCGGCCTGGGTCTGCAGGCGCCGGCCATAAGCTGGGGCGTGCTGCTGGCGGATGCGCAGAAGACCCACGTGCTGGCGCTCTCACCGTGGCTGTTGATTCCGGGGCTGTTCATCATCGTCGTGGTGCTGGCGTTCAACTTCGTCGGCGACGGCGTGCGCGACGCGGCCGACCCGTACGCGCACGTATGAGCGGCCCGGACACGAGTGCCGGGGAGGCCCGGCACACCGGCGAACTGCTGCTCGGCGTGAACGAGCTGCGCACCTGGTTCGATTCCCGCGAGGGAACGGTGCGGGCCGTGGACGGGGTGAGCTTCGATCTGCACCGCGGGGAGACCCTGGGAATCGCCGGCGAGAGCGGCTGCGGCAAGAGCGTGACCGCCCAGTCGATCATGCGGCTCGTTCCGCGCAACGGCCGCATCGTCTCGGGCAGCATCGTGCTGCACCGCCCCGGCGGTCCGGTCGACCTGACCGGGCTGGCGGCCGGCGGGCGGGAGATCCGCGCCATCCGCGGCGCGGAGATCTCGCTGGTCTTCCAGGAGCCGATGGCCGCCTTCAGCCCCGTGTACACCATCGGCAATCAGATCACGGAGGTCATCCGCCTGCACCAGCGCTGCTCGTCGCGTCAGGCGCGGCGGCGCGCGATCGACATGCTGCAGCAGGTCGGCATGCCGAAGCCCGAGCAGACCATCGACGCCTATCCGTGGGCGGTCTCGGGCGGCATGCGCCAGCGCGCGATGATCGCCATGGCGATGGCCTGCCGGCCCAGCCTGTTGATCGCCGACGAGCCGACCACGGCGGTCGATGTCACGATCCAGGCGCAGGTCCTGGAGCTGATGAAGGCGCTGCAGGAGCAACTGCAGATGGGCCTGATCATCATCACCCACGACCTGGCGGTGATCGCCGAGCTGTGCGACCGGGTGATGGTGATGTATCTGGGCCGCGACGTGGAGTCGGGTCCGGTCGAGCAGGTGTTCGAGGCTCCGAGGCATCCCTACACCGTGGCGTTGCTGAACTCGGTGCCCGTGCTCGGCGATGGCCACGACCAGCGGATCGAGGCGATCGGCGGCAGCGTGCCGTCGCCGTTGGCGGCGCCGCCGGGATGTCCGTTCCATCCCCGCTGCCCGCACGCCACGGCGGGCGTGTGCGACGGCGTCTACCCGCAGGCTCGGGACGTCGGGCCGGAGCACCTGGTGAGCTGCTACCTGTATGAGTGATCGCCGGTCGAGCCGCGACGCGGCCCCTGCTCCCGCCGAGCGCCTTCATGCCAAGCCCATCCTGGAGGTGCGCGGCCTGGTCAAGCGCTTCCCGATCACGCGTGGTGTGATGCGCCGCCACGTCGGCGACGTGCGGGCCGTGGACGGGATCAGCTTCTCCATTCAGGCGGGCGAGGTGCTGGCGCTGGTGGGGGAGAGCGGCTGCGGCAAGACCACGACCGGCCGCTGCGTGCTGCGCGCGATCGATCCGACCGCGGGCAGCGTCGTCTACCGCTTCGACGGGGAGGCGCCGCTGGACGTCACCACGCTGAACGAAGGGGAGCTCAAGTCGTTCTGGCGGCGCGCCGGCATGGTGTTCCAGGATCCGTACTCGTCGCTGAACCCTCGGCTCAACGTGCTGGAGTCGGTCGGCGAACCGCTGATCACGCATGGCGTAGCCACCTCCAGGAAGGACCTGGAGGAGCGCGTGGCGGCCCTGCTGGATGACGTGGGGCTGGATGCGGCCTACCTCCGCCGCTACCCGCACGCCTTCTCCGGCGGCCAGCGGCAGCGCATCGCCATCGCCCGCGCGCTGGCGCTGGGGCCGCGGTTCCTGGTGGCCGACGAGCCGCTGTCGGCGCTGGACGTGTCGGTGCAGGCGCAGGTGCTGGAGCTGATGCTGGAGCTGCGGCGGCGGCACGACCTGACGTACCTGTTCGTGTCGCACAACCTGGCGGTGGTCGAGTACCTGGCCGACCGGGTCGCGGTGATGTACGTCGGACGAATCGTCGAGCTGGCGCGCACGGAGACGCTGTTCTTCGACCCGAAGCACCCGTACACGGAAGCGCTCCTGTCCGCGGTGCCTTCCGCCGATCTGAAGCGGCGCGGCCGCACGCGCATCGTGCTGCCGGGCGACGTGGCCGATCCGGCCGACCCGCCGCCGGGGTGCCTGTTTCACCCGCGCTGCCCCTACGCGCAGGCGGAGTGCTCGGCGGAGGAGCCGCCGCTGGTCGACGTCGGCGGCGGCTCGGGTGAAGAGCACCTGGTGTCCTGCCACTTCGCCGACACGCTGGACCTGACCGGCATCGAGCGCGGTGCGCGGCGTGGCGCGTTTCGGCTCGACGTCTGACCCCCCGTCCGAACGGGGTCGAGGGCTGGTAGACTCTGCGCCACATGGCGGACGCTGACGGCATCGACGTCCGGGCCCTTGACGGTCACCTGGGCGAGCGCGTGCGCGCCCTCTGGGAGGGCAATCTCAGCCGGCTGGACTGGGAGCCGGACTTCCTGGCTCCGTTCCGGGAGCGCCGGGAGGCGGGCGGCTACATCGGCATGGGCAAGACTCTGTCCGCCCTGAACGGCGTGGCGCGGCTCTACGGCGGCGCCGCAGCGGAGTTGCGGGCGCGGGTGACCGCCGGCCTGCTCGCGGCGCAGGAAGACGCCGGGTACCTGGGGATCCTTGCCGGCGAGCATCGGACCCACGGAATCTGGGACGCGCACGAGCAGGGCTACCTGCTGCAGGCGCTGACCGAGGCATGGAGGTGGTTCGGCGACGCCGGTGCCCGCGATGGTGCGTGCCGTCTTGGCGCGTGGCTGCTGCCGCGGCTGGCGGGCGGGCGCTGGCGGCGGGTCGGCGGCGGCGCCATCTGGTACCCGATCGTGCTCCTGGGGGTCGATCGGGGCATGCTGGCGGTGGGCGAGATGACCGGCGACCGTGCCTATCGCCGCTTCGTGGAGGACGACTTGGGCGTAGGCGGCTGGTTCGAGCCCATCGTCGAAGGGCGCGAGGGCGTCGTGGCTGGCCACGCCTATGCCTACCTGGGCCGCTGCCTGGCGCAGCTCGAGCTGCACGCGGGCGACCCGGGGTTCACGCTGCCGCGGGCGACCGCCGCCGTGCTGGGCTACCTGCGCAGCGGCGGCGGACTGACGGTGAGCGGTTCCTGCGGGCAGGAGGAGTGCTGGCACTCGGATCAGCGGGTTGACGGCAAGCTCGGCGAGACCTGCGCGACCGCGTACCTGATTCGCTGGGCCGGCCACCTGCTGCGGCGAACGGACGACTCCTGGTACGCCGACCTGATCGAGCGGGCGGCGTACAACGCCCTGTTCGCGGCCAACAGCCCCGACGGCCGCAGGATTCGCTACTACTCGCCGGCGTCCGGCCCGCGGGTCTGGTTCCCGCAGGACACCTACT
The DNA here is from genome assembly GCA_026710565.1 of Spirochaetaceae bacterium. The sequence goes on along the minus strand of JAPOQV010000107.1, from coordinate 30,274 downwards.
GCTGCCCCGGCAACTACCGGCGCATCGTCGCCGAGCTGCCGTCTCTGATCGCGCGCCGGACCGTCGACGGCGTGGCGCTCGATCTCTACGAGTCGTGCCGGTTGCGGACGGCGATCGGCGGCGCCGCGGTCGAGCTCCGCGTGCACGGCGGCCTGCCGTGGAGCGGCACGGCTGCGGTCGAGATCGCCGCGGCCGATCCGGTCCGCTTCGCGCTGCGGCTGCGCCGGCCGGGCTGGGCGGAGTCGGCGGTCGTCGCGGTGAACGGCACCGAGCTTGCGGCCGCGGATGACCCCGGGTGGTTCGTGCTCGACCGTACCTGGCAGCCGGCCGATCGCGTGGAGATCACATTCGACATGCCCTGGCATCTGGTGCGCGGGTTCCGCCGGCAGCGCGGCCGCGTTGCGGTCATGCGCGGGCCGCTGCTGTACGCGACGACGCAAGCGGCGCTGGGGGATGACGGTGCGCCGCCCGCGGAGGCCGCTCCCGACGTGACGGCTTGTCGGGCTCGGGACGGCGTCGGACAATGCGTTCTGGACGCCGATGTGCCGGATGGCCGGCGCGTGCCGCTGCCGCTGGTACCGTTCAGCGATCCGCGGGTGACGGAAACCTATTTCCGCGGCGTCGCAGGGGCGGCGGACTGCCGGGACTTCCTGCTGGATATCGAGGTGCCTGCTGTGGGAACGCCGGCGGCGCCGGGAGCGTAGCGAGGAGTGTGCGATGGGCGTGCTGAGTGAAGCGGACCTGACCTTCTTCCACGAGCAGGGCTACGTAGTGGTGCCGGAGGCGGTGCCTCCTGCGAACCTGCAGGCGGTGATCGACGTGATCTGGGAGTTCCTGGGCGCCGACCCCGACGACCCGGAGAGCTGGTACCGGATTCCGCCGCGCGAGACCACCGGCGGCGTCGGGCCGCTGTCGCAGTCCGGGATGGTCGAGGTCTACCAGCACCAGGCGCTGTGGAACAACCGCCAGCACCCGCGGGTGTACCAGGCGTTCGTGGACATCTGGGGCACGCCGGACCTCTGGGTGAGCCTGGACCGCGCCAACATGAAGCCGCCGGTACGCGAGGACGATCCCGCTTGGCAGCATCCCGGCTTCATCCACTGGGACCTCGACACCAGCCTGGACCCCGTGCCGTTCCGGGTGCAGGGCGTGCTGTACCTGACCGACACCGCCGCCGACCAGGGCGGCTTCCAGTGCGTGCCGGGCTTCCCCGCGAGCTTCGCCGAGTGGGTGCGCACGCAGCCTGCCGACCGCGATCCGCGCGTTCCGGACCTGACGGGACTGGAGGTGAGGTCGATCGCCGGCCGCGCCGGAGACCTGTTGATCTGGAACTCGCTGCTGCCGCACGGCAACGGGCGCAACACCTCCGACCGCCCCCGTCTGGCGCAGTACATCACGATGAGCCCGGCGCGTGCGGCCGACGAGGAGCAACGCCAGGAGCGGATCGCCACCTGGCGCACCCGCAAGCCGGCCCCGAGCTGGCCCGGCGATCCGCGCGGCTGGGAGCTCCGCCAGCCCGGACCCGCCGCGCTGACGGAGCTGGGACGCCGGCTGTTGGGCCTGGACCCGTGGCCCGCCGCCGAAGCGGCCGGCTGACCGCACGGAGGACACGCATGCCCCGACACCCGAACATCCTGCTGTTCATCAGCGACCAGCAGCGCACCGACACCATGGCCTGCTACGGCAACCCGTGGATTCGCTCGCCGCACCAGGACGCGCTGGCCGAGCGCAGCTTCGTGTTCGAGCACACCTACATCACCCAGCCGGTCTGCACGCCGGCGCGCGGCTCACTGGTCACCGGCCTCTACCCTCACACCCACGGCTGCCTGGTGAACCGGGACAAGCTGGCCGACCGCATCGCGTCCCTGGCCGAGATGCTGCCGGACGACTACCGCACCGCCCACTTCGGCAAATGGCACCTGGGCGACGACTCGCTGCGCCAGCACGGGTTCGACGAGTGGGTGAGCACCGAAGACGACCACCGCAACCGCTACACGCGGCCCGGGCTGCCGTTCTCGAGCTACTACCACTGGATGCGCGAGCAGGGCATCGAGCCGGAGGACCGCTCTGCCGCCGGCGAGCTGATCTTTTCGCCTGACCAACGCTCCCGGCTCGGTCCCGAGCACCAGATGGCAGCCTTCGTCGCCGGCCACGCCGAGCGCTTCATCCGTGCCAACGACGACCGGCCCTGGCTGCTGGTGTTCAGCACCTTCGAGCCGCACCCGCCGCATCGCGGTCCCCACGACGGGATGTACGACGCTGCCGGGATCCCGGACCGTCCCACGTTCCGTGAATGTCCCGAGGGTCATTCCCTGTTCAGCCGCTCTCGCGCCGGCCACCACCCCAACCCGCAGGCCCCGGACGAGTCGTGGCGCGACGACGCGCACCTCATGGAGCAGCGCGCCAACTACTACGGCAACGTCAAGATCATCGACGACGCGGTGGGCCGGATGGTGCGCGTCCTGGAGGAGAGCGGGCAGATGGACCGGACCATCTTCGCCTTCACCAGCGACCACGGCGAGATGCTCGGCGACCACCGCATGATGGGCAAGCGTGCGTTCTACGAGGAGTCGGCGCGGGTCCCGTTCCTGCTGTCGGTGCCGTGGCTGACGCAGACCCAGCGGCGCATCGACGGCGTATCGGGCCACGTCGACCTGGCACCGACGCTGCTGGATCTGGCGGGCGTGCCGCGGCCCGATGCCCTGGAAGGCCGCAGCCTGGCGGGGGCGCTCACCGGCGATCTCGACCTGCGGCAGCACGCCGCCTTCATGGAGTGGAACGGCGTGGGCGACCGCGACCTGGGCAACCCGGTCACGAACCTCATGGCCACGCTGCCGTGGCGGAGCATCGTCACCGGCGACCGCTGGAAGCTGAACCTGTGCGCCGGCGACCAGTCGGAGCTGTTCGACCTGAACGACGACCCGTACGAGCAGACCAACCGCTTCGACGATCCCGCGCAACGCGACCGGGTCCGCGAGCTTGCGGCGCGTATCCGCCTGTGGCAGGTGGAGACCGGCGACGACGCCCCGCTCCCGGCGGTGTGAGCGCTATTCCCTGATCGTGAACGGCGCGCTGAGCTGCGGAGCCCCGAGTGCCCGCGCGCGGCGCCGCGGCGCGCTGGCGGCCACGTACAGGTTGTAGCGGCCTGGGCGCGGAGCTCGGTTGCCGTCCGCGTCCACCAGCGCCAGCTCGCCGGCCGGGATCGTGCGCTCGAACCGCTTCGACTCGCGGGCTGCGAAGCGGCAGCGCTCGAATGCGACGAGCTGACACCGCGGGGCGTCGATGCCCGCGTCCTCCGCCGAGAAGTAGATCTGGATCACCTCGTCGCCGGCGATGTCGCTGTCGTTGCAGATCTCGAAGGAGAAGGAGAGGCGTCCACCGGCCGCGATGGCGTCCTCGGCCAATTCCAGGCCGCGGTAGGTGAAGCGGCTGTAGCTCAAGCCGAACCCGAAGGGGAACACGGGCTCTCCGCCGAAGTAGCGGTAGGTGCGGCCGGCCATGCGGTAGTCGTCGAACGGCGGCAGGTCACGGGTCGCGCCGTAGAAGGTGACCGGCAGACGGCCGGCCGGATTGGCGTCGCCGTACAGCACGTCGGCGACGGCGTGGCCGCCTGCCTGACCGGGGTACCACATGCACAGCACCGCGTCGGCGTGCCGCGCGGCCCAGCCCAGCGCCAGCGCGCTGCCGGTGCCGACCACGACGACCAGCGGCGTGCCGGTTTCGTGGAGAGCTGCCAGCAGCTCGTGCTGCGCTGCCGGCAGCTCGATGTCGGCGCGGTCGCCGTTCGCCTGCGAGCCCATCGCCGCGCCTTCCTCGCCTTCCAGCGTGCTGTTGATGCCGACCGCCGCTATCACCACGTCGACGCCGGCGGCAACGCGCCGCGCGGCGGCGATCCCGGCCCTGGTGTCGCCGTGCAGCTCGCAGCCCGGCTGGTACTGCACCGCGGCGGCATGACCGACCGCGCCGGCGATCCCTTCCAGGACCGTGGTCAGCGCCGGGTTGATCCCGTGGTAGTTGCCGAGCAGCACGGGCACGTCGGCGGCGAGCGGCCCGGTGACCAGCAGGCGGGCTTCACGCTGCAGCGGCAGGATGCCGTCGTTCTTGAGCAGCGTGATCGAGCTTACGGCGGCGCGCCGGCCAAGTGCGGCGTGCGCGTCGAAGTCGACCTCGCCGGGGGCGGCGGTCGTGTCTCCCAGCACGCCCAGCCGCTCGCGGAGCGACAGGACGCGGGTGAGCGATCGGTCGATGTCGGCCTCATCGACAATTCCCCGCTGCAGGGCCTCGGTGAGCGATCGGTAGCAGCGGCCGATCTCCACGTCACACCCGGCGCGCAGCGCTGCCGCCGCCGACTCAGCCTCGTCGCGGGTGTATCCATGCCCCTGGTGGCAGTCGGTGATCGAGAACGCGTCGCTCATGACCAGCCCCCGGAAGCCCCAGTCGCCCCGCAGCGTCTGCTGCAGCAGTTCGACGTTGGCGCAGCACGGCACGCCGTCGACGGCGTTGTAGGCCGGCATGACCGCGGCGACTCCCGCGTCGACCGAGGCCTTGAACGCGGGCAGGTAGGTCTCCTGCAGGTCCTTCGGCGTGACCGGCACGTCGAAGCCGTGCCGGAGCGTCTCCGGACCGCTGTGCACGGCGAAGTGCTTGGCGCACGCGGCGACGCGCGGGGCCGCGGGATCCGGCCCCTGCAGGCCGCGGATGGTGGCCCGCGCCATCGCGCCCGTCAGAAACGGATCCTCACCGAAGGTCTCGTGGCCGCGGCCCCAGCGCGGGTCGCGGAAGATGTTGACGTTCGGCGTGCAGAAGGTGAGGCCCCAGTAGCGCTCGCGGCGGCCGGAGAGCCGATGCTTGTAGAGCGCCTCGGCGGCGACCGCCTCGTACACCTCCGCGACCAGCCCGGTGTCGAAGGTGGCCGCCAGCGCGATCGCCTGCGGGAAGACGGTGGCGACGCCGGCGCGCGCCACGCCGTGCAGGCACTCGCTCCACCAGTCGTAGGCGGCGATTCCCAGCCGCGGGATGGCCGGCGACTCGTGCATCAGGAGCGCCACCTTCTCATCCGGCTGCAGGGAGGCGATCAGGTCAGCCACGCGCGGGTCAACTCCCATCTCGCGGCTCCAATTCCACGTGCAGGAACCAGCCGTCGACCTGGCAGAACAGCAGGTTGGGCTTCACCTCGATGATCGTCGCATAGGTCGAGCCCAGCCCGGGGGGCAGGGCCGCCACTCGCCACGTATCCCAGTCGTCGCCGCCGGCGTCGCTGATGGCCAGCTTGAGCAGCGAGTGATCCTGCCAGGCCGGACCGCTCTGATCGAACCGCGAGCCCGGCGGCCAGCGCACCCCGTAGTTCAGGAGGATGCGGCCGTCCGAGAGCCGAGTGAGCTTCGGGCAGCAGCCGCGGTCGAACCCGGTGTACACCGGCGGGCTCCACGTCCTGGCATCGTCATTGCTCCAGCACGCACACAGATGCCGGAAATGGCTGCCAGGTAGATGATCGAGCTGTAGCCCATGTTGCGAAGTGTGTCGGAGACGACGATCACCGGCACGAACGCGTCGGGATTTCCCAGCAGATTGGTCGGCTCCAATCCGAACAGGCTGCGCAGCGCGTTGAAGGGACTGCCGGGCTCCAGATCGAAGATCGCGTAGATGATCCCCGCCAGGATCACCCAAGACACGAAGTGCGGGAGGTACGTGATGGTCTGCGCCACCCGCTTGTAGGCGTGGCCACGCAGCTCGTTGAGCAGGATCGCCAGGATGATCGGCGCGGGGAACCCGAAGATGATCTTCGCCGAGGTGATCCGCAGCGTGTTCACCAGTACGCGCCAGAACTCGGGATCCTGCAGGAACCAGAAGTTGTACGTAAGCGGCTGAGCCCAGGGACTGCCGAACAACCCACGGCCCGGGTCGTAGAACCGGAACGCCAGGGTGACGCCGTAGATCGGCAGGTACCTGAACACGAACACCAGGATCAGCGAGGGAAGTATCAGAAAATACAGCCACCGGTCCGCCCACAAGGTCGATAACTCCTTGGAGAGCGATGCTTTGGTCAGAAGGTAGCGACCTTCCGTCAGCGCCTTGGTCCGTGCGGCCTTCAGCATGGCATGACGCGGTGGCGTCGATGCCGACCGGCGCCATGCAGCCACGGGGTCAACCATCACTTGCAAGGACGTGAACCTTCATGTAGGATGATGAGTTCAGGGAGGTGAGGCGTTGTCCACGACGGCTCCCGGACGTTCTCCAGCACGTTCCGCTGTCTCCTTGGCGATGCCGCTCAAGAAGCAGCTCTACAAGAACAGGTACTACTACCTGCTGCTGATCCCCGCGATCGCCTACTTCATCCTCTTTCACTACAAGCCGATGTACGGCGTGCTCATCGCCTTCAAGGATTACCGCATGATGGATGGGATCCTGGGGAGCCCGTGGGCGGGGTTTCATTACTTCGACCGGCTGTTCAGCAGCCCGCTGTTCTATCGCGTGTTCCGCAACACCGTCATCATCAGCGTGCTCAGGATCGTATTCGCGTTCCCGGCGCCGATACTGCTCGCTCTCCTTCTCAACGAGATTTACCACGTACGCTACAAGAAGATCGTGCAGACCATCTCCTACCTTCCCCATTTCATATCGTGGGTCGTGATCGGTGGGATGCTGCGGGAAATCCTGTCGCCCAGCTATGGCGCGGTGAACTACGTGCTCGGTCTGGTCGGCGTCGAGCCGATCTACTTCCTGGCAACATCGGAGTATTTCCGCGCCATCCTGGTCGGCTCGGGCATTTGGCAGGAGATCGGCTGGGGATCGATCGTCTACCTCGCCGCGATCTCGGGCATCGACGTGCAGCAGTACGAAGCCGCGTACGTCGACGGCGCAAACAGGTTCCAGCAGGCGGCATACATCACCATCCCGGGGATCGCGCCGGTCATCATCATTCTCTTCCTTCTGGGCCTGTCGAACATCATGAACGCCGGGTTCGAACAGGTCTTCAACCTCTACAATCCGCAGGTGTACGAGGTCGCCGACATCATCGACACGTACGTCTACCGCGTAGGCGTACTGTCGGCGGAATTCAGCTTCGGTGCGGCCGCCGGGTTGTTCAAGAACGTGATCGGACTCGTGCTGCTCCTGTTGGTGAATGCCGTTGCGCGGCGCTTCAGCGAGCATGCGCTGTGGTAGGCGGCGCTGTCGCGGGCGGCCGGCGATGGGCGGCGCGTCGCCGCGGGGTTCAACGGAACGACGACGGAGGGACTCACGGGGTTCGACCCGCAGGCTCCTCCGAACGGTGGCGTTGCCATCGCGAAAATAGCCTCCTCCGGTGAGGAGGCAGACTACTCACGAGGGGGATTCTCATGAAGAGTCTCAAGTTTCTCATGCTGCTGTCGGCCGGGTTGACCCTGGCCGGTGGCGGGGCGTTCGCGGCGCCGACCGAGGAGGCGGCGGCAGCGGACGCTCCTCTGGAGATCGTGTGGCAGGGGGTCGCCGGACCGATGAGCTGGGGGCCCGAGGATGGCAATCCGGTGGAGCTGCTGATCGAGGAGCGCTTCGACGTGAGCATCACGCCGCTTGCCTTTCCATCGATCGAGGCCAGAGACCTGCACTACGCGTCCGGGAATACGGCGGACAAGATCACCATCTTCCCGCGCGAGACGATCTACAAGTTCATCGATCAGGGGATCATCAGAGCCTTCCCGGAGGACTGGCTGTGGGAGTACATGCCGGCCTGGATGGAGCGGATGGTCTTTCTGTTCGGGAGAGATCTGGTCGTGGACCAGGCGTACTACAAGGGTGAGGTATACGGAGCCCCCTACGGCAACTACGGTGATTTCCTGGCCAGTTTTCCCGTCGTGCGCAAGGACTGGATGGACAACCTGGGCGTGGATGGGGCGCCGCAGACCCTGGACGAGTTCCACGACCTGGCGGTCAGGTTTACGCGCGACGACCCCGACGGCAACGGCAAGAACGACACCTACGGGGTGCACGACCGGAGCGACTACGACAGGGGGAGGTTCACGTACATATTCGCGGCGCACGGCGTCAGCTACTTTGCGTACGAGCTCATCGACGGCAAGGTGACCTTCACGCCGCAATCGGACAACTGGAAGGAGGCGCTGCGGTTCGTGAGGGATCTGTACGCGGCGGGGGCCATCGACCCGGAGTTTCTGACGGACAAGCGGGATCAGCAGCGCAAGAAGTGGGCCGCCGGAATGTTCGGCATCCTCTGGGACAACGCGTGGTGGATGGTATCGTCGACTTCAGGCAACGTCCTCGACATGGTCCGTGACCAGAATCCCCAGGCTGAGTTCGCGTACGTCGGCCACCTGCAGGGACCCGATCACGGCCGGGGTCCTCTGACGTCGCAGCCGATCGGGCTGTACACCGACGCCAGCGCCCACTTCGGTGCCCGGACCAGTGACGAGAAGGTCCAGCGCATCATGCAGATCCAGGATGCGTTCTCCTCCGACCAGGACTTCTGGCTCAGGGGACACTGGGGCGAAGAGGGAGTCCACTGGGACTGGCAGGACGGCATTCTCACGCGCAGGGACGTGGCGCGCGAGGAGCTGGAGAAACAGGGAATCTGGTTCTATTCTCCGATTCCCATGCTCCTGGACGAGGCGTACCTGACGCTCGACGAGCCGTCGCAAGGGATCTACGGGCACGCGTTCTCTCTCAATCCCGATCCAAATGCGGCTGTCGGCGTACGGCTTTCGTATCCGAGCACCAACACGTCTGCGATCGAGAGAGGGGCCGATGTTCTGACCATCAAGTCGGAGTTCTATTTCAACGTCGTTCTCGGCAAGATCGACCTGGATGCCGAGTGGCCGAACTTCCAGCAGCGGCTCAAGGATGCGGGAGTGGAAGAGATCAAGGCCGAGTATGAGAGGATGCACGCCGGCGGGTGAGCGTGATGACACCGTGACGCGGTGAGTGGGGAGCGCGGGTTGGAACGACTCCGATCCGCGCTCCTTCGTCCTTTCGGGGAAACGGGAGCATGCTGAGAGCCAGAGGGAACGTCGTCTTCGACATCTGCAACTATCTGTTCGTCGGCGTGCTGGCATTGCTCTGTCTCTATCCGCTGTGGGACACGCTCATGCTGTCGCTGTCGACGCCGGTGAATGCGATGCGACTGGGCGTGAGGTTCTTCACCAGTCCGATCACCTTCGAAGCGTACCAGGTGATCTTCAGCTCCCCGATACTCGCGACCGCCTATTACAATTCGATTCTGCGCACGGTGGTCGGCACCGCTCTGACCCTGCTGGTCACCTACTGCGCAGGCTACGCGCTTGCGCGGATCGACCTGCCGTTACGCAAGAGCATCACCGCCTTCGTGCTGTTCACGATGTTCTTCAACGGCGGCCTGGTAGCGATCTATCTGAACATACTCGATCTGGGGCTCATGAATACGCGGTGGGCGCTCATCCTGCCGCTCACCACCACCGCCTGGAACCTGCTCATCGCGCGTAACTTCCTCATGGCCCTCCCGCGAGAGCTGGAGGACGCCGCCGTGGCAGACGGGGCGCATCCGCTGCGCATCGTCTTCTCGATCATGTTCCCCATCTCCACGCCTGTGCTGGCCGTCCTGGCCCTGTGGACGGCGGTGATGCACTGGAACGCCTGGTTCGACGCCCTCCTGTACATGCGCGAGGAAAGCAAGGTCGTTCTGCAGATTCTGTTGCGCAGGCTGACGGTAGAGGAGTACGCGATCGAGCGCAGGCCGTTTCTCCTGGAAACCCACGGGACGACGACGCCATCGATACGTGCCGGCACGATCATCGCCACCATCGGACCGATCATCCTGGTGTACCCGTTTCTGCAGCGGTACTTCGTAAAGGGGATACTGATAGGCTCTCTCAAGGGTTGAGTCGATATCAAGGAGAGGATCACGTGAGCGAGCAGGCCACTCCGGAACAGATCATCCCGGAACAGATCATCGCCAATTTCATGGTGCCACCGGACCCGAACCGCGACTATGTGCACTGGCGCAACTTTCTGCGCCAGTGGTTCGTGCTGGGACCATTCTCGTTCGCCGATCGTGAGTACGCCAAGGCTCAGCCGGCACGGGCGCTGGATGAGTGCTTCCTGGACGATGAGGCGAACCTGGTGCCGCATGAGGACCAGGAGGTGGCCGGACGTACCTGGCGGCGCTATTCAGCGGTGGCGGTGATGAGCAAGTGGTGGGAGCTGACGCCGGAGCGCGTGCTGCTGAAACAGCACCATGGGCTGCGGATGCGCAGCACCGATCCGGTGCTGGAGCCGCCCGGCGGCGTGCACGTGACGATCGATCAGTTCACGGTCGACGACGAGCTGATGCCGTGCTGGAGCTCGGAGCTCGAAGGCTCGCCGCGGGAGCCGTACTGCCCGCGCTGTGAAACAGCCATACCCGATCGGCCGCGGCGCTGCGCAGCCTGCGGTCAGCGCATCGGCTTCTATGCATCCTACAGCTCCTGGGGGTTTCCCCGCCGTGCCTGGGCACGGCCTTCTTATCCGTTCGACCACTCGGTGACTTATCTGGCCGCCCTCGTGCATGCGGAGCAAGGCGGAGACTACGCCCTGCGGTGGAGCTCCACGACGCCCTGCCGCATCTGGGTCAACGGCGAGGACACGGCCCGTTTCGACGGCCCGTTCCTCTTCATCGGCTCGAACCAGACCCGCAAGTGGGACCTGTGCTCTGATCCGGTGCGCCTGAAGGACGGCTGGAATCGCGTGGTGACCAAGACGGTTCTGTCGACCTCTCATGATGGTGACCACTGCTTCTGCGCCAGGCTGGAGAAGCCGGAGCGTTCGCGGGTCTTCGTGAACAGCACGCGTGGCGAGACGGTCGCTCCGGAACGCGGGCTGCGCGTCAGCGTGAGCGACCCGATCTACATCGGCGTAAGCGACTTCTCACCCGCGCTGATGCGCTGCCGCGACGGGACGCTGCTGGTCAGCGACTACCTCAGCCGGGACGACGGAGAGACCTGGACCAAGGCGGGGCCACGGCATCTTGCATCGATCGGAGGCGCGGTCGTGAACCCGCCGGGAGGACCGGACATGGTGGTCGGCGCCACGGCCAGGCCCGCGGGAACGGGAATGGCTACGTGCCCGGCGTACCGCTCTGCCGACGGGTGGCGAACCGTGGAGGACATCGAGTTGACGTTCCACCTTGGACCGCATGTTCCCTCGATGGGTGAGGACGGGGTGGTGCGGATCAACACGTTGCATCGCGGCGCGGTCGTCATGCCTGACGGCAGCATGGTGGGAATGTGTTACGGTTTCTGCGACCACGACCTGGTCTATACCGACATCATGTCCAGCGGCTGGGACAAGTACCCGCACGCGTTCAAGATTTACAAGTACTCGAGCTGGTGCCTGAGGTCCGAGGACGGCGGCATGACCTGGCGCTATGCCGGCTGCGTGCCCCCGCTGCCGGAGATGGGCGACGAAGGTTGGGCCGAGCCGGGGCTCACGCTGCTTCCGGGCGGTGAGCTGCTGACCATTTTGCGCAACGGCGAGGGCAACGCGCCGCTGTACCTGTCGCGCTCGGAAGACGGCGGACGGACCTGGAGCGACCCGGTCCGCACTCGTCTGAATGGCCAGTGGCCGGGCCTGCTGACCATGTCGAACGGCATGATCGTCGCCACCTACGGCCGGCCGGACAACCGCATCGCGGTGTGTCTGGACGGACGCGGGGAGGGATGGCCCTATGAGATCATCGTCTCGACGGCACCGGGCTGGCAGGGCGTGTCGGCGGTGGAGATCGGGCCCGATGAGCTACTGGTCGTGTTCGAGGATCAACTGTGGCGAGCGGAACGCGACGATATGCGAAACGAGCGGTACCGCCACCTGGTAGCGCACAAGGTGCGGCTGGAGCGGTTGCGGTGACAACGGGCGCCTGGGATCACATCCACATCAGTTCCACCCACGTCTTGTCGGCGGCGATCATCGTTTCCCCATGGTGTTTGGGTACGTCGATGTCCCTGGCTGCGGCCAGGATCCGCCGCTGCGCTCGGGAAAGCTCCCTGGACTCTTCGGTCAGTCCCGCAGCTTCGAGGGTCTGCCGTGCCTGATGAATCTTGAAGAGCTCCCGCATCCGCACGGTATGCTCGAACACGTTGCGCTCGGCTTGCACGCGGTGCTTGTGGAGTTTCCGTCGGGCGCGGCGATGCGCTTGTTGCAGCAGTTCGCGTGCGCCGGCGATCAGCTCCTCGCTCAAGAGGTCGAGAGGCACTTCCCAGCCCGGTCGGCAGCGGATTTGCGATCCGCCCCACACGTCGTAGAAGTCCGCGGTGGGCTCTGAATGCCCCCACGCTTCGTAGCGTGCGACGATCCGTCCATAGTGCTCGGCGATCAACGCACCGGCTGCCTGACCGAACCGGGCTTCGGCATAATCGCGATACAGTTCCTCAAGGGGGGCGCTGGACCTCCAGCCAAGCCGACTCATCGCGAGATAGTTCACGCCGCAGGCCGAGAACAGGTAATGGTCGGTCATGTCGCCGCGAACGGACCGATCGTCGGCTTCGCCGATCTCCAGACAGGTCGTAACGGCTTGCCCGCCGATCTGCCGAATGAACTCGACGTTTTGCTTTATCAACCAGGCGAAGGGGTACTCCGCCATCACGGCCGTAAACGCCGTCCCCGCGAAGATCCAGCCGAGGCTGACATTCTCTGTTGCGGCCCATTGTACCAGCGCCTCGGGGTGAACATGTTGATTCAGGCAGTTGTCGGAATCCAGCGGATGCGCGTAGCACGGCACGAGAAAGTGATCGCACTGAAATCGCCCTGCCGGAGTGACGTTCTGGGGCGCGGGCTCGGTCGTGCACCAACCCCAGCTCAGGACGCGAACCTGTGGATGCGACTCTTCGATCGCACGTGCGACCTGACCGATCAGGTGAACCAGGTGGTCCGACGTCGCACGCCACCGGTTCTCATGGTACGGAATGTTGCTCCACATTCGATCCGGTTGCGCCAGCTTCCGACACTCAGGGCACTCGCACCCTTCCCACTTGGTATCCGGAGGCCAGAGTCCCATCACATCGATCTCGGGGTGCTCATCGAGGAATTTCTGCAGGTTGCGAATCACGGTCGCCACGGCGTGCGGGTTGGAAACGCACAGGCTCATCCCGCTGCCGGTCAAGTTCGGGACCGCGTCGGGGCCGTAGCGGGTCGGCGCACCATACGGCCCGGTCTGCTGCCGTTCGCCGCCGCGGAGCGGAAAGTACTCCGGATGCGTTTCGAACAGGTCACGGTCTTCGTACATCAGCAGGGCGGGCCAGGCGAGGTGTGAGCCGAGCGCGAATTCACCCCCGCGCTGATGGACGCAGTCCGCTACCGCATACCAGAGCTCGTCGAACCCGGTGAGGGTCGGGGTGTCTCCGCGCAAGAGGGAGTGCAGGTTGCAGCGCTGTCGCGTGAACCACTCGATCATGTCGATGGTGATCTGCAGGTCATGCGCATTCGTCGGGCAGTAGCAGTTGTTGCCGCGAATCGGGAAGTCGGGGTTGTCGACGCCGGCCTCAGGCTCGGCAGGAAGATCGAACGTCCGCCGGGTCAGCTCCGCCGGTTGGCCGGGCTCCGGCCAGCGGACGCCCAGGGACTCCAGGTAGCAATAGCACCCGAACAGGGTTCCGCGCGGCAGGTTCGCGGCGACGTGGATCGTGTCGTTCCTCCCATAGAGCAGGAAGCCGTCGTCGCGAACACGGGACAGGGCGTCCATCGCGTTTGCGGGCAACAGCGCCGCGCCAAGGCAGACCGATCCGCGAGGCACGCTCTCGCCGCGGTGCAACTCGGTCACCGGGGCATCCACGCCCAAGAGCCTGAAGTGTTCCTGCAGCTCGCGAGCGGCCAGTCGTTCCGGCGTCGAGCATCCCGCAATGAGAAGAATGCGGCGCGGCATCGCACGCCTGTGTAACGCGTGCGTTTCGGCGTCCTTGATGTTGAGCGGCATGTCGATTCTCCAAGGTTGAGCTCATGGAGGATACAGGAAACATCAACCTGCCCCTCGCCGGCGATCGTCAGCGGTACACGTCTCGCCGGTGCCCTATCCTGGTGATCGTCACCATGTGCCGATCATCGTCCCGAGGGCTTGATGAGCAACTCATATCTTGCCACGGCGCTTGAGGTCGTTCAGGGCATCTTCGAATCTCAAGCTGGGTTCGTTCGCGCGCTCATCGAAGGCTGCAAGATCTTCGGCGTCCTCGGCCAATCGCACGCGAACGGACTCGTTGACCAGATCGGAAACCGTGCGGTCGATCTCGGCTGCCTTGATGCGGAGAACACGGTACAGATCAGGCAGGAAGCGCAGCGATGGAAGACGCCGCTGTGGCCGATCGACGGCGATCAATGAGCTCGGGCGTCGAACACCTCCGTCAGGCTTTGCGCGTCAAGCAGGGCATCGAGCCAGGCATCGATCTCCGTCGCCGACCCCACAGCCACCCGTGCCCGAGCACTCTCCGGAACAGGACCGAATCGCCGCTGCAGAAGACGAAGCAGCGTCTCGGCCTTGCCCTCGGCCTTGCCCTCAGCCTTGCCTTCGACTCTACCCTCGGCCTTGGCCTCCCGCACCCATGCTTCCGCGACGGTTGACATCAGCGCCTCCCAGCGTTGCGGTTTCGCCGCCCGCGCCGCCGTCTCCAGCACCGCGGGCGTCAGCTCGTAGATCCTCACAATATACGAGAGCACCTGCATCTCCAACTCGCTTCCGTCCGGCAACCCCGACAGGATCCGCCGTAGCACCCCTTCTTCCGGCTGCCCGCGGAACGCCGCCACCAAGGCCGCCAGCCCCGACCATACCGCAGGGTCGCCCGACAGCGCTGCCAGCGGTCGCTCACCCAGATCATGCAGCACGCAGCACAGCCGGCGCGCAAACGCCACCAACTCCCCCTCGCCCGCGATCATCTCCGCCACCGACAGCGCCCCGCTCCAGCGCGTGCGGCCGTGATAGAAGATCAGCGGGACGATCGGCGGCAGCGCCCGCAGGCGCGATGCACGGTCCTCGGCATAGCGCTGCCAGATGCGCACCATGTAGCTGAGCATCTGCAACGGGGTGCCCGGATCGGGCGCCGCCTTGTGCTCCAGCAGCACGTAGACGAACGCGGTGCCGCCGCCCTTCAGTCGCGCCTCGAACAGCCGGTCGCTGTGGCTCTGGTGCAGGACGGCATCCACGAAGCTCGCATCGACCAGGCGGATCGGGGCGTCCGACAGTTCCGCAGCGACTGCGGGAGGCAGATGCTCGCGTACCAACGTGTTGGCCCGTCCGGGGTCTCCGAGCAACGCGCGGAACAGCGCGTCATGTGGCGTGGCAGGTGGCAGATCGGGCATCGGCTCCGGGTCGAAGATACCCCGTCGGAGGCCGACCGTGCCGTTGGCCCCGACCGCCACGAAGCGCTTGGCGCCGGCGGTGATCGATTGCTCGTCAATGTGTGCCACCTTCTCCTCCGGCCGCCGGGGCCGCGATCAGGTCAGCTATGCGCCGGCTCGTTGCCATCTCCGGGCTCCCACTCCACCCGCGCATCCGATTCGTCGGGTCGCGTCGTCAACTCGTCGGTGGCGGCGCGAAGGTCCGTGCGCGAGAAGTCATCGCCCTTGAACAGCAGCGCAGCGTCCAAGTGCTTGGCCAGGGCGTAGGAGAGACAGTCCCCATAGTTCAGCGACGCTCCATGCCCGGTCCCCTTGCCACACTTTCGATAGGCGTCGAAGGCGATGTCGGCGATGCGAGGTGAGACCTCCATGACCTGCATGCGGCTCTTGAGCAGGAAGGCGTCGAGCGCCAGGACGGCGGCGTCGCCCGAACGGGCAAACAGTACGATCCGAGTCTCCAGGAGGCTCGCGGCGCTGACATAGGTCGCGGTCGCCGCCTCGATCATCCGATTGAAGAGCCGGCGTTCCGGCTCATCGTCCAGAATTGCGATGAGAGCGGACGTGTCGACCACCATCAGGCCGGCAAGCCGCGCTCGTCGTAGCCGATGATCTGTTCGGCGCTCCGACGGTCGAGTCGTGGCAGATTGGCACAGTGCAAGGCGATGCGATCCAGTTCATCGGCGAGCCGGATTCCAGCGCGTGCCGTTTCCACCTGCGCCAGTCGCTGCTCGATCGCGCGCCTGACGGCTTTGGACATGGACTCGCCGGTAAGGCTGGCGAGCCGTTTCGCCAGGGCGTGCGTACCGGCGTCCTTGATGTTCAACGGCATGTCGATCCTCCATGGTTGATTACATGGAGGATAGCAGGAATCATCAACATGGTCAATTCACCGTCGGCGTAGGCGAGCTCAGTACGTGAGCTCGAGCTGGATGCGGTCGATGGTCAAGGTGGCGGCGGCCGCGGGCGAGGTGGAGCGGACGAACACCCGAATGTCGTTCCTGCCCTTGCGGAACGCCTGCAGGCCGTCGTGGAACTCGATCCAGGCAGCGACCGGATCGTCGGTGAGGAGCTGCAGCGCGGCCGGCCTCCACCGGTCGAGCCGCGTGCCGTTCACGGTCAGCCAGAGCCGGTGGTGCCGGGTGAGGCCGCCGGTGACGTGCACGCAGAGCGCGGTGTGCCGGCTCTCAGTGCCGGTGGGCGGCGGCACGACCTCCTCACCCACGAACAGCGGCAGCGGCTCGGTTCCATCGGCGTCCGCTTCCACCGGCCAGCGGTCGCGGGTCAGGCGCAGGTCCGCGAAGGTGGGGCAGCCGGCGCGCTGGGACGGCAGGAAGTCCCACTCGTACACGGTGTCCTTGCCGGCCATCGTCTCTTCCTCGCCTGCCTGCCACCACTGCGGGCGGGTGGGGTTGAAGAAGTTGAAGAGCTGGAACCCGTCGGCGCCCTGCGCGCGCAGCGCTCGGGCCACGCCGCGCCAGGCGGGGAGATTCCCGTAGTGCTCGAACTTCTGCGCGTGCTCCCGGCCGATGGCGGCTGCCGGGGTCTTGCGGTGCGGACTGAGTATGGGATAGATCGGCGTGTCGTGGCGGTGGGCCAGCCCGGCCAGCGGACCGATCGGCGGGATGTGTTCCGTGCCATACGCCAGCGACAGCAGGTCGACCAGGCCCTCCCGGAGCCACGCCTCCACGTCCAGACCGGCGTTGCGCGAGATCTCCTGGTCGGCGACGCACCTGCCGGCCAGCAGGATCGGCCGGTCGCGGCGGTCGGCCTCCTCGTCCACCGCCCGACGGATGCGGCGCACCAGGTCTGTCATCAGGTCGCGATGCTCCTGCGTCACCGGCTCGTGCCGCGTGCTCTCCGGGAAATAGCAGGTGAATCGCCAGAAATCGAGCTCGATGCCGTCGATGTCGTAGGTCCGGCACACCTCGCGCATCGCCTCCACGGTCAGGTCGCGAATCGCGTCGACCTCGAAGTTCCACGCCGTCCACAAGGAGCGGATCTCCGGGTAGCGGTGCCTGCGGCCCTCCTCGCGCGTGGACAGCGACCACTCGGGGTGCAGCCGGCGGATGTGGTACAGGATCGAGTCGTCGAACGCGTCGTGGCAGTCGTTCATGCGGTTGGAGTAGAAGATCTCCACGCCGTGCTCCCGGCAGGCGTCGATCATCACCTCCAGGGCGTCTCTGCCCCCGGCCAGCAGGCGGCGGTAGTTGGCGGTGGCGGTGGCGTCGGGATCCGGGCAGCCGTACAGCCGGCCGAACGGGCCGCCCGAGTGGTGCAGCCGCATGCCGTGGGTCGAGTAGTACCAGATCGAGTCGACCTGGGAGCCCCACAGGGCCGTGGTGCGCTCCGCGAGCAGCGCCTCGGCAGCGCTGCCGTGCTCGTCCGGGCGCATCGAGTACAGGTCGTCGCCGTCGTTGTTGAAGATCAGCCGGCGGCGGCGCCGCGCGAGCGCATTTCGTTCACTCATCGTGGTCCGGTCGCTCGGAGCGCCGGCGTTTGATGGCGCCACGCTGTGCCTTCTCCTGCAGGCGCCGTTCGTGGGCGGCGCGGCTCGGGCGGGTAGGGCGTCTCTGCCGGGGCTCCTGCGTCGCCCGTGCGATGAGCGCGGCCAGCCGTGCGCGCGCATCGCGACGGTTCGCCTCCTGGGTGCGGAAGCGGCGCGCCGTGATGAGAACCGCGCCGTCGGCGGTCAACCTGGATCCGGCCGCGCGCAGCAGGCGCTCCCGCACCTCCGGGGGCAGCGCCCGCGAGCCCGCCGCGTCGAAGCGGAGTTGCACCGCGGTGGCCACCTTGTTCACGTTCTGACCGCCCGGCCCGCTGGCCTGGACGAAGCGCTCATCGAGCTCGTCGTCCGGGATGGTCAGGTCCGGCGTGATCTCCAGCACGTCCCGTGGGCTACGCCGCCGGAGCGGGCCGCTCGCCGGCGTCGTCGAGCCGCCGCTTCGCCTCGGCAAGGGTGTCCTCCGGCAGCGGTCCGCGCAGTACCGCGGCCACGTTCTCCCGAAGGTGCCCGGGCCGCGTGGTGCCGACGATGATGGTGTGGGCGTGCGGGTGGCTCAGCGTGTAGCGCAGCACGAACGCCGAGCGGCTCTCGCCGGCTTCGCGCAGCTCGTCGAGGCCGGCGCGCTCGAAGACCGCCCAGCGGTCCTCCGACCCGCGCCCGCTGCCCGGCTCTCCCTGCGCCACGCCGCCGCGGATGACGATGCCCACGCCGGCCTCGCCCGCGCGGGTGATCCACTCCTCGTGCCCGCGCTCCAGCGCCGAGTAGGGGATCTGCATCACGTCGAACACGCCCCAGTCGAGGTAGGTCGGCAGATCCGGCAGCATGGTGGAGACGCCGATGAAGCGCACCTGCCCGTTGCGGCGCATCTCCTGCAGGGCGTCGACCAGGCCGCCGGCCTCGCACTCCGCGACGCTGGGGTTGTGGAGCTGCATCACGTCGACGCTGTCGCGGCCCAGGCGCTTGAGGCTGATCTCCAGGCCGCGGAGCAGGTTGTCCCGTGTCCATTCGTGTGTGGATGCGTTCTTGCCGGGCAGGGTGTCCGTGCAGCCGCACTTGGTGGCCAGGATGAACTCGCCATACCTGTCGCCCAGGTAGGCGCCGATGCGGCGCTCGGCCTCGGCGTAGTCGTAGGCGGTGTCGACGAAGTTGATGCCGGCGTCGAGCACCTGGTTGAGCTGCCGGTCCGCGGCCTCGTCGGTCCAGTGCGGCTTGGCGGGGCCCGCCAGGGCGGTGCCAAAGCCGAGCCGGGTCACGTTCAGGCCGGTGTCGCCGAAGGTCGCGCTGGGAAGCGGTTTCATGCCTCCATGATACGCTACCGGACGTAGTCGAAGTCGCTCGGATTGGCGCGTCAGCGGATCCGACAGATTCCGCGGAGCACGACGGACGACGGACGGGCGCGTCGATGCCTCTGATCGGCGGACTGAATACTGGTCGCTCGCTTCAACCATGCCACGGAAGTGAACCCCGAGCCCGCTCTTTCAGATCCGCAGGAAGCTGCTCCGCCTCCTCTTCGCGCATGCCGTCGTAGATCCACTTTTCCAAGAGGCGAGGGTTCGATGGTTCGACCCGCGTACTTGAACGGCTCATCGCCACGGTACATCATGCCGTCATAGGAGGTGGTCCAATGAAAAAGTTGACCACGTTCGTTCTTGCACTGATGGTTCTGCCGGTGCTCGGGCTGGTGGCGGCCGGCCAGCAGGTCGCTACCACGGCGGAGCCGATGGAAATCTCCTGGTTCGGGCTCTACGGTGCCGAGGTCCAGGACGGCAACGAGGTGCAACTGCACCTGGAGGAGCTGTTCGACGTCACGCTCGTCAACAAGCAGATCGACTACACGGATCGGGAGAAGATCAATCTCATGATCGCTTCCGGCGAGCACACCGACTACACCTACGCCTTCGTGAACATGGTGGACTTCTTCACGAAGGGGGCGTTCCGCAGCATCCCGCGGGACATGATCCGCGAGCACGCGCCCGGCTACACCGCGTGGCTGGACGCCAGCGGGCCGCTGGCATGGAAGCTGGGGCTGGTGCCCGGATCGGAGGACCAGTACATGGGGTTGGTGCGCGCGCTGGACTACAAGGTCGGCACCACCTACGAGCCGTTCTTCCGGCTGGACTACCTGGAGGCGGTCGGTGTCGAGGTCCCGGGACTGATTCCGGTCGGCGCCAGGCACTGCGAAGGCTCCTGTTTCTGGACCAAGGAGGCGTTCACCGCCGACCAGGTCGAGGAGATCCTGTACCTGTTCCGCGACGGCGATCCCTCGGGCGGCGTGCACGACGTGATCCCGCTGGGCATCTCCAATGAGTCCAACGCCTTCGGGCTGCACTATATCCTGGCGCTGCACGGCGTCAACGGCGCCGACAACTACAACGACGGCGGCAAGACCGTGAAACAGGCGGTGCACTCGCAGTTCAGGGAGGCGCTGAAGACGGCGCAACGCTGGTTCCAGGACGGCCTGATGGACTCGGAGCTGCCGGCGGTGAACCGCAAGCCGACGATGTACGACAAGATCATCGCCGGCATCTACGGCACCTACACCTTCGCCTACGGCAACATCGGGCTGAGCGGCGATACGAGCCGCGACCACGAGATCCCGCAGGCGATCATCGCCCGCTACCCGGACGCCAAGG
This sequence comes from Spirochaetaceae bacterium, assembly GCA_026710565.1. The sequence goes on along the minus strand of JAPOQV010000107.1, from coordinate 9,817 downwards.
TGGTGGTGACGCCGCCGACCATCGCCTACGACGGCAAGCAGTACGCTGCTCCCTCGGTCGCGGCCTTCCCGATCGACGCCAACGGTATCAGCGCCGTGCACGTCGGCGTCTCCGACGAGAAGCTGGCCAGGATCCTGCAGATCTACGACTACGTCAACTTCGACGACTACGGCATGCTCTACATGCAGTACGGCACCGAGGGCGTGAACTTCGAGTGGGACGGCGAGCCGGGCAACTCCTATCCGACCGCGATCGAAGGTCAGCGCGGGTTCGGCGGCCAGTGGGGCTTCGGCTACTACAACGCCAACACCCGCCATACGGAGCTGTACAGCCGCTACCAGATTCCGGTGCTCAACAAGGAGCTTGAGCAGTACTTTCGCTTCGGTCCCGGCGCCGACTGGGCCGTGCCGCAATTCCGCCAGGACGTGCTGGGAGAGACCGACTACGTCGAGCTGTCCGCGAAGCTGCGCGGCGCGCTGAACACGATCCGCGACGAGTTCACGTGGGAGGCGGTGACCTCGGACCTGGACATCGACGCCGCGTGGGACGCCTACGTGGAGCGCTGGCTGTCCGCCGGCGGTCAGGAGCTGCTGGACGAGCTGGCGAAGATGCCGCAGGTGCTGCCGCTCCGCGAGGGGAAATTCGTGTATTGATCACCGAGGAGACCGACACGGGAAGCCCGGCTCGATTGCAGCCGGGCTTCCCCCATTGAGGCCGCCGGTGTCGGAACCGGCCCCCGCCACGGCCCCGCCGACCGCGCCCGCGGAACCTCACCGCGCGGCGCTGCGGCGCCAGAAGGTCGCGCGGGCGATCCGCATGCGCCACGTCTACTCGCTGCTGGTGCTGTCCTTCGGCCTGCTGGTGGTCTTCAAGTACATCCCGATCTACGGGGTGCTGATCGCCTTCAAGGACTTCACCATTCACCGGGGCATCATCGCCAGCCCCTGGAACGACTTCGAGCACTTCCGCTGGCTGTTCCGCGATCCGTTCTTCTTCCGGGTGCTGTTCAACACGTTCTGGATCAGCGTCCTGCGCATCATCTTCTCCTTTCCCATGCCGATCATCCTGGCGCTGATGCTCAACGAGGTCCGCTCGACGCTGTACAAGCGGACCTCGCAGACGATCTCCTACCTTCCGCACTTCATCTCCTGGGTGATCCTGGGCGGCATCCTCACCGAGGTGCTGTCTCCGCAGCGCGGCATCGCCGGCTATATCTGGAGCCTTCTCGGCTGGGAGCCGGTCAACTGGCTGGCGCGCAAGGAGACCTTTCGCGGACTGCTGGTGGTGACCGGCATCTGGCAGGGCATGGGGTGGGGCAGCATCATCTACCTGGCCGCGCTCAGCTCGGTCGATCCGACGCTGTACGAGGCGGCGGCCATCGACGGCGCCAACCGCTATCACCAGGCGCGCTACGTCTCGCTGCCGTCGCTGATTCCCGCGATCGTGATCCTGTTCCTGCTGCAGGTGGGCAACATCCTGGAGGAGTCCTTTCAGCAGATCTTCAACCTGTACAACCCGGCGGTGTACGAGGTGGCCGACGTGTTCAGCACGTACATCTACCGCTCGGGAATCGAACAGGCGCGCTATTCCTACTCCACGGCGGTCGGTCTGTTTCAGAACACCGTCGGCGTGGTGGTGCTCATCGGCGTCAACTGGATCCTGCGCCGCTTCAGCGAGTACGCGATATGGTAGCGACGGCATGGTAGCGACGGCATGGTAGCGACGGCGCTGGGGCGCCGCTCGGCGCTCGGCCTGGCCTTCGACGCCTGCAACCACGCGCTGCTGCTGCTGCTGTCGCTGTCGATCATCTACCCGTTCTGGAACCTGTTCCTGACCTCGTTCTCACCGGTCGAGGAGGTGACCTCGCTCGGCATGCACCTCTGGATCGACCGCTGGACGGTCTCATCCTGGGGCTTCGTGCTGCAGGAGAACGACGTGCTGCAGGCCTACCTGAACACCATCCACCGCGTCGTGTTCGGGACGCTGACCACGCTGCTGATCACCTTCAGCGGCGCCTACGCGCTGGCGAAGCGCGACCTGCCGGGCCGCGGCACCATCACCACGCTGTTCATCTTCACCCTCTGGTTCGGGGGAGGACTGATCCCCACCTATTTGTTGATCCGTTCGCTGGGGATGATCAACACCCGCTGGGTGCTCATCATCCCGGTGGCGCTGAACGTCTACTACATCGTCATCGCCCGCAACTTCATGATGACGATCGACCAGTCGCTGGAGGACTCGGCGATCATCGACGGCGCCGGCTACTGGACCATCCTGTTCCGCATCGTCCTGCCGGTCTCCAAGCCGGTGCTGGCGACGATCGCGCTGTGGGCGGCGGTGTCGCACTGGAACGCGTGGTTCGACGCCCTCATCTACATCAACGACGCCGACAAGCGCGTCCTGCAGATGCTGGTGCGCGACATGATCCAGCTCGTCACCTTCGACGAGCTGCTCGACTTCGTGGAGGACCTGCCGGTCAAGGAGCACATCCCTCCGCAGTCGGTGCGTGCGGTGACCATCCTGATCACCATCGGCCCGATCGTGATGGTCTATCCGTTCATCCAGAAGTACTTCGTCAAGGGCGTGATGCTCGGATCGCTGAAGGGCTGAGCCGAGCCGGCAGTCACGGGGTTGCCAGAGTATAGTCTGACTAGTCATACTGGGGTCGTGAGCACCGTGTACTCGACGTACGAAGCCAAGGCGCGCTTCTCGGAGGTGCTGCGGCTGGTGCGCTCCGGCACGCCGGTCACCGTCACGCACCACGGCGAGCCGGTGGCAGAGATCCATCCCATCGAGCAGAAGCCGCAGACCATCGATGAGCGGCTCGACGAATTGGAGCGCCGGGGCGTGCTCGTGCGCTCGCGCGAGCCGCGCACACTTCTCCAGCCGGTGGCCCGCAGATCCGGTGCGCTGGACCGGTTCCTTGTCGAGCGTGACGAGTGAGCATCGCCTACGTAGACACCTCCGCGCTGGTGGCAATCGCATTCGACGAGCCGCACGGGAGCGACCTCCGAGAGCGACTGGAGGGCTTCTCGCGGCGCTTGTCCTCGAGTCTGTTGGAGGCGGAATTGCGCGCCGCGTTTGCCCGTGAGCAGAGGGAGTTCGAAGCTGACGCGCTATCAGGGATCGACTGGATACTGCCGGATCGTCCGCTGGCTGCCGAACTGGAGCGGACGCTTGCGGCCGGCTACTTGCGGGGTGCGGATCTGTGGCACGTCGCTACGGCGCTGTTTGTCGCGCTGAGTCCTGCGGAGATCAGCTTTATGACTCTCGACGGCCGGCAGCGTGACGTGGCGTCAGCCCTCGGATTTCAGGTCGGCACCGACTGGACGGGTGTGGCGCCCTCCGATCAGTCGGCGCCGGCGAAGCGGAAGCCGAACACGTAGCTGTTGCGCATGAAGAAGCGGATGTAGACCGCCTGCCCGACCAGCGCGCCCAGGTCCTTGCCGCCCCAGGTGATCGGCGCGGCGGTGTCGTCCATGTGGTTGGGGTCGCACTCCGCGAAGGTGTAGCCGGGTATGGCATGGCCGGCCCGGTCGACCAGCTCGGTGTGCAGCGACCCGTGCCACTCGCGGCTGAAGGCACGGTGCTCGGCGGAGCAGTTCACCAGCAGCCGCGGACCTCCGACCTTCACCTCGCGTGACAGCAGGTGGCCGCCGGTGACCCCGCCGTGGTAGCCGACGAAGCGGTCTCGCCGGATGCGGGCCAGCCCGATCGAGCGGTTGTTGTCCGGGAAGCGGTAGCGCCACGGCCGTGATGACCCGGAGTAGTACATATAGAGCCACTCGCCGTACGGGATCGCGGCGCGGATCGCCCAGACGTGGCCGGCGTCCCAGCTTCCCTCCGGGCCGCGCGGCAGGAACGGCTTTCGGTCGCGCGGCCGGAACCACTGCATGCCGTCTGGGCTGGCGGTCAGCTCGATCCAGGAGTGGCCGGTGCCGTCGCGCGGCTGCACGCCCAGGTAGCCCAGGTACTGCGATCCGTACGGCTGCATGGTCATGTGGTCGAAGAACATCTGCTCTTCGTCGTCCGCGGCGTCCGGCATCAGCACCTCCCGCGGCGGGTACCAGGTCTTCAGGTCGGGGCTGACGTGGATGCTGATGCGGGTGCGGACGTTCTCCACGGCGCCGGCGCGGCCGATGCCGGCGATACCGGCCTCCGCGCTGCCCGGCACCTCCTCGCCCGCGCCTATGCCGCCGGCCAGGGTCAGCGCCTGGCCGCTGCGCAGCGCCCGGCCGATGAGTCGCTGGAGCTGCTCGGTGGCGGCGCGCGCGAACGGGCGGCCGCTCATGATCCAGTGCTCCAGGCGCGCGTCCCAGTAGAGGTTGTACTTGCTGTCGAGCGCCGGATGGATCGGGTTGCCCTCGTAGATGCGCCAGTCGACGCCGTCGTCGCTGAAGGCCAGGCAGACCGCGTCCTTGACCGGATAGTCGTTGAGGTCGGCCTGCGCGTACGCGCGGTGGCCGACGTCCTTGTAGACGCACATGAAGCGGCCGCGGTCGGCCATCGGCGAGGGCGTCGGGGTGACCGAGAACTCCTGGCACCGTTCGCGGCCGGTCATCACGATGTTCGTGCGGTCGAAGCCGCGGTAGGGGAAGCGGTCGAAGAGCGGCTTGCGCCAGTGCACGCCGTCGTCGCTCTCCGCGTAGGACATCAGGTAGGGGCCGTACTCGTCGGCCGCCGTTGCCCTGCCGGAGAGCCCCTTGGTCCAGACGCTGGAGCTGGCCAGCACGTACCACATGCGGAACAGGTTCTCCTCTTCGTCGTAGAGGACGTTGGGGCCGGCCGCGGTCCGCTCCCACGGCAGGTCGGCCACCAGCACCGGATTGTGCGGATGGCGGACCGCCTCGTTCTGGACGCGCGTCGCGTCCCAGCGGTCCTCGATCGCGAAGTCGTCCAGGAACAGGTGCAGGTCGTGTCCCGGATCGTCGGGCGTGCCGCGAAAGTAGGCCGGAATCATGGCTCCTCCTCGCCGCGAGTGGGCTGCCGCCATGTTCGCGGGTTGGACGCCGCGCGTCCATCGACACGGCGGGAGCGAGACACGCACCGTTTGATAGGATGCTCAGCATGCCCTCACCGGATGCCCCGCCCGGCGGTCTCGCGCATTTCCCTGCGATTCCCTACGGGCGCGCCTACTTCAAGGGCATCCGCCTGGAAGGCTGCCTGTACGTCGACAAGACGCGCTTCCTGCACGCGCTGGAGCAGGAGCGCTTCGTCTTCTTCATCCGCCCGCGGCGCTTCGGCAAGACCTGCTGGCTGTCGATGCTGGAGAGCTACTACGACCGCAACCAGGCGGACGACTTCGAGCGCGTGTTCGGCGGCCTTGACATCTGCCGGCGGCCGACCCCGAACCGCGGCCGCTACGTGGTGGTGCGCTTCAACTTCTCCACCTTCGGCAGCGACCCGGCCAACCTGGAACGGGAGTTCGACGAGTACTGCCGCAGGCACGTCCGGGACGCCGTAGAGGACAATCCCGACCTCTTCCCGGATGCGGCGTTCGACCGCATCCAGGCCCCGCCCACCATCAACGGCCAGCTCGACGAGCTGTTCCTGCACGCCCGGCGGGAGGGGATTCCGCTCTACGTCCTGATCGACGAGTACGACAACTTCGCCAACACGATCCTCGCGGGCGAGGGAGCGGAGGCGTACCACGCGTTCACCCACGGCGGCGGCTTCTACCGCAGCTTCTTCGCGACGCTCAAGGCCGGCACCGAGAACGGCAGCGTGGAGCGGCTGTTCGTCACGGGTGTCTCGCCGGTGACCATGGACGACGTGACGAGCGGCTTCAACATCGGCGCCAACCTGAGCCTCCGGGCCGAGTTCAACGAGATGCTCGGATTCATCGAGGGCGAGGTGCGGCGCATGCTGGAGACGTATCGGGATCTGGGCGTGTTCGACCAGGACGTCGAGACGGCGCTGGGCACCATGCGCGAGTGGTACGACGGCTACCGGTTCGCGAAGACCGCCGAAAACGTCATATACAACACCGACATGGTGCTCCACTACGTGAAGCACTCGGTTCCCAACAAACGCGGACCTGACAACCTGATCGACAGCAACGTGCGCATCGACTACGGCAAGCTGCGCCACCTGCTGCTCACCGGGAGGCAGTTGAACGGCAACTTCGACCTGCTGCGCCGCGTGATCGCCGAGGGACGGGCGGACAGCGAAATCGCCGAGACGTTCCCGCAGGCGCGGCTGACAGATCCGGAAAACTTCATTTCCCTGATGCACTACTTCGGCCTGCTGAGCATCCGCGATGTCGTCGCCGGCGTGCCGCGGCTGGGCATTCCCAACCAGACCGTGCGGCGGCTGATGTACAGCTACCTGCGCGACGCCTACGACGACGTGGGCGTATTCTCGCTGAACCTCGTGGAGTTCAACGGGCTCACGCGGCGGATGGCGCTGGAGGGCGACTGGCGGCCGGCCGTCGAGCGACTGTCCAAGGCCGTGACCGAGCACACCGGAATCCGCGACTACATCCAGGGAGAGAAGGTCCTGCAAGGATTCCTCGCGGCCTACCTGGGCGCATCGGAGTACTACGTCTTCCACACGGAGCAGGAACTGGCGAAGGGCTATGCGGACATCGTGCTGGAGCCGCTCATGGCGCGCTATCCGGGCATGCGCTACGGCTTCGTGATCGAGCTGAAGTACCTGAGCCGCGCTCCGGAAACCGAGGCACGGGTGACGGCGGTGGCCGATGATGCCCTCGCGCAGTTGCGCGCCTATCTGGCGGACGGTCGGCTGGCCCAGCAGTACCCGGACGTGGAATTCAAGGGCGTGGCGCTGGTATTCCGCGGCTGGGAGCTCGTCTATGGCGAAGACGTGGCGGTCGACACAGGTTGGCATCGAGGATAGTCAGGCTCGCCCGTGCGGTCGGCCCCGCCTTCGCGATGGTCGGTCAGACTGGCTCTGTGGACTGATCGGCGAACAGGCGACGGTAGGCGGTGTTCGTGCGTATCAGCTCGCCGGGGGGTCCGGTGCCGGCGATGGCTCCGCCTTCGAGTACGAGCACGCGGTCGGCGAGCTCAATGGTCGACAGCCGGTGCGCCATGATGATCACCGTTCGCCGGTCCGCCAGCTCGCGGATGGTGCTCTGGAGCCTGGCCTCGGTGGCCGAGTCGACCTGCGAGGTCGCTTCATCGAGCACGACGATCGGCGCGTCCTTGAGGAGCGCCCTGGCGATGACGAGCCGCTGCTTCTGACCGCCCGAGAGCTTGATCCCGCGCTCGCCGATGAGGGTGTCCCAGCGGTCGGGCAGGGACAGGATGAAATCCAGGATCACCGCGCGCCGGCAGGCGTCCGCGAGGGCTGCGTCGTCCGCGGCCGGATCGGCGAGCGTCAGATTCTCCCGGATGGTGAGATTGAACAGCATGCTCTCCTGCCACGCCACCGCATACGAGCGAAGGAGATCGCGCCGGTCGATGCCGTGCAGGTCCTGTCCGGCAAGCGTGACCGTGCCGGAGGTCGGACGCTCCATGCCGATCATGAGCTTCGCCATCGTCGATTTGCCGCTGCCGCTGCGACCCACGATCGCGGTCACCGCCCCGCGCGGCGCGGCAGCACTCACGTCGTGGAGCACCGGGGCGCCGGCGTGATAGGCGAAGTCCACGTGATGAAGCCGAAGCTCGCCCGATCTCGCGTCCTCGAATGGCGGCTGCCGCACTGCGTGCCGGCCGCGGAGGTGGAGGATCACGCGCCGGAGACCGGGGTACGAGTCCTGGGTCCGTACCGTGATTTCCGCCAGCACCTGCGTCGCCTCGATCAGATTGGTGTAGAGGCGGAGAAACCCCAGCAGCACCCCCACCGTCATCTGGCCGGTGAGCACGAACAGCCCGCCGACGAAGTAGGTCGCGCCGCGCGTGACGAGGTTGTCCTTGATCTCCGCAAGTCCCTGCTGGGCGGAGTTCACCAGCGCCTGGACGACACGGTAATAGGTCTGCTCCTTGTTCAGCTCCCGAAACTCCCGCCTGTGGCGAGCCTCGGCCGCCATCGTGCGGAGCTCGCGCCATCCCTGGATGCGCTCATGCAGCCAGTCGACGTACTCGTAGTACCGGGGCCAACGCAGCTCCGCGTTCGCGCGCATCCGCCGGCTCAGCCAGCGCGCCAACCCGAAGGACGCCGCCCCGAGCGCCAGGCTGATCAGGGCCAACTGCCAGCTTATGATCACGATGACCACGGCGGTGACGACGGCTCGCGTCGCCTGGAATCCGGTCTCGATGACGTGCCCGCTGAGGAACGACTCGATCCGCTCGACATCCTCGTCGACGACCGTGCGCATCTCCCCGGCGGACGCGCTCGGCGCTTCGTCGTCTGGAGCGGCGAGGTAGGAGCTCCAGATGAGTCGCCTTACCTCCAGCGCCACCCGGTTGTAGACACGGTTTGCCTGCTGCGCCGAGAGCGTGTGCAGCAGCGTCTCCAGCCCGAACGCCGCGAGGTACGCGACGAGCAACGGGGCGAAGTAGCCGATCCTGCCACCCACCAGAACCTCGTCGACGAATGCCCGGAACAGGAACGCCGGCACCAGGCCGAGCGGCACGAGGAGGAACTTGAACAGCAGCGCCAGCGCGAGGCCGACCCGGTAGGGTCTGACGCAGGGCGCGAGCGAGCGCAGCACCACGCGCCGGTTCATCGTGTCCAGGTCCGCGCCGCTCATTCGGCAGCTCCGAAGTGGACACGGTATTCCGGGCAGGTTGCATGCAGTTCTTCATGGGCGCCGACTGCCGCGACGCGCCCGCCGGCAAGGAACGCGATGCGCTCGCTCGACCGTATCGTCGACTGGCGATGGGCGATGACGATGGTCGTGCGCCCCGCACTGGCCTGCGTGAGGGCGGCATGGATGGCCGTCTCCGCCTGGTGGTCGATCGCCGACGTGGCTTCATCGAATACCAGGATCCGGGAGTCTCGGAGCAGCACGCGAGCGATCGCCAGGCGCTGTCTCTGTCCGCCTGACATCTGCCGGCCGCTGGCGCCGACCACCGTGTCGAGCCGGTCGGGAAGCGAGCGGACGAAGTCGTCGATCTTCGCGGATTCGCACGCCGCCCACAGAGCCTCGTCCGGCGGGTCGGTCTCGATCCCGAGGCAGAGATTCGACCGGAGCGTCCCCGTGAAGAGAATGGGCTCCTGCCTCACCACGCCGACATCTCGGCGCAGCGCCACGAGCGGAAACGATGCGATGTCGCTGCCGTCGAGCGCGATCCGGCCGGCGCCGGGGGAATAGAACCGGAGCAGCAGGCTGATGATCGTCGACTTGCCGGCGCCGCTTGCCCCGACGAGCGCGATCTTCTCGCCCGCGGTCACGTCCAGGCTGAGTCCGGTCAGCACGTCGTTTCGCCCCGCATAGCCGAACGTGACCTCGTCGAATCGGATCGCCCCGTGTTCGACCCGTCGGACCGTGGCGGTGCCATCGACCTCGGTGGGCAGCTCCAGCGTTCTGAGATACCGGTCGATGCCGGCTACTCGCTGCTGACTCATCACGCCGGCGAAGTTGATCGTGGCCAGTACGGCCCTGGTCATCGCGAAGTACTCGACCAGCGCCACGAAGCCGCCGACGGTGAGCTCTCCGCTGCCGATCAGCAGGACGCCCAATACCAGGAGGGCAAGTTGGGCGATCAGGGAGATGGCCTCCGTCCATCGCTCCGAGGTGAACGTCGCGCGGGCGACTCCCACCTTGAAACGGATGAGCTGCATCCAGTGGCGGACGAATCGCCGGTTGACGGTGGCCTCGGCGCTGAGCAGCCCGATCTCCGGCAGCCCGGGGACGATCTCGTAGATCCACCAGCCCCCGCCACCCTAACGGCTGCCGAGACGCCGCGCC
>JAPOQV010000106.1 GCA_026710565.1 Spirochaetaceae bacterium | reverse complement strand
CGGGCTCGGCCGCCCCAAGCAGTTCGGGCCGATCGACGGCGAGCCCCTGGTCCGTCGTGCCGCGCGGGCGGCGCTCGACGCCGGCTGCCGGCCGGTGATGGTTGTGCTCGGCGCCGATCAGGAGGCGGTCGGCGCGGCGGTCGCCGACCTGCCGGTCCTGCCCGTGAGCAACCCGCGCTGGGCCGACGGCGTGGGCGGCTCGATCGCGTGCGGAGTACGCGCGGCCGCGGCCCACCGACCGGCCGGCTGCGTCGTGCTCCCCTGCGACCAGCCGCGGCTGGCGGCCGCCGTGCTGGCGATGCTGATCGAGCGCTTTCGCCGCGGGCAAGCCCAGGCGGTCGCCTGCGCCTACGGTGGTACCGTCGGCGCGCCGGTCCTGTTCGCGCCGGCGCTGTTCGACCGGCTTGCTGCGCTCACCGGCGACAGCGGCGCAAAACGCGTACTGCGCGGCTGCGCAGCGCTCGAGGTCGTGGAGTTTCCCGGCGGCGAGCTCGACATCGACACGGACGCCGACCTGCACCGCGCCACCTCCCCAACCTGACCGGCATTTCCGGCGCCGCTCACCGGTCCAGGTGGCAGGCCGCGAATTGGGCGGACACGTCGGGCAGCGGCTCCGACAGCAGGGGCCACGACGACAGGTCGGGATCCGCCGGCTGCTCGGGGCCCGCCAGTTGCGTGCGCAGGCCCGTCAGCATCTCGTGCATGACCCGCGCCGTCTCCGCCGCGACCAGACCGGTCAGGCCGAACGGCGGGCCCGGATCGCTCACCGCTTCCTGGAGGATCGCGATCAAGCCGGCGGTGTCGGCCGGGGTGATCGTCCACCGCGAGCGCAGGCAGAGCACGCGGGTCCCCTGCAGATCCGTGGTCAGGTCGTCGGCGCCGACGATGTCCAGCACCACGCCGCCGCCGTCGAGCCGCCACCACGACCGGCGGCTGACCACGACCCGGTGACTCAAGCCCGCACCGGTGACCTCGTGCAGGGTCGAGCGGTGCGCGGGGCCGGCCCCGGTGTCGCGCTCGCCATCCTCCTGCAGCAGCAGGACGGCCCCGCCGACCGTTCCGGCGGCCGTGGTGCGGCTGACGACCAGCCGGTAGCCGGTGTGCTCGATCGGGCAGGACTCGACCGTCACGGCGTCCCCGCCCACCTCCGGCGTGCACTCCTCGTTCGCCAGGGCCGGGAGAGCGGGCAGAGCGAGCAGCGCAGCCGCAAGGACCGCTCCTGTCACGCGTCTCATCACCATCCGGAACCGATGATACCGCGGTACGTTGCATGATGACCCGGCTTGTCGGTCCGTCAGGGCATGGGTACCTTGCCGAGTGATGGCTGCCGCGTCCGCTCTGACGATCCCGCTGGCGCCGGGACCGCCGATCGTCGGCAACGTCGTGCCGATGCTCACGGCGATGGGCAGGTTCCTCACCACCCAGTACCAGCGGCTGGGGCCGGTGTTCCGGGTGCCGATCCTCAACCATCGCCCACTGGTGCTGGCCGGTCCCGACGCGAACGCGCTGATGAAGCAGCAGGGACACCGCCTGTTCGCGTCCGGGGCGATCATGCAGGACATCCACCAGGTGCTCGGCGGCGACAACCCGACGCTCATCGAGCTGGACGGCCCCGATCACCGCACCATGCGCGCCGGCCTCAAGGACGGCTACTCGGGCAGGACCCTGTACGCCCAGATGGAGAAGCTGGTCCACAGCCAGCTCCACCTGCTGCAGGGCTGGCCACGCGGGATGCCCATTCCCGCCTTCGCCTACGTCAAGCGCCTGGTTTCGTCGCTGCTGGGATACATGGCGACCAACCAGGAACCGGATGAGGTCATGGACGACCTGATCTACTTCTTCCGGGCGCTGGTTCAGATCCACATCAGCAAGGTGCGGCCCGGTTTCATGAGGCATCTTCCGCGCTACGTCTCATCCAGGCGCTCCGTGCTGGCGATGATGCGCCGCATCTGGGACGACCATCACGTGCGCGACTACCTGGAGCAGGACGGCGACTTCGTCGACCTGGTTCGCAAGTTCCACGCCCAGCATCCGCGGCTCATGAACGAACGGGACGCCGTGGCCGCCCTCATCGGGCCGTTCATCGCGGGCATGGACACCGCGGCCAGCGCCACCTCCTTTCTGCTGTACCACATCCTGCGCGAACCGGAACTGCACCGCGCCGTCGTGGCCGAGGCGGACCTGGCGTTCGCCAACGGCGTTCCCGATCGCGACTCGCTGCGCCAGATGATCCAGACGCGGCGGGCGGCCATGGAGATCCTGCGCCTGCATCCCCCGGCGCCCGTCCTTCCCCGTACGTCCATAGCCGCCTTCCCGTTCCGGGGCTACGAGATCCCCAAGGACGAGTACTGCATGATCGCCAACACGGTGACCCACCACCTGCCCGAGTTCTTCCCCGACCCGGAACGCTTCGACGTCGGCCGCTACGCCCCGGAGCGCAAGGAGCACATGCAGCCCAACGCGTACTGCCCGTACGGCCTGGGTCCGCACACCTGCCTGGGGGCGTCCACCGCCGACCTCCTGTACCTGATCGTGTCGGCCGTGCTGTTCCGCCACTTCCACGTGGAGATGCAGCCACCGGACCAGGAGCTGAACGTCGTCATGAATCCGCTGCCGAGCCCGGACGACCGGTTCCGGATCACGATCACCGGCGAGCGCCATCCGCCGCCGCGGCCGCGGGAGCACCAGCCGGCCTGATGACCGGCCTCCGCGACGCTCAGCCTCCCGCGTAGCAGGTCTCGAAGCTCTCGGACAGATCCGGCAGCGGCGCCTCCAGCAGCGGCCACGACGCCAGGTCCGGCCCGCCCGCGTCGTCGGTGCCCGCGAGCCGCTGCCGCAGATCGACGACCGTGGCATGACGGCGTTGCACCGTCGCCTGCGTGGCGCGGCGCTTCATCCCCAGCGGCGGGCGCGAATCACTCACGAACTGCTGCAGGATGTCGACCGTTCCCTCGGTGTCTGCGCTCGTGATCGTCCATCGCGACCGCAGACAGAGGAAGCGGGTCCCTTCCAGGTCGGTGGCCAGGTCGTCGTCGCCCACCACGTCGAGCACCACTCCGCCGTCGCCGAGGCGCCACCAGGATCGCCGAGTGACGGACACGCGCAGCCGGAAGCCCTCTCCGGTAGCCAGGTGCAGCACCGAGCGGCGCTCGGGAGCGCCCCCCGCGCCGCGCTCTTCGTCCGTGAGCAGCAGGCCGACGACCGCGCCGACCGTTCCGGACGCGGTCGTGCGGCTCTGCACCACGCTGTAGCCGGTACTCCCGACCGGACAGGTCTCGACCGTCACCTCGTCCTGGTCCAGTTCTGGCTTGCACTCCGCGGCGGCCAGTACCGGCACCGCCAGCAACACAGCCGCGGCCACGATCGGTCCCATCGAGCCTCTGATTGTAATACTCCCCGCTCAGCCCGCCGTAACGCGGGTTCTCGGCCGATCATACCGCGGATCGGTTCCGTGAGGACCACTCACACCATCGCTCGACGTTGACGCCGCGCCGTGCGCGCCTTGGTATACTTTCGCGCATGGCCAAGATCTACCCTCCCGAACAGAGCCGCTTCCCGATCGACCGGGCGCACATCCGGTCGATCGACGAGTACCGCAACCGCTACCGGCGCTCCATCGCGGACCCGGAGAGCTTCTGGGCGGAGGTAGCCGATCGCATCACCTGGATCCGCCGCTGGGACAACATCCGCCAGTACGACTTCGTCAACGCCAACATCCGCTGGTTCGAGGGCGCCACCCTCAACGCCTGCTACAACTGCCTCGACCGCCATGTCGAGGCCGGGCACGGCGACCAGACGGCGATCATCTGGGAAGGCAACGACCCGGGCGACGACCGGCGCTACTCCTTTGACGAGCTGCTGGCAGAGGTGTGCCGCTTCGCCAACGTGCTCAAGGCCAACGGCATCGGCAAGGGCGACCGCGTCTGCATCTACCTGCAGATGGTCCCGGAGCTGGCGATCGCGATGCTGGCCTGCGCGCGCATCGGCGCCGTGCACTCCATCGTGTTCGGCGCCTTTTCCGCCGAATCGCTGCGGGACCGCATCAACGACTCGCAGTGCAAGGCGCTGGTCACGCAGGACACCGCGGTGCGCGGCCCGCGCAGCGGCCTGCCGATGAAGGCCAACGCCGACGCTGCCGTCGCCGAGACGCCGTCGATCGAGCGCGTGTTCGTGGTGCGCCGGACCGGCGACGAGGTGCCGATGGCGGCCGGCCGCGACATCTGGTGGCACGAGCAGATGGCCGGCGCCGCCGCCGAGTGCGCGCCGGCGGAGATGGGTGCCGAGGATCCGCTGTTCATCCTCTATACGTCAGGCTCCACCGGCAAACCCAAGGGGGTGCTGCACACCACCGGCGGCTACCTGGTCTACACCTCGTTCACGCACCAGATGATCTTCGACTACCACCCGGGCGACATCTACTGGTGCACGGCCGACATCGGCTGGATCACCGGCCACTCCTACATCATCTACGGCCCGCTCTCCAACCGGGCGACCACGATCATGTTCGAGGGCGTGCCCAACCACCCGGACAACGGCCGCTTCTGGCAGGTGTGCGAGAAGCACGGAGTCAAGCAGTTCTACACCGCGCCGACCGCCCTGCGCGCCCTGATGAAGGAAGGCAATACCTGGGTGGAGAAGTACGACCGGTCATCGGTCCAGCTCCTCGGCACGGTCGGCGAACCGATCAAGGAGCCGGAGTGGCGCTGGTACCACGACGTGGTGGGCGAGGGACGCTGTCCGATCGTCGACACCTGGTGGCAGACCGAGACCGGCGGCATCCTGATCACGCCGCTGCCGGGCGCAACCGCGCTCAAGCCGGGCTCGGCCACACGCCCGTTCTTCGGCGTGAAGCCCCAGATGGTCGACGCCGAGGGCAAGGTGCTGGAAGGGCCGTGCGAGGGCAATCTCTGCATCGCCGATTCCTGGCCGGGCCAGATGCGCACGGTCTACGGCGACCATGAGCGCTTCGAGCAGACCTACTTCTCGACCTATCCGGGCAAGTACTTCACCGGCGACGGCGCCCGGCGGG
>JAPOQV010000105.1 GCA_026710565.1 Spirochaetaceae bacterium | reverse complement strand
CTGTTGCACGCACGGTTTGCGGTGGTTGACCGGCTGCGTCACGAAGCAGATCTGCTGGCTCGTTTCGGACGGGACGGCGTCGGGAGGGCAGGACGGGCCCTGGTCGCGACGCAAGTAATTGAGGCGTCGCTAGACCTGGACTTCGACCTGATGATTTCCGACCTGGCTCCGATCGGGTCGTTGATCCAGCGCGCGGGTCGGCTGTGGCGACACATGGACCTGCGGCCAGCGACGGGGCGTCCGGTGTCTGGACCGGCTCTGCACGTGCTCGCACCCGACCCCAATGTGGTGCCGGACCCAAACTGGTTGAAGCGCATTCTTGGACCAGGCGCGTTCGTCTACCCGCAGGACATCCAGTGGCGTACCGCGACGGTGTTGTTCGACAGGGGATCGATCCGTGCCCCCGGCGGCTTGCGAGCGTTGATCGAGGCCGTGCACGGGAGCGACCTACCGGAAGTTCCGGAGGCGCTCATGGGAACGGAGATTGAAACCCTAGGGCAGCAGATGAGCGAGGCGCAGCAGGAATTCAACCAAGTGCTCGACTCGGAGGATGGGTACGATCAGCCACAGATGCAGCGGGTCTTCGACGACGATCGATTCCCGACCCGCTTGGGTATCCCACAAGTGACGTTGCGACTCGCTCGGGAAGAGAGGGGGCGGTTGATTCCGTGGGCCGACGAGGGCCCACTCAATTGGCAGTCGTCTGAGGTGCAGGTCTCGGCCGCGCGTTACCGGAACCTTCAGGGTGTAGACCAGGTGCGGCCCGAGATCGCGGCCGTGCGAGACAAGTGGCCGGAATGGATGCGGGAGTCCGTTCTCGTGGCACCGGTCGGGGAGGATGGGTTCATCTGCGACGGGATGCGGTACGATACCGCGTTAGGAATCGTGTTCACGGGGTAACAAGACCGCCATGGCGTCCTGTTTCGTCCGCTCGCCGGTTACATTGATCACTAGGTCCTTGGGGCGCTTACCTTATCGGCGTAGGTGTGAGCGCCTTGGGTGCGATTGCCGGAAACTCTAGCACTAGAAACTTCTGCGAATCTGGCACACTCTGACGCCTTGAGGCTCGAGTTTCCGCCGTGTGTCCCTTCAGATTGGGGGCTGACCGGAAGTTTCTTCAGAAGGAGGGTGCCGTGGTGCACTACGCAACCAGGTGCTTCGAGATCGAGACGCTACTCAAGGCCGGTCTTCCTGCGGGCCAGGGTGGCGGAGATTGCTGGAGTCCCCATGCGGGCCGTTCACCGGGTCCCGGCTGAGACCGAGGCGCGCTCCGTCGAGGCAGTTGGGAAAGACACAGAGGTCGGCACGGAGGCACAACCCGGCCCAGCTCAGGCTCGCCCGGCGAGTGGTTGGTCGACCCTCGAATGCGGCAGACTACAGGGAACTGGTGGCTTCCATCTTGGAGGCGTAGCCCGGACTGAAAACCCTTGAGGCGCTGTGCCGCGCGCCGGGCTGGCTATGGCGGCGGTAAGACTGTCTTATACGGCCTGGTTCGGGAACTGCGACCACGGGCCGTACGCCGGATCTGCCGTTTCGAAGGCGTCGCGGGCGAGTTCACCCACCGCGATTTCGGGGAGGCCCGGGTGTGCTGGGTGCGAACGCTCGGCTCGCGCGGATGCAGTTCTTCTGCGGTCGCCTGCAGTTCTCGCGCTACGCCCTGGTCGCACCGAGACTCTGGTGCGGTCCATGGCGAACTACTTCCAAGGGTTTGGCGAGTCCCCTTGATGGCGGTGTTCGATTCTGTGCCCGGTCACAGAACTCATGTGCCGCATCTCGATGTGTGCTCTGATACCGGTTCAAGGTGCGATCCGCGGAGAAGGCGGAGCACCGCAACACTGCAAATGGCAGTTCATGTCGCTACAGTGACTCGAGCCACGCGAGCAGTAGCGGCGCCTTGCGCCGTCCACCGATCGTCTTGTCACAGCCACTATCCTCGACGGGTGCTAGGGAATGCTCGAGTGCGGCGATTCCGGTCCGCATCCCCATCTCGGGATAGCGATCGGAAGTCGGGTACCTCGCCCACGGACACGACGCCATCAACGTTCTCTTCAATGTCGTCGACGAGCGCCACCGCCGCCGTAGCTCGATGGTCTTCACCACCAACACACCTCTTGAGATCTGGGGGCGCGTCCTGCACGACCCCGACCTTGCCGAAGCCATCCTCGATCGCGTCCTCGAGCGAGGCCGCATCGCCACTCTCAAAGGACCCTCCACGCGTACCCGCCAGCTCAACCCGGTTCCGCTCGGTCTGACTAGGAGACTGCCTCATGAAACGTCTTCCCAGCCCTTCTCTGGACTCCTCGTTGAGTGTGCCAAAATGTCCAGATACTACATGGAACAATAGATGGAACCAAGAGCAGGGAGCGAGGAATAGTTGTCGAGCGTTGCGAGAGCTTTATGGCCATGCTGAACTTGATCTCCGACCCTTGGATCCCCGTCATTCGCCGAGGCGGACGCGACACCGTGCGTCCGGATCAGATCGCCGAACCAGATGTCCTGCGGCCCGACTGGCCGCGACCGGACCTGAATCTCGCCTGCCTCGAACTGCTGGTCGGACTCACCTACCTGGCCCATCCTCCGCAGGGCGCCGACGACCGAGTGAGCCCGCCGGATGCCGCTGTACTCCGCAGGGTCATGCGGCCGCTGGCGCCAGCGTTCAACCTGCTGGGTGACGGCCCGCGGTTCCTGCAGGACTTCGAGCCGCTGGACGGCAAGGGGAGCCCGCCCGGGATGCTCTTCATCGACAGCGCGGGGGACAGCACGGCCAAGAAGAACGCAGATCTGATGGTCCGCCGCGGGCGGTACGAAGCGCTGCCGCTGCCGCTGGCGGCGATGGCGCTGTACACGCTGCAAGCGTTCGCACCGGCGGGAGGAGCCGGCAATCGCACATCGATGCGCGGCGGCGGGCCCATGGTAACGCTGGTGAAGCCGGAGGCAGAGGGACTGTGGAGTCTCGTCTGGGCGAACGTCCCGAGGGGAGAGCCTCTGGAGCCAGAAGATCTGGATGTGCTGCCGTGGATGAGGCCGGCGGCACCGTCCAAGCCCGTTGGCAAGAAGTCCCCGATCACGGTGCCGGCAAGCGACAGCCCATCGAGGCCCGACCCGGAGGTGTTCTTCGGCCAGCCTCGTCGTCTGCGGCTGGTCGCCCGGAACGACGGAGTTAGTGAGGTCATCCAGCAGCCCTGGGGCACGAATTACGAGGGCTGGAGGCACCCGCTGACGCCGTACTACAAGAACGGCTCCGAGACCTTGCCGCGCCATCCCAAGCCCGGCGGCTTCGGCTACCGGAACTGGCGGGGCGTGATCCTCCAGAGCGAGACAGGACTGCGTCCCATGACCCTCGCGCAGTACCTGCGGGACATTGAGGGAGCGCGCTGCAGCCTGATCGTTGCAGGCTGGGCAATGGACAACATGAAGCCACTCGACTTTCTCTGGTCCGAGCAGCCGGTGTTTCCCCTGTCCGAGAAGGACGAGGGCCGCGCTGCGGCATCGGTCGAGGCAGCGGAACAGGCGGGCTATGCGGTCGCAGCTTGCGTACGCGACGGAGTGGGAGAGGATGACCT
>JAPOQV010000104.1 GCA_026710565.1 Spirochaetaceae bacterium | reverse complement strand
GACGGGGGCTTCTCCGGGGAGGGCGTGCGCGTCCAGAGCGGCTCCGGCGGCGGCGGCCTGCTCGACAGGGAGTCGCCGGCGAGCTGGCGGGCCGATGCGCGCAACGGCGCGCACACCGGCACCATCGGCTTCGGCCACCTGCTGGAGCCGCTCTACCACTGCTTCGGACCGATCCGCGAGGTGTCGGGGGTGTGGCGCACGCAGGCGCCGCGGTGGCTGGAGCAGGACACCGGCAGGACGATCGCCGCCACCGCGCCGGACACGGTGTTCATGCAGGGCTCGACCGATGCCGGCGCGGCCGTGCTGGCCTACGAGCACAGCGTGCCGTGGCACCCCAGCGGCTACCGCTTCGAGATCTACGGCCGCGAGAAGACCGCCGCCATCCACGCCGGCGAGCGCTTCGCCGACCTGAAGCTCATGGCCGGCGGCCCCGGCGACGAGCGGCTGGCCGAGATGCCGATTCCCGACCGGCTGACCCGCGTGCTGCACACGCGCAAGCGCGACCGCCCCTTCTACGTCGCCCAAGTCTGGAGCCACTATGCCGAGGCGATCCGTTCGGGTGCCCCGGCGGAGCCCGACTTCGACTTCGCGCTCGACCTGCACCGCCTGATCGACGCTCTGGAACGCGCCTCCGACACCGGCGCCCGGCAGGTCGTGGCGCGGTAACCGCGATGAAGCGCTTCTACCATCCGCTCAACCTGTACGACCTGGAGCGGCTGGCCGAGGAGCGGCTGGCGACCGATTACTGGCACGTCGTCGCCGGCGGCGTCGGCGACGAGATCACCGTGCATCGCAACCGGGCGGCATTCGACGCGATCGCCATCCGCCCCCGCCTGCTGACCGACGTCACCACCCGCGACCTGTCCACCGCCGTGCTCGGCCACCGCATCTCCTTCCCCGTGATGGTGCCGCCGGCCGGCTCGCAGGTGTGGGCGCATCCCGACGGCGACGTGGCAACCGCGCGCGCCTGCAGCGCTCACCGGACGGTGATGTCCCTGCGCGCCGGCGCCGGCAAGACCGTCGCCGAGGTGCGCAAGGCGACCACCGGCCCGCTCTGGTACGGCGTCAAGCACTATCCGGACGAGGTCACCGAGCACCTGATCGGCCGCGCCGTGGAGGCCGGCGTGGACGCGATCTGCATCACCATCGCCGGACCCGGCATGGGCGATCGGGAGCCGGACGTGCGCGGCTTCTCCCCCAGCCACGACGCGCCGATGCAGAGCTACGTGGGCAAGTGGGCCGACCTGGCCGACCGGCCCGACCTGGCCGAGAGGATGGAGGACCTGGACGGGGTCTCCTACCCCCCGCTGGACGGCAAGCGGCTGGAGTGGCTGAAGGGGCTCACCGGGCTGCCGCTGATCGTCAAGGAGGTGATGACGGACGAGGACGCGCTGCGCGCCGTCGATCACGGCGCCGACGCCGTGGTCGTCTCCAACCACGGCGGGCGCACCTTCGACGGCATGCAGGCGTCGATCGAGGTGCTGCCCGAGATCGTCTCCGCGGTGGGCGACCGCGCCGAGGTCTACCTGGACTCCGGCGTGCGCCGCGGCACCGACGTGCTCAAGGCGCTGGCCCTCGGCGCCCGCGCGGTGATGGTCGGCCGGCCCGTCTTCTGGGGACTGGCGGTCGACGGCGAGGCCGGCGTGCGCACCATGTTCCAGATCCTCAAGGCCGAGTTCGACAAGGCGATGGCGATGTGCGGCTGCACGAGCGTCGCCGACATCGACGAGCGGCGGGTCGTGCTGCCCGGCCGATGATGGGCGAGGAGGCTCAAATGGCGATCGCGATGACCGAGCAGCAGAAGGACGACCTCAACCGCAAGGGGTACTTCGTCGTCGAGAACCTGCTCGGCACCGACGAGGTGGCCGCCGTGGCGGCGGCGATGGACCAGGTGGCCGCCGAGGGGCGCGCGGAGCGCGGCCTGGGTCCCGGCGACAAGGTGGCGCTGCGCAACGGCATGATCCGCCATCCGAAGCTCCTCGACCTGATGGACCATCCCAAGATCCTGGAGCTGGTGGTCGACGCCTACGGCTGGAACATCCACAACCGCGACAGCGTCACGCAGTGCGAGCCGCCCAGGCCGGCCGAAAGCGACCCCGACATCCTGTCGCTCGGCTGGCACTTCGACTACGAGGAGGAGTTCTGCGGGACCACCGTGGACGGCACGCTGCCGCTGTTGGACTTCAAGGTCGGCTGGTACATCTCCGACCACACCGAGCCCGGACACAGCACCATCCTGGTGGTCCCCGGCAGCTACAAGTGGTCGCGCGAGCAGCGCGCGACCTTCGAGGAGTGGCTGGACCCGGCCGACATCGTCGCCGTGAAGGTGCCGGCCGGCAGCGTGATGCTGTGGCGGCCGACCCTGCTGCACAGCGTGACGCCCAACCTGTCGGAGACCGAGCGCAAGGCCATCTACGTGAGCTACACGCCGCGCTGGGTGCGCCCGAGCGGCCACCTTGAGCAGGACGCCGAGCTCATCGCGCGCAGCTCACCGGTGCGCCGGCAGCTCCTGGGGGCGATGGGCAACCTGAGCCATGCGCTCGGCAGCGACCCGGTCAACAGCCCCAACTCCCAGTACTGGTTCAGCGACGACTGGGACACCGTGCCGCTGAAGGCGTGGGCCGAGGCGCGCGCCGGTGGCCCGCCCTACGACTGGGGCACCGGCCTTGGGGTCAGCCATACGAAGGGACCGGATTTCGCGTTCACGCAGGTGACCATCCCGGACGGCCCGTCCGAAGGATCGTCGTAAGGTGGCCGGGCAGCCGATCGTCACGGACATCGCTCAGGGCGTCGGCCTGACCACGCCGGCGCCGGCCGTCCGCACCGTCAAGGTGCTGCTCTCGCCGCTGCTGCAGGACGGGCTGGAGGACTTCTCGGTCGGCATCACCGAGGTGCCGCCGCACGGCGAGGGCACCCGTCACAACCATCCGCACGCCGCCGAGGTGTGGCTGTTCTTCGCCGGCCGCGGACGCGCCATCGTCGGCGACCGCGCGTACCCCACCGGCCCCGGCACCGTCGTCTACACCCCGCCCGGCACCTTCCACCAGTTCGTCAACACCGGCGACGAACCGGTGAAGCTCTACTTCCTGTACGTCCCCGCCGACGAGGCGCAAGCCATCCTCGACGCCGAGTTCCGCTGAGCGGGGTCTCCGTGCGGTCCCGTCGTGAGCCGGATCTCGCGGGTCTTCAAGGAGCCATACCCAACCGCGAACCGCTCAAACCGGTGGCGATTCAGTTCAGCCGGCAATTCGAGCAAGACACCCGCATCGCGCGAGTTTCTGGCCCAATCCAGGAGCAGGTGGTATTGCCACTGATCCTGGAGGCCTCCAAACCACTGCATCCCCTTGGGCGAGATGACGCAGACGACATTGGCCAGATCGCACGGACCAAGGCATCCGGAGATCGTCAGTTGCACCGACTTGTTGAGCTTCTCGTCCTTCCACTGCCGCTTGATCCAGTCGCGGGGGAGCGGCTCGAACCCCTTGTCTGTCCGACCGCAGCAACAGCCTTCGCAGAACACGATCTGCCCGAGAATGCGCGCTCGGGCCGTAGCCAGTGGTTCGTGCCTGCCGAG
>JAPOQV010000103.1 GCA_026710565.1 Spirochaetaceae bacterium | reverse complement strand
GGCTCGTCCAGCCGGGTGCGGTCGTAGGGCGGGTGATAGCGATGCTCGCCGCGCCGGTAGGTCGCGGTGGAGCCTGAGAGCGCGCTGATCTGGCCGAGCAGATGGACCGGGCCGCTCGGACCGGCGGCCTGCACCCGGAAGCAGCCGGCGGCGTCGACCGACGCACGGTCGGCGGTGTGCCACCGCAGCGTGACCGCCTCGGCGCGCGTCGTCTCGCACTCGTCCAGCACCGCGACCAGGTCCGGCAGCAGGTGGATCACGTGCCGGTGCACCCGCACCACGTCGCGGTACGCGCCGGTGAGGTCGATCGACCACGCGGCTCCGTGCTCGTCGAAGGCCGAGTGAAGGAACGTGCCTTCGATCGGTTTCTCGAACCGCATCTCGCGCCCGCCGACCTGCAGCAGGTTGTGGCCTCTGACGCTGGCGTTGTAGTAGCACGCGCGACTCTCGCCGAAGAAGTCGGCGGGGTAGGACGAGGGGGAGCCCAGGTCGATGATCAGCGGCGCGCCGCCCGCGTGGATGACGAGTTGCCCGTCGTCCTGGTGCTCGTGTATGGGCTCGCGGCCCGCCTTGCCGTGCACGGCCACGGCGTCCGGATCGGTCCAGCTCGAGCGGCTGGCGATCAGGCCTCCCCAGCCGGGAAAGACGGCGCCGAGCGGGAGGTCGCTCCCATCCGATGCATCGTCGCCGGGCGGAGTTGCGGCCAGCGTGGGGTCGTACCACAGGAGGTCCACCACGTCGACCTGGGTCAGGTCGGCCGCGGGATCGTGCACGAGCCCGTACGTCTCCATGAACCACTGCAGCAGCCCGTCGTGGGCCGCCGACGCGATCGGCCCGAAGTAGCCGATCAGCAGCGGCCCCTGCGCGTGGGAGTCCCCGAACGGGATCGTGTGGCCCGGCGGCACCGTCATATGCATCAGCCAGCGGCAGAACTGCGGAAACGGATGGGCGGCCAGCCGGTCTTCCTGCCCGCCGGTCACCGAGTGGCGTGCCGCGAAGTACCTGACCGGATACTGCAGGGAGCCCGAGTACCCCACCGATTCGTTGAACTCGCCGTTCGGGCCCAGCACGGTCAGGTAGTGTTCCATGCGCGGCTGCGCCATCTCGACCAGGAGGTCGGACCGGTCGTGCTCGGAACCGAGCACCATGCCGACGATGCCCAGCCCGCCGACCACGACGGTCATCCAGTTGCTGGGCCGCGTCAGCCAGTGCGGATCGGTCGGCGCGGTGGCCAGATAGGGGCGGATGGCGCAGCGGTCGAGCCCCTCGACGATCATCGTCCGCTCGGCCGCGCTCAGGTGCTCGTACAGCCAGTCGTAGGTCAGCGCCACGCCGGCGCCGAGCTGGCCGGTGCGCAGGTCGGCCTCGAACATCTCGTGGGCGAAGTCCAGCCACTGCGGCCATCGGTTCGCGTCGACCAGCGCCTCCATCTGCCCGAGCGCGTCCTGTCGAAAGCGCTCCTCGCCGGTGATCAGATGGACCAGGGAGTCGCGCAGCAGCCGCCGCACCACCGCCTGGCAGATGGTGTTGTCCGCGTTGGCGTG
>JAPOQV010000102.1 GCA_026710565.1 Spirochaetaceae bacterium | reverse complement strand
GGGCTCGCCGCGGCCCAAGCCGCGTTCGCGGGTCACGCCAGCACCGCTTTCGCGCTCATTTTCCGCCACTCTTGCCGTCCTGTTGGCCATTTCAGGCCGATCCCCGGGTCTTCAGGCCGCAAAACCCGCAGTTGGCACAAACTCACGGCTTCCCGGACGCCCCCCTCCCTCTCTCACCCAGCGCTCCCGAAACCCATTTCTTCCACGGCCTGCTAGTCCCGAGATCGACGGCGGCGGCACCTCCGTCAACGCCATCCCCTTCGAGAGCTGGATGGAGGTGGACATGCGCTCGATCAGCCCCGAGAGCCTGGCTCGGATCGAGGCCGCGTTCCTGGCGGCTTTGGACAAGGCCCTGGCGTGCAGGGCGAACTCGGTCGCTCGTCAACCGACTCCAACATCCCGATCGCGCTCGGCATCCCCGCCGTGACGATCGGGCGCGGCGGCATCGGCTTCGGGGATCACTCTCCGGGCGAGTACTGGATCAACGTGGACGGGCACCTCGCAATCCAGCGTGCGCTCTTGCTGGTCGTCGCCGAGGCAGGGATGGCGGGGGTGGTTCCGTAGACCCGCTCCGTGCAACATACCCGGGGCCATTGGTGTCTTAAGGATTGCCCCCCCGCTCACGCTGCCGCGCGCGCTACGCCGGTTGCGGAATCGGGGCGTCCAGAGTGAATTTCCTGTCCGCTGACTTTTTGCCAGGCCCTTCGGGAGACGTGACGCAATGGCCGACCCGCCGGTGAGACTCTCCAGCTCACAGGTTTCGCTCATACTTCAGCGCGCCGCCGAGATCGACGCCCGCGGCGACACCCTGACCGTCGGCGAGCTGCGTCGCATCGCCAAAGAGGCGGGGATCGATCCGGCCGCCACGAGCACGGCGATCCAGGAAGTGCTGACCGATTCGGACGCCGCACCGCCCGAGGAAGCCGCACCGCCCGAGGCTCCATCCGGCAGTCCGCCCGTGGCATCGCAGATGTGGATCGTGGCCGGGGGCGCCGTCGGCGTCGCCCTCGGGTTCCTGAACGCGATGGGCGAGCCGGCTCGACCGCTGGCGATCGGGGGCGCGCTGGTCTATCTGGTGCTCCGGGCCGTCCACGGAATGAGGCTCGGCAAACAGCTCGAGTTCCAGCTCCAGAACTTTGTGCTGTGGCTGGCGGCCGCCGTGGGCAGCCTGGCCTCCGAGATGTTCTACTCCGAGGACGTGTTCCTGGCAACGTTCTTCGCCTGGTTCGTGACTTCGGTGCTGGGCGGGCTGCTGATCCAGTTCGGGCCCCGGGAGGAAGAGGAGGAGGAGCCAGCCGCGCCGGGCCAGGTGGGACCGGCGCAGGCTGGGCAGCCACAGGTGGGGCACCCACAGGTCACGCCGCCTCGGATCACGCCGCCACAGGAAAGCTGAAGGCACCGGCATAGAGGGTTATGATATAGCATCGTATATAATCTGATGCGAAATATATAGTAAGCAATATCAATGCCGGTCGCTAAGCGTGATACATGCATCCCACGCTTGCCCATCACAACATTGCAGGGTAGTCGATTCACCCCTACTCTGCACCAGGTATTCCGACCGGAACACACACCCGGAGGCTTGCAGCATGACCTGGTCACGGCGGGACTTTCTTCGCACGGGTTCGGCCTTCGCAGCAGCCGGAATCGTCGGCTTTGACGCGGCTCTGCTGACCGACCCCTACGAGGCC
>JAPOQV010000101.1 GCA_026710565.1 Spirochaetaceae bacterium | reverse complement strand
TGCCGGAGCGCTACGCGCCGGTGTTGCGGCGTCTGGCGGGCGCTACGGCGAGCGAGGAGGTGGCCGACTCGATGGCGCTGGAGGATGAGATAACGGAGACGTGGGGCCGCATGAAGCGCGAGAAGGACGCCGCCTTGGCCGAGAAGGACACGGCCCTCGCCGAAAAGGACGCCGCCATGGCGCGTGCGGCCGAGCTTGAACGGCGGCTGGCGGAGATCGGTCGCCAATCCGGCGATTCGTAGCCGGGTGCGCGGGAACCGGGTTCATTGCGGGGTGCCATTGCGTCAGGCGACTCTATCGCCTCGCGCGACTGCGAGACTGCCGGCGCGGACGGTCAGGCGTGGCACCCAGCGCACGCCGTGCCGCTCCACCCCGTCGACGTCGCGCAGCGGTACGGCGGCACCTCCCTCGGCCTGCTCCAGCACCGCCAGGTCGGCGCACGTGCCGGCGCGCAGCGAGCCGATCTCGCCGTCCAGTCCCAGCACCTCGGCGGGCCGCAGGGTCGCGCGGCGGAACGCCTCCCGCTCCGGCATGCCGGCCGCGATCAGCTTGGAGACGGTGAGCGCCAGGTCGTGCTGCGGGCGGGAGCCCACGTGGCGATGGTACTGGTCGCTGGAGATCGTGTCGGGCCAGAACCCCTCGCCGATGGCCGCCTCCGCGACCGGAAAGCTGAACGAGGCCATGCCGTGGCCGATGTCGAACAGCACCCCGCGCCGCCGAGCGTCCCGGACGCAGGCGCGCACGCGGCCGTCATGAACCAGGCCCTCGGCCAGCGGATTGAAGCAGTACGTGACCACGTCGCCGGCGCGCAGCAACGGGAGCTGCTCGTCGAGCGGCCAGTCGGGGTGCATGCGCGTGCCGAACAGCAGTGGCCGGCCCGAGCGGTCGGCCACCTGCAGGGCGCGGTCGAGCAGGGGGTGGGGGTCCATGCCGACCGAGCTGCCGGTGTTCACGGCGATCCCCCAGATCAGCTCGCCGCCGTCCTCGATCGCGGCGACGCACGCGTCCACGTCGGCATCGGCCAGCGATCCGTACGGCCGGTCGGGATCGGACTCGCCGCGCTGCGACAGGTGAATGGCAAGTCGCACCCGCGTGCGGCTGGCGCCGATGACCCGGTCGCGGTAGTCCGGCCAGTTGCCGGCGCCGGCGTCGCCCTGCGACAGCACGGTGGTCACGCCGCGCGGCAGCAGGTGCTCGTCCGGGGCGATGCCGTAACGCGCCCCGCCGCGCGCCGGGTGGGCGTGCAGGTCGACCAGGCCGGGGAGCAACAGCCCGTCCGGGAAGCTCACCCATTCGCGGGCCGTTCCGGCAACGTCGGGTCCGGCCGCGGCAATGCGGCCGCCGAGCACGGCGACCCGCCCCGGGCCGTCCAGGCCCGTGGCGGCGCACAGCACCCGGCCGGCGCTGATTATGAGATCGTACGAGACGGAACGGCCCATGCGCATCAGGGAATGGTAAAGAAGAACGTGTCGGACCGCATGGTGGCCAGGCCGATCTGGGAGATGCCGCCGCGTCCCCGGCCGCCCGGGCGGGTGTCGGCGATGTGCCGCGGTTCGCCGCTCGATCGCCCCTCGTACCACATGTAGTACACCCCGTCGATCTTGGCCGTGGTGCCGTACCAGATGCCGCAGTCATCCCAGGTGCCCTCGGGGCCGCGCT
The DNA here is from genome assembly GCA_026710565.1 of Spirochaetaceae bacterium. Next base: position 10,574 of record JAPOQV010000101.1, on the reverse strand, counting down.
CGAAGACCGGGTTGCCGGGGTAGCGGGTCCAGGTGACCAAGTCGTGCGAGGCTGCCACGCCGAAGTGCCAGGGGGTGTCCTCGTGCCGGTCGCTGCCCGCGTAGACCATGTACCAGAGGCCGTTGTCGCGGAAGATGCGGTGGGTGGTCACCGTGAGCCCCTCCCAGCTCCCGGGCTCGCCGACGGTCAGCACGATCCGGCGTCGGGTGTGGTCGAACCGGTAGGGATCGGGCGAACGCACCAGGCAGATGTCGGTGCCGCCGCGGGGGTCGAGCGCGGAGTAGAACATCCAGTACTCGCCGGCGTGGAACACGACCTCCGGCGCGGCAGCGAACGCCGGTATGAGCGGCTCGTCGCCGCAGCGCTCGAAGCGCAGGCCGTCGTCCGATACCGCCAGGCCGATGCTCTTGACGGAGTGGCCCCATCCTCGGCCGGCGGCCTCCGGCCGCTCCTGCGGCACCGCCGTGTAGTACAGCAGGAACCTTCCGTCCGCCTCCACGATCGCGGGGTCCAGGGCGCCCAGGTCGTCGAAGCTGCCGGCCGGCCCCGGCCGGGTCACGGGATTGCCGGCGTGCGCCTGCCACGTCACGCCGTCGAACCCGTCAACCGGACAGGTGAGCAGCCCGATAGCCGCGTTGACGGTGCCGTCCGTCTGCTTCGAGTTGCCGCGGAAGTAGAGACGCCACTCGTCGCCGACGCGGATCACGTCGGCGTTGGCCGTCACGAAGTTGTGCCAGGTGCCCGGCACCACGGGGATGATCGGGTTCGCGGGGTGTCGCTCCAACCTCATGCCGCCTCCTCCGTCCGGTAGCGGATCGAGAGCTCCAGCTCGCGCAGGTACACGGCCGGCTGGACCTGGGCGTTCTTGTACGTCAGCTCAACGGTGAACACGTTGACTCCCTGTCGCGGCAGGCATCGGCGCAGATCATAGATCAGATCGACGAAGGCGCTGTTGGGGCCCGTGGGCGCTCCCGGCCGCAGAGTCGGGGCGTCCCGCAGCCGGTCGATGGCGTCGCCGTTGAGCAGTACCCGCAGCCGGTCCAACGGCGTGAGGTTCACCGCCAACAGGTGCAGGCGCACCTCGTCCAGATCGGTCGCCGGCACCTCCGCCAGCGTATCGGCAACCTTGAGGCGCAGCTCGACCGGCTCGCCCTCCGCCAGCACCAGCGGCAGCGATGCCGGCTGCGCCAGGTGCGCGTGCGGGTGGCCAACCCCGACGCCGGCGATCTCGAAGTCCAGGGCGTACAGTTTGTCGCGGCGCGCCAGCGCTTCCGGCGAGCGCCCGTCCCGCAGGATCGCTCCGTCCAGGTGGCGGCCGTGGCGGGCGACCTGGTCCCACAGGTTGAACACGTAGATGCCGTCGGCCCCGTCCAGGTAGGCGTTGGCCGCAAGGGCGCGCCACAGGTTAAGGGGCATCCCCTCCAGCACGCCGCGTTTGCCCTCGACCCTGTGCCGGCTCGTCGCGAGCAGGCGGTCGTCGTCGGAGTCCGCGGCCGGGGGCGTTCCGGGCCGATCCTCCGCCTGCAGCGCGCGGACCTGTTCCCAGGTCTGGTTGGGCATCACCGTGTCCACACCGGCAAGCACCTGGCAGCGCGTGCCGCGGCTCATGGCGGCCAGCGGCCTCAGGTCGGTCTCGAACTTGTTGGTGCGCGTGGGACTGGGGATCAGCACGTCGAGCAGGCCGTCGCGCACCCAGGTCTCCACGTCGAGTCCGATGGCGTCGCAGCCGGCCAGGGCGGTGGGGCAGCGCGCCGCCAGGCCCAGGCGCCGGCGGCGCCGGCCGCCGGCCTCGTCCAGCACCTCGCGCACCTCGCGCACGAAGGCGGTCATGAGGGGGCGGCCGGCAGCCACGCGATCCGGACCGAAGAAGAACGGGTTGCGCATGAAGTCGAGCTCCACCCCGTCGACTTCGAAGCGGTCGGCGATGTCGGTGATGATGCTCAGCCACCGATCCCTGACTTCGGCGTGGGCGTAGTCGAGCAGATCGGCGGAGAACACGCTGCCCGGCCAGTTCCGGCCGATGCGGTACTCGGGATGGCGGCGCCAGAACTCCGCGGTGAGGGGGCTGGCCTGCGCCCCGCGCTGGTGGTTCCACAACTGGTCGGGGTGGGGCACGCCGAAGTCGGGGGCTCCCGGCTCGGGCGCGTCCGCGGGCGGCGGGAAGGAGAAGTGGCCGTCGTTCATGCGCAGAGATGCGTACAGGTGCATCCCGTGCCGGTGGCAGCGCCCGCAGACCAGCGCAAGCGGCTCCTGCCCGGCGTCGCGCAGGCTGCGCAGCGTGGTGTGCGCCATCCACTCCTGCACGGTCGGGAACACCTGCTGTCCGGTATCCAGGTCCTCGGCCACGCCGGATCCGTACCAGAAGCGGGTGTTGCCGGCGCCCCAGCACAGCAGGTCCGCGCCGGCCATGCGGTCCACCGCGGCGCGCAGGAATCCTTCCGCGCTCAGCGGCACTTGCCGGTACTGCCACAGCGAGGCGCCGTCGTCGTTCACGGCGACCCGGTAGCGGCGCCCGACCCCGCTCACGGCATCTTCCGCCACGCTGAGGTTCAGTCCAGGGAGAACAGGGCTGCTTCGATATAGCGCATGGTGTCGTCCGGATCGCCCCAGTAGTAGACGGTGATGATGCGGCCGTCGGCGAGTTGGACCGTGCACGGCTCGCCGATGTCGGAGTAGGGCTCTTCGAACACGGAGCCGTCGTGCGCCCATGCCTGCAGCATCGAACGTGAGCCGGGGATGTGTTCGCCGTCGCGCACCGACCACCCCTCATGGTCGCTCCAGGTGCGCCCGTCGTCGTCGCTCACCGCCACGCGCATGCTGGGGATGTGGCGGTCGCTCCACGTGAACAGCAGGCGCCCGTCCTGCAGGCGGATGGTGCTGGTGGCCGAGCCCGTGATCCGGAATGGCAGCGACTCCAGCTCGCTCCAGGTGCGCCCCGCGTCATGCGATCGGGACAGCCACGCGTTCACTTCCCGCGCTTCGCGGCCGTCGGGCAGTTCGACAAACTCCTCCGAGTGCATGACCGCCAGGATCCCGCCGTCCGGCAGTGGCACCAGCGACGCCTGGTGGTAGCGACGCCGGCCGCGCGGATCGAGGGCGACGATGGAGCCGTCGCCCCAGGTCAGCCCGCGGTCGTGGGAGCGCACCACGCACTGCGGATGCTGCTGCGGCGCGGCGGGATCGGAGCCCAGACTGCCGCACAGCGGCGCCAGCAGGGTGCCGTCCTGCAACTCGATCATCGGCGCGTGAATGGCCGAGTGGCTGAGCGGAGACGGGGTCAACGGCGTTGGCTCGTCCCAGGTCCGGCCCCCGTCCTGGGAGCGGCGGGCCAGATCGATGTAGCTCCGCTCCGCGCTCCAGCCGCCGCCGTCCTGCAGGGTGGCCGTCAAGGGATCCGTCTGCAGGACGTTGAGGGCGTAGATGAACAACACCAGGCCGTCGCTGGCCGCGCTCACCGAGCACTGCTCCATCGGGAACGTGTCGGTGAGGTGCTGATAACCGGAGAGCGGCCAGGTCCGTCCGCCGTCGGTCGAGCGGATCAGCGACCCGCGGCACTGCGGCTCGCTGTGGTTGTGACCGGCGCCCTTCGCGGGAGGCCCGTAACGGGCCTCCCGGAACGACACCAGCAGGTCGCCGTCAGCCAGGCAGGTGATCTCCGGGAACGCGGCGTTCCACTCGCTTGCGGGGTCTCGGTAGACGGTGACGTGTTGCAGATCACGTATCATGAGATTCCTCCTCGATCGTTGGCGCACTTCCCGTGGAAGGCGGGGTGATCCCGGCGAGCCGGAGCTGCTCCGCGAAGTGACATGCCGCGAAATGCCCTCCGTCTCCGTCCACGGGAACCAGCGGCGGCACCTCCTGCCGGCAGATGCTCTCCGCGTAGCGGCAGCGCGGATGGAAGCGGCAGCCCGGCGCGGGATTGGCGGGCGACGGCACGTCTCCTTCCAGCAGCACCCGCTCCTGGGCGGCCGCCGCCGGACGATAGCGCGGGATGGATGCGAGCAGCGCCTCGCTGTACGGGTGGCGGGGCCGCCGGTAGACGCTGTCGGCCGGCCCGTACTCCACCAGCTTGCCGACGTACATCACCGCCACCCGGTCGCTCAGGTGGTGCACGACCGTCAGGTCGTGGGAGATGAACAGGAAGGTGAGTCCCATCTCGCTCTGCAGGTTGCGCAGCAGGCGGATGATCTGCGCCTGCACGGAGACGTCGAGCGCCGATACCGGCTCGTCGCACACCACGAACTCCGGCTCCAGGCTCAGCGCGCGGGCGATGCCGATGCGTTGCCGCTGGCCGCCCGAGAACTCGTGCGGATAGCGGTACAGGTAGTCGCTGCTCAGGCCCACCGAATCCAGCAACGCCTCGATGCGCCGCTGGCGGTTCGGGAGCTTGTGGATCAGCAGGTACTCGCCCACGACCTCGCCCACCGGCATGCGCGGGTTCAGCGACGAGAACGGGTCCTGGAAGATGATCTGCACCCGGCGCCGCATCTCGAACATGCGCTCGCGCGGAAGCGCCAGCAGGTCGACCATCGAGCCGTCCGCGCGGTAGCGGACGCTCCCGCCGGTGGCCCGCTCAAGCCGGAGGAGCGTGCGTCCCAGGGTGCTCTTGCCGCAGCCGCTCTCGCCAACCAGGCCGAGCGTCTCGCCCCCGCGGATGGCCAGGTCGACGCCGTCCACGGCCTTGATCTGGCCCACGACGCGCTGCAGGAAGCCACGCTTGATGGGAAACCAGGTGCGCAGGTCCTGCGTCTCCAGCAGGGTCGATCCGTTGGATCCGGTCGGTCCGGAGGTCGGTTCAGGCATACAGCCAGCACCGCACCTTGCTGCGCCCGTGCGTGACCTCGGGCGGCATGTCCCGGCACTGCTCCCACGCACGCGGGCAGCGTGCGGCATACGGGCAGCCGGCGACCTGCTCGAAGGGTCCGGGGACGCTGCCGGCGATCGGATCGACGTCCTGGCCTGCGCCTTCGCCGATGATGAACGAGCACGCCAGCAGGCCCTGCGTATAGGGATGCTTGGGATCCTCGAAGATGGCCGCGACCGGGGCGTCCTCGACGACCTGTCCCAGGTACATCACCAGCACGCGGTCGCACAGCTCGCCTACCACGCCCAGGTCGTGGGTGATCCACAGGATCGCCATCCCCAGCTTGTCGCGGCCCTCTTCCACCAGGTGCAGGATCTGCGCCTGGACGGTGACGTCGAGCGCGGTGGTCGGCTCGTCGGCGATCAGCAGGCGCGGGTTGCACACCATGGCCATGGCCAGCATCACCCGCTGGCGCATGCCGCCCGAGAGCTGGTGCGGGTAGCGGTCGACGACTGCCTCGGGATCCGGCATGTTCACGCCGCGCAGCGCCGCTATCGCCAGTTCCCGCGCGGTCAGCTTGGAGACCGCCTGGTGGTGCAGGATGGTCTCCATGATCTGAAAGCCGACCGAGTAGGAGGGGTTGAGCGAGGTCATCGGCTCCTGGAACACCATGGTGATGTCGCCGCCCCGGATGGCGCGCATCTCGCGGCTGTCGAAGCCCAGGGTCGTCACGTCGGTGGCACTGCCCTGCGGGTCGTGGAGCCAGATATGGCCGGCGCTGATGCGCCCGTGGGGGCGCGACACCAGGCGCATGATGGACAGCGCCGTCACGCTCTTGCCGCAGCCGCTCTCGCCCACCACGCCCACGGTCTCGCCGCGGGCCATGGTGAAATCCACCCCGCGCACGGCGTGCACGACGCCGAGGTGGGTCGCGAACTCCACGTGCAGGTCTTCCACCCGCAGCAGGGGACCCGTCTCAGGCAATTCGGCAGCCATCAGTTGTAGGGGTCCGCGGCATCGCGCAGCCCGTCTCCAAGGAAGTTGAAGGCGGCCACGGTGAGGATGATCGCCACTCCCGGCAGCATGATCCAGGTCGACAGCAGGATGGCGTTGAGGTTCTGCGCCTCGTTGATCAGCAGTCCCAAACTGGTCAGCGGCGGCTGGATCCCCAGGCCCAGGAAGCTGATCGCGCTCTCGCCCAGGATCATCCCCGGCAGGGCGATGGTGCTGACCACGATCAGGTGGCTCATCACGTTCGGCACCACGTGCTTGCGCATGATGAAGCGGGCGTCGGCGCCGCCGGCGACGGAGGCGCGGATGTAGTCGCGCTCGCGGATGCTCAGCACCATGCCGCGGATCTGGCGCGCCAGCCCGGTCCAGCCGATCAGCGCCAGCACCGACACGATGCCGAAGACCCTCCAGGTGGAAGGCCAGTCCGGGGGCAGGATGGCGGCCAGCGCCAGCCACAGCGGCAGGGTGGGGATGGAGCTGATCATCTCGATGAGGCGCTGGATGAGCATGTCCGTGCGGCCGCCGTAGTACCCGGAGATGGTGCCGATGATCACGCCGAGCAGGGTGCTCAGGGCTACCCCGAACACGCCCACGCTCAGGGTGATGCGCCCGCCGTAGATGATGCGGCTCAGCATGTCGCGGCCGCGGTAGTCGGTGCCGAGCAGGTTGACGTGGGCGCCCGCGCCCTCGACGCCGAACAGCTTGGTGCGCAGGCGCTGCGCGCCGATGCCGAACTGGGCGCGCGGCCGCTTCACGAAGAAGCGGATCGGGTGGCGGGCTGATTCATCCCGTTCATAGACGAGCTGGAAGTCCTGGTTGACGGCCTGCTTGGTGCCGTACACGAACGGCCGCTGCAGCCGGCCCTCGCTGTCGAAGAACTGGATCCCCTGCGGCCGCATGTACACGCGCTCCGAGGACTCCGACGGAGGATACGGTGCGAAGAAACCGGCGAAGATATAGACCGTGTAGCTGAGCGCCAGGAAGGTCAGCGCCACGAGCGCCAGCTTGTGCCTGCGGAACTTCCGCCACGCCAGCGTGCGGCCGGTGACACGCCGCGCGCGTCGTGCGGGCGCCTGCTCCGCCGTCCGTGACTCGATCGTTTCCGCCGGCGTTGCCGGCGACGAGCCCTTCATCTACTCGAACCTGCCTATTCGAATCTGACCGTGGGGTCGAGCCACGCCAGCACGATGTCGGCCAGCAGGGTGCCCACCTGCAGCAGAATGGTGGCCATCAGCAGGAAGGTGCCGGCCACGTAGCTGTCCTGATGGGTCAGGCCCTGGTAGAACATCAAGCCGACGGTGGGCAGCACCAGCACGATGCTGATGATGGTGTCGCCGGAGATCAGCTCCGACAGGGTGTTGCTCATGCCCATCACCCAGGGATGGAGGGCGTTTCTGAGGGCGTGGCGGTACACCACCAGCCGCTCCGGCAGTCCCTTGGCGCGCGCGGTCTGCACGTACGGCTGGTTGAGCTTGTCCAGCAGGTTGCCGCGGATGATGCGCATGCCGGCGCCGGCGCCGGTGACCAGCCCGACGGCCAGCGGAATGCTGAGGTGCTTGAGCAGGTCGATCGCCTTGCCAAGGCTCCACGGGGCGTTCACGTAGTCGGACGAGAACAGGCCGCCCACCTGCTCGTTGAACACGAACACCATGACCGTCATGAAGATCAGCGCCAGAAAGAAGCCGGGCGTCGCCATGCCAAGAAAGGCGACGACATTGGCGGCATAGTCGAACAGCGAGTACTGGTGGCGGGCGGAGTAGATCCCCAGCGTGAAGCTGGCGGTCAGGCCCACGATCAGCCCGAGCAGGCTCATCAGGATGGTCCAGCCCATGCGCTCCAGGATCAGCGTGTGCACCGGCCGCGCCACCTGGAACGAGTAGCCGAAGTCGCCGCGGGTGACGATGTTGAACACCCAGGCGGCGTAGCGGGCCAGGACCGGCCGGTCCAATCCGTACTGGACCCGCAGTTCGGCCAACGCCCTGAGCTGCGCCTCCTTCTCCGCCTCCGACATGTTCAGGTTGGCGCGGATGCTCGACTCGTAGACGCTGACGAAGTCGCCCGGCGCCAAGTCGATCACCAGAAAGCAGACGAACGACAGCACCACGGTAACCGGCAGCATGTAGATCAGGCGCCGGACGATGTAGCGCGCCATGAGGTTGCCTAGAAGCGGTGGGGGCGAGTCGCCCCCACCGCCGAAATACGACTCAGCAGAGGGTTACTTTATCTCGAACCACTGCCACATGCGCATCGCTATGTACTGATCCCAGCTCTGCCGCATGATGCCGCCCGTCCTGAGCTCCGGCACGTAGAAGTACGGAACGTTGCCGAGCGCGTTGTCGACGACCACGGTCTCGGTCACGCCACCGCGGGCGAACGCCTGCCGCGGCGCGTTTTCCGCTCCCCAGGCGACGAACTGGTCCATCGCCGTCTCCAGGTCCAGGTCGCCTGCGAAGTAGGCGTCGCGGATCTTCATGCCCTCGACCTGCCAGTCGAACAGCTCCGTCGACTTGGTGCGGGGCAGCATCGGGTTGGGGTCGCCCTCGTTCTCGGGATACAGCCCGCCGCCGTTGCGCAGCGTGGACTCGAAGCCCGTCTGGTTGGTCCAGCCGCCCCACAGGAACGAACTGTTGCCGCGCATCTCGTACTGCCCGGTCACGGTCAGGGTCTCGTTCATCACCACTTCGTTCATCGGCTGCACCGCAACCTCGAAACCCATCTGGTTGAACTGCTCACCGGCGCCCTCGATCCAGCGGACGCGCATCCAGTCGTGGGACGGCGCGACGATCAGCCAGCCGATGTTCTCGCCCGCCTGGGGCGAGCCCGCCGGATACTCACGATAACCGTCGCCGTTCGAGTCCTTCAGGCCCAGCTCGTCGAACACCGCCGCCGCGGCCTCGCGGTCGAAGGTCTCCACGTGGCTGTCCGCGTACTGCGGATACGCCATGATCATGGACGTCGAGTGAAGCGGCTTGTGGGCCGGACAGACGATGCAGGTGTGCATGCCCATGGCGTCGGTATCGAGCCCCATGCTCAGCGCCAGCGCGAAATCGCGATTCTGGAACAGTTCCCGCAGACCGTCGTCCGGGGTGTCCAGGTTGATGCGCAGGCCCTGGTAGACGCCTACCTTGCTCAGGGGCAGCAGCGTGTAGTTGCCGCGCTCCTCGTTCTGGCGGATGACGCCCGCCTCCTGGGTGCTGGCCTTGGTGAAGTCGCCCCACAGCTCGTCGGACGCCAGGCCCAGCGCGATGTCGGAACCGGTGGTCTGGTACTTCATCACCACGGTGTCGAAGTACGGAAGCTGCTGTCCCTCGGCGTCCACCTTCCAGTAGTAGGGGTTGCGCTCGAAGATCAGCTTGTCGCCGACCACGCCGGTGGGCTGGAACGCGCTGAGGACCGGCGGCCGGTCACGCGGGAAGCGCGCCGAGTTCCAGTCCTCCATGGTGGCTTCCGAGTTGTACTTGGGATGCAGCTTCTCCATCTGGTGCTTGGGCAGCCAGGGGATGGAGACCGACGGCCAGATGGCCGGCGAGAAGAACATCGGCACGATCTCCGGGTACGAGTTCTTCATCGTCACCTTGAAGGTGTACGTGTCGATCTTCTCGAACTCCGGAACCCCGCCGGCGCCGGACAGAATGCCGCCCTCGGCGAAGTACAGACCCTCGATGTTCGGGATCTGGGTGCTGGCGATCACCCCGCCGCGCACCACGTCGTCCCAGGTGAACATGATGTCGTCGACCGTGAACTCCACGCCGTCCGACCACTTCACGCCCTTGCGCAGGTGGAAGATGACTTCCTTGCCGTCCTCGGAGATCTCCCAGCTCTCGGCCAGGTTGGGCTCGATGCTGATGTCCGGGTGGATGCCGGAAGGATGGCCGATCGTCTCATCGACCTTCCACTGCACGAGCTGCTCCTGCCAGTGCAGGACGCTACGGGCATGCTGCCCGGTGACCCAGTAGTTGACCGGCAGGTCGAGGTCGGACTCGTGCGGCAGGGTCATCACCGTGGTGGTGTAGGTGCCGATCTCCGGCGCTTCCACGTTGACGTACGGATTGGGCGGGAGACGCTCCTCTACGGGAGGCAGCTCTCCGGCCGCCACTTGCGCCGCGAGCATCGGCGATTCCGAGTACTGCTGGCTGACCGCGGCCCATGGCAGCGCAAGCGCCACCGCCGCGAGCACAGCGTACGTAACGACTCTCTTCATTTCGTGCTCCTTGGGAGGGTTTCGGCCGCTGCACGGCGGCCACCGACAGGGTAGCCCCCGAGGGGTCGTACACGCAACAGGAAGCCGTAGGCGCCGCGCTGGGCGACGGGCCGATCCGGCAACAGCAGCCTCTCTCGAAGGGCGCGTCTACATGCCCCAGACAGTGACCGGCGGCTCTGTGCCGGGCGGCGGCTCGCGGCGGAAGATTTTCTCGTTCCAGCTCCGCTGCGGCGCGCGGTCGAACACGATCAGATGGCCTGACTCCGCGCCGCACCGGTCCAGGTAGCGGCGAGTCTGCGCCAAGCCCACCGTGATGGTCCGTTCCAGTTCGCCGCGCAGCACCTTGCATTCCACCACGTAGCGCCTCTCGCGCCCGCCCTGCGGCCACACGATCAGCAGGTCGGTACGCCCGCGCCCCAGCGCGTACTCCCGCTCGATCCGCCCACCGCCGTTCACGATGCGCTGCAGGTGCGCCTGCAACAGCAACTGCGGGCCGGCCTCGTGGTACTGCTCGAACCGCTGCACCCAGTGCTCGGAGTTCTCGCGGAAGAACGCCTG
>JAPOQV010000100.1 GCA_026710565.1 Spirochaetaceae bacterium | reverse complement strand
CGTTCAGGCTCTGGCGCACCTCCCGATTGGGAAAGCCCAGCCGGTACAACACCATGCCGCCGAGCCGCTCTTCCCCCGTGATCGTCAGGTAGCCGGTCTGGAACAGCAGCGCCTCGGTGCCGATGCGGCCGACGTCGAACACGGACAGCAGGGCCGCGGTGCTCACCATCCGGTCCAGTGACACCGAGGAGACGCGGCGCTCGAACAGCGTGTCCACCAGGAACGCCGGCGTCCCGGTCTCGAACCAGTGCGCTTCGAATTCACGCCGGCGCAGGAGCAGGAGCACGTCGTAGGGGTTGTACACCTTCTCCGCGCCGCGCCAGCCATAGCCGTTGTACCACTCGCGCACCCGCTCCCGGTCCATGCCGGCGAGCTCCGGCGCGAACACGGTGTCCAGGTCGCCCTCCGTGTAGCCGCAGATCGACGAGTAGACCGGATCCAGGGTGATGTCGGTGAGGTTGTTGAGCTGCGAGAACAGGTTCACCTTCGAGAACTTGCTGATGCCGGTCAGGAACGTGAACCGCACGTGCGCGTCCGAGTCCTTGATCACCCCGTACAGCCCGCGCAGATAGTCCCGGTTGGCGCGGGCGATTTCGTGCTCCTGCAGCACGTCCAGGATCGGCTTGTCGTACTCGTCCACCAGCACCGCCACCCGCTGCCCCGTCGCACGATGCAGGGCCTCCAGCAGAGAGGCGAAGCGGCCGGGTGCCGTGAGGTACTCGCATGTCACCCCGCTGCGCCGCTCGGCGGCGGCGAGCTGCTCCATGACGTTGGCTTCCAGCATGCCGGGCACCGTGAAGTTGCCGCCGCCGAAGCTCAGCCTCACCACCGGGTGCCGCTGCGACCAATCGTGGCCGTCATGGATGTGCAGCCCCGCGAACAGCTCCTGGTTGCCCTCGAACACCTCCTTCAGCGTGTCCAGGAACAGGCTCTTGCCGAAACGGCGCGGGCGCGACAGGAAGTAGTGCGTACCCTCCTGGAGCAGCCGCTCGATGTACGCGGTCTTGTCGACGTAGTAGCAGTCCCGCTCGCGCAGCGTGCTGAAGGTCTGGATACCGATGGGCAGTCTGCGCCGGGCCACCGGCACATCCTACTCATTTCACGGGGTGGGCGTGGGTGTCGGCTCCCCGGCGGCGGCCTCCAGCATGCGCCGTAGCGTCTGCGGCACCAGCACCGAGCGCTGCCTGGCGAGGCGGCACACCTCGTCGAAGTACGGCCGGCCGGCGTGTTCGTCCATGACCGCGAGCATGGCGCGCGCCGGCCGGGCGTTCACGTAGGCGTGCGGCTGCAGCACCGCGACCAGCAAGTCCACGGCGGCCTGGCCGTAGGGCCGGCCCTGCCTGATGATCCGGGCCGGATAGCCACGGTCGACCACGTGGCGCCCCTGCGCGGGGAAATCCTCCTCCACCCAGTACAGGCGCTTGCCGGGCTCGACCCGGTACTGCCGAATCAGCCGCTCCCGGTCGTCGAACAACCGCAGCGCAGGCGCCTCGTAGCGCGCCCACACGCTGCGACCGCGCCAGGCCGGCGGCAACGAGAAACGCATCCTGCCGAAGCTCAGAAACCCGTCCCCCTCATGGACGCTGACCCGCTTCCACACCGGCGCCTGGAATCGTCGGTCCGGCAACGGCTTGAGCACGGTGCGCTCGTGCGCGAACGCCTCCATCGGCGCCACGCCGGTCGCCGCATGCTCGGTGCGGCCATGGACTTCCCGGCACCAGTGCCGGGCGCGCTCGTTCAGCTCTGCCAGCGGCGCCTCTCCGTCCTGCGCCGTGAGCGTACGGAACAGCTCCTGCGCCACCGGCACGAACGATTCGATCCCGCCCGTGTCGGCGCCGCGGCCCGCGCGGCCGCAGGGACCGATGAACACGCCGTAGTGCTCGGCCGCCTCGCCCAGAGCGCGGTTGATCTGCGGATCCCACAGGTCCGGCTTGAGCCCGCCGGCCTGCAGGTGGTCCAGCGACACGAACTCCGTGCTGCCGCCGTAGAAGTGCCACATCGAGACGAAGCTCCCGGTGAAGCCGTGCTGGTCCTGGGTCAGGACGAACTCGACGTAGGGCAGCCGGCTGTGCGAAAGCTGACCACAGAAGGCCCACACCGCGCGATTGGCGCCGCCTTCGGCCACGGTCCCGAGGCGCCCGTAGTCGATCCGGGCTTCCTGCCCCGGGGGCGGCTCGATGCGGATGGTGCGCGGCCGCTCAGGCCGGCGGAGTCCCTCGGCGCGCGTCAGGCGCTTGAACGTCTCGTAGCTGCCGCCCAGGCCGTACCTGGCCTTTAGCACCAGGTAGGCGCTCTTCGGCGTCAGCGGGTCCTTCGCGCGACCGATGAGCTCCCGCAGCTCCTCGCGATGGGGCAGCCACTGCTCGGTCGCCGGCGCGGGCCGTCGCGTGTTGCCGGCCAGCAGGGGCGTGACCATATCGTAGAACCGCTGCCGGTCGACCCCGTGGCCGTTGCGGTCGAGGCCCAGCTCGGCGAATCCCCGCAGGTAGCGCCGCACCGTCTTGCGCTCGCGCCGCTCGCCGGCGGCGATCCCCGCCAACGAGTGTCCGGCCCGCCAGCGCCGGTAGATCTCCCACAGGTCCCGATGGTTCATCCGTCGATAGCTCATGGGGTGCCGGGCCTCCCGGGACACCTTCGAGCGCTCGATCGACGCGGGCATGCATCGTGATCCCGACCGCCGTCGCAGGAGGGTAATGTACCTTTCCCTGAGGTCTTCCGCATGGGTACTGTCGATGGTCCCGCGCCGCTATATCGCGGGTAATTCATGTGACCATCGACGACCGAGCGCGCAATCTCCGCCAGGTATTGCCGCTCCTTCGGTCCGTTCGATCACGATCGTAGTCCCGGTATTGTCGCCGTATTGCGACGAGGCAGGTGGCCTGACGCGCTCCCCACAATTCATCCCACACTCCCGGTTCCAGATCCATCCGGATCCGCTAAAGCGCACCATGGACTACGCCGGCCATGCCTCGAACGTGCCGAGCGGCGGCAAAGTCCGGTCCATCAAGGCGACGGGGTGGTGCCGGAGTCCGGCATAATCTCCGACATGCAACGACCGTCGACCGATTGCCGGGAACATTCGCGCGGGTCGGCGATGCGTGAGTCGGCTCATTCGTAGCATGAGATCCCTCCGCTGGCGGCGCGATTCGGTCCCGGACCGCGATCGGTGCTCCTGAACCGTTCATGGCATAGCATAGTCGTGGCCCGCCTGGAGTGTCCATAAACGATACGTATCGAACGCGATGATATAGCGCCTTTTTAGTTAACAGTGGTGACCGTGAGCGGTTCTCCGACGACGGACAAGGGGTCGAGGTCCTGCAGAACGCCGGCACCGCAGGGCCGAGGTGGGGCGTGTCAGGCGAGATCGCGGACTCGCAGCGCGGGCCCGATCGCAACGGAGACTGCGCCTCGGCGCGGAGGTGGGCCGGCGGTGTCTTGCCCGGCAGATTGGATCGGGATGGGTGAAGCCGATCGGCCGGGTGAGGGCTCGTTAGGAGCCTCCATCGAGCGTCTTCAGTCTGCGGCGTTCGGGATTTAAGGCCGGCAATAGCCTCTCGGTTCTCACGCGGAGAACGCCGGCACGCAGCGGGCACTGGCCGCTTCCGCGCGCTGAACGGTGAGTTGGTGTGTCTGCCTCACGACGACACGGAAGCCCGGTTGCCCCGGGATCAGAATCGTGGCTCGGAGCAGGAGATACGGGATCTGCTCGGGCAGCACACGGCGGACAGGAGTGGTCGAGCGAGGACGTCGCCTATGTCTGTGACCTGGGGCTGGTTGCCCAGGAGGCGGACGGCACCCCGCGCATCGCCAACCCGATCTACGCCGAGGTGGTCCCGCGGCATCTGAACCACGCGGTGCAGGCCGGGTTGCTGCAGAAGACGGCATGGTACGTGGACGCGGCCGGCCGCCTGAACGTGGACCGGCTGATCGCGGCGTTCCAGGCGTTCTTCCGCGAGCACTCCGAGCACTGGGTGCAGCGCTTCGCTCAGTACCACGAGGCCGGCCCGCAGTTGCTGCTGCAGGCGTTCCTCCAGCGCCTCGTCAACGGCGGTGGACGGCTGGAACGAGTACGCGCTGGGCCGGGGGCGAGTGGATCTGCTGATCGTGTGGCCGCAGGGCGGGAGCGAGCGTCGGATCGTGGTGGAGTGCAAGGTGCGGCGCGGCGATCTGGAGCGGACCATCGCCGAGGGGCTGGCGCAGACGCGCGCCTACCTGGACCGGTGCGGGGCGGCCTCCGGCCACCTGATCGTCTTCGACCGCGCGCCGCAGAGGAGCTGGGACGAGAAGATCTTCCGCCGCGAGCCGTCGCCCGGCCCGGAGGCGCCGATTACCGTCTGGGGAATGTGATGGGTATCGAATCCAGGTTGAGCACCTGCGAATTCGCCGCTCTCCACGAACCGCGCGAAGCGCCGGGCATCGTTGCTGCGGGGCGATGACCTGGTCTCGTTGAGCAGCACCGCGCGGGTGCCGACGTAGAGGGCGTCGAACTCGCGTTCGCGGCCGGGGTCGTCGCTGCGGATGCGGGACACGCGGGTTGCGAAGTACTGCAGTTCGCCGCAATCGAAGACCTCGCGGGCCAGGCGGCGGACGCTGGGAGCGACGATGTCCTCGACGACGGTACCCCACTTGTTGGCCAACTCGCCCCAGCGCTTGTTCATCTCCGCCCGTTCGATAGCGGCCGACCTGACCGTGGCGCTTCAACGGATGAACCGCCCGGTCACATCTATGCGTAAAGCGGCACGCCACGGACGCCGGCGGCTGCCGCTGATGTCTGCTCCGTCTATCCGATTGGCGACCTCGACTGCGATCGCGACCACGTCCTGGTCGTCGCTGCTGCTCGAAGATTCGCCCCTGGTCGGCTGCCTGCGCGACCCGTTCTTCGAGATTCATCGGGCGCTTCGTGCAGGGCGTTCCACGGTCATCTCCAGGTTGGAGCCCTTGAGATCACCGTCGTGGACGACCTTCGCGGTAGTGGTCTTCGGCTCGGCGCCGTCGCTCTTCAGCCAGCCACGTCGGCCTTGAGCTCGGCGATGTCCTTCTCTATTTGCTGCAGCCGCGCCGGCGTGCCCCGGAGTTCGTTGGTGAGCTGCGCACGCAATAGCAACCGCTGAGCTTCGCGGAGTTCCTCCATGATCCGAACCACCAACGACTCGGGATCGAGGTGTTGCCCGGTCAGATCCTCCGTCGCCATGGCTCCTCCCTCTCCGTCACTCACAGACCCGTCCGTGGTGCGACGAGACCGTGAAGCCGGGGTCCGGTCCTGCCGCAGCGGAGAAATCAGAGCAACTATTTCGATGGCAATGAGAATGGCTCATGCCGGCTGCGAAGACCGTTCCCCGGGGAGCGTCATACGCTGTTCGATCGTGCTCATATCGCCGCGCAGACACCTCGTTCTACTTCATGTCCCCGCGCAGATGGGTCACGTGCCGTCGCAATGCCGCCACATTGTCCCGGAGGTGGCAAAGGTAGCCGCATTTCCGCTGACGGCACTGATCCTGGTGGCCCTCATCGCCTGCCAGGGTCCTGCCGGTCCGGCTGGACCCGCTGGGAAGCCGGGCGATACGGGCAACCCGGGCACGGACGGCAACCCGGGCACGGACGGCACACACGGTGACCCCGGTGACGATGCGTTGGAGGCGTCCTCCGTCCCGGTCGTGATCTTCAATCCGATCACGGATGACACCGATGACGCAACGGATCTCGCCGACACCCGTCCGCCGATGGACCTGAACATGTACCTCACCGGGGGAGTCGCCGACGGCCGGACGTTCAAGATCATCCGAACACAGGGGTGGGTCGCCCCGGCCAACTACGTGTTGGACGGAAGCATGCTGACGCTGACTGTCCCCGAGGGGTTCGCGACGGCAGAGGCTACTCATGCTGACGATGCGCTGATCCTGGTCGAAGCGACGGACACCGATGGAGAAAGTGCTGTCCTCTACGTCAAGGTGAGAGGAAACATCGCACCCACCGTCGAGTCAGTCGGCACCGAGATCACTCTGACCGTCGGCACGCAAGATGCTGCCGCTCCCGATGGCGATTACCACGTCTCGGACCCCACCGAGGACAGAACCATCACCTGCGCCAGGCTCAAGGTTTGTGAGATTGATCTCACCGCTATGGACGACAATCTCCGGGACTCCCTTGATTGGGATTTCGATGTAAGCGGCCCCGATGGCAAGATCGACGTCATGAAAACTGCGACGGGCATCCGGATCACCGGCCTCTCGGGTACCACCCCAGTGAGTCCCACCGACGGTGGTGCCGGTACCAACGCGCCAGTGACCGTGTGGGTGTGGGCCGTCGACGAGGGCGGTTTGCCGGTACCAGCAGCCGACGCAGATGATATTAGCACCACGAATAGAAATGAAGCCATGGTGCCCGCGGCCGCCCGCCAAGTCACCGTGACCGTCGACCAAGCGCCGTTCATGAGCAACAGTGCCGTCGGATCCGTTACCGTGGATACGGGCAATACGGAAGGGGTTGTAATAGGCCATGCGTACAACAACGAAGGTCCGGACTTGATGACGATCACTTACGAGCCGCAGTTCGTTGCGCCCAATGGTATCGCCGAGTTCGGTGAGGGGACAGCCACCGGTGCTCCTTTCAGCGGTATCCCAATTGAAGTCCTCGGTCGGAACGTCGGTAGCGTAATGGTGACCGTGACAGTAACGGAGTCGGGTACCGATGCTGCCGCTGATAACCCTGTTCAATCGACCACGCACACGGTCGCCGTTACGGTGACCACGCCGTAACGATGAGCAGTTAGCCGATCCGACAATCAGTCGGGTTTCCAAGCCGCCGGGAGTCGACTCCCGGCGGCTTTTCTGATTCTGCGCCCTGCATGGGCTCTCGCCGGAAGTGCGGCGTGCGCCGAGCATGCCAAGTCCTCTACCGGTCCGGCAGGGTGAACGGTGAGTCAAAGGCATGGGTCGCCTTTCGCGAGGCGGGATCTGAGGGAAGCTGGAGACAGACCGCTGGCCCGACCGACAGGAACCGGCATAGGAGGCAGCCGCGTTGGATGACGAGACCTCCGGAGTGCGAGAGTTCGACGTACGGTACGTCGGTGCGTTTGTCGTGTTCGTCGATCGACAAGACGTCGACCGACAAGACCAAGTCGCGTCTCGCCGCCGGTGATGCGGGGACGTAGGCGCGGAGCTTCCCCGCGAGCGGCGTGCCCGACGTGCTCTACGTCGGCACGCGCTCGGTGCTGCTCAACCCGAGCGGATCCTCGACCCCGCAGGGGTGACGTGGAGGCGTTCGTACGGTTCCCGGACAGCGACGAATTCGGGCTCTCCAGCCGCGTTGAATGATAGGGTCACAAGATGCGAAGTCCGTACCTGCACTGGCGCCACCGCGTGCCCGGCGGAGGCCGCGTCGTCGTAACTGTTTGGTTCTGGCGCCGGCGTCGACGCGATGATTGACGCCCCGACTCGCGCCGTCGGAGGCCGCGGTGCGGCCTCGGTGACGGGAGCGCGGCACGCGCTCCGTCCGGGGTCAGTCGCCGCGCGTCAGGATGGAGAGGAGGGACCGAGGCGGGCGAGGAACTCGGCGCCGGTGTCGCAGCGCACGAGCGTCGGTCGACCGGCTCTGCTCGATGGCGGCACGGCCGCGCAGCAGGTTGCGCCCGGGCAGATCGTCGGCAGTCGCGCCGCAGGTCAAGCAGGATCTAGCCCTGCGCCGGCCAGCGTCTGCTTCTTCATCGAGGTTCAGGCGCCAACCCCCCGGTTCCGTGTTCGGGCCTTGGGCCGCGATGGCCACTGTGCCCTCTGCTGGCTTCTGACGGCTCGGCCACACCGGCATCGCGCTCTACCACCTGGGCCGGGTGGACGAAGCGGAGAAGGCGTATCTGCGCGCCTTACAGCTCCGTCCCGGTTACGCCGGCGCCCTCGCCGACCTGAGCACGCTGCGGCTCGATCAGCAGCGCTACGAAGAGGCGCTGGAGAGCCTTGACCGGGCGCTCAGCCCGGTCAACAGCGTGCCCGGGACGCGCGCGACCGGATCGTGCAGGGGGCGACCGGACCATGACGGGACTCGCGCCGTCCCTGCTCCATCCGCGCGAGCCCGGCGAGCGGCCGTGGAAGTACCTGTTGCCGGCGCTGGCGCTGGCGCTGGCGGTCGCGGCGCGGGCGCCCATCGCGCTCTCCGGGGACTTCGTGCTGCACCCGGACGAGATCATGCAGTACCTGGAGCCGGCGCACCGCCTGGTGTTCGGCAACGGGGTGATCTACTGGGAGTACTTCTATGGCGCGCGCTCGTGGCTGGTGCCGTGGCTGGTGGCCGGGGTGCTTGCGCTGTGCAAGGCCGTTGGCCTGGGTCAGCCGGCCTGGTACGTGGGGGCCGTCAAGCTCGTGTTCTGCGCGGTGTCGCTGCTGGTTCCGGCCGGGATGTACTGGTTCGGGCGCCGGCACTTCGGCGAGGCGACGGCGCGGGTCGCGCTGCTGGCCGGCGCGTTCTGGTACGAGCGGGCCGGGTTCTCGCGCACAAGCCGATGACGGAGTTCGTTGCCACGGCGTTGCTGGTGGGCCTGCTGGCGCTGTGCGTGCGGCCGCGGACGGATCGGCGGCTGGTGGTCTGGGCGCTGGCGGGCGCTGGCGGTGCTGGTGCCGGCGATCCGCATGCATTACGCGCCGGCGGCGCTGATCCTGCTCGGGCTGTTCTTTCTGCGCAGCGGCAGGAAGCTCATGCTCGTGCTCGTGGTGGGGGCCGTGGTGGCCGCCGTCGGCGTGTTCGACGCGGTGACCTGGAACGGCGGGCTGTTCCACTCGTATGTGGTCAACATCGGCTTCAACCTCGTGGCCGGCGGACTGCGCGCCGGGGAGAGTCCACCCTGGCAGTTCGTGTGGTGGCTGACGTTCGCGGGGGCCGGACTGAACGTGCTCGTCATCGCCCTGGCGCTGCGCGACCCGCGGCGCTACGGGCTGCTGCTGGGGCTCATCGCCGTAACGGTGCTCACGCACTCGGCGCACGCGCACAAGGAATACCGCTTCATCTTCGCGGTGATTCCGCTGTGGCTGCTCATCGGGGCCGACCTGGCCACCCGGTTGTCGACTCGGCTTGACGCCCGCCGGCAGGCGCGCTCGTCTCCGGAGGCGGCACCGCGACGCTCGTTCGCGAGATTCCTGCCAGCGGGAGCGATCGGCGCCGTATTCGCGGCGGTCTCGGTGGCCGGGATCCTCAACGCGCTGCCGTACCAGCACCACGTGTACCGGGGGTACTCGCGGGAGACCGGAATCGTCCGCTTCATCCGTGGCCAGGATCCGATCTTCCGCGCCTACCGCTACCTGGCCCGAGCCCCCGGCGTGGGGGCCGTGTGGCAGACGGACCGCGCCTACTTCAATCTCCCCGGCTACTACTATCTGCACCGCGCGATCCCGCTGTATGCGGGTGACACGGCGCCGCTCATCTTCGACGACCCGGAGGCGAGCGAGGCGGAGGCGATCGCGCGCGCGGTCACTCACGTCGTGTCGGCGGACCCGGCCCTTGCCATTCCCGGCTACGCGGTGGAGCGGGAGTTCGGCCGGATACGGGTCTTGCGGCGGCAGGCGGGCGAGCCGGCCGTTCGCCTCTGGCGGGAATACACGCCGACGATCACCGGCGTGGAGGGGATCATGAGCCGCGTCGACCCGGACTCACCGGTTGCCCCACCCGATTCCGGGGTCCGCTTCATCGATGAAGCTGCGCGGCCGGCCGATGAAGGGACACGGCGTCCGGGGCCGAGCTCCGCGAGTGCGAACTGAAGCGCCGCCGGCACGCCCTCTGTCCGGGTCAGTCGCCGGGAGTCAGGGTAGGGGGGTCGTTTTGACACGCCGACCTGGGGTCACTGTCCCTGCCGATCCGCGGGCGATGGCATGATCTCGTCCGAGTCAGCGCGCTCATCGAAGTGAGCCGTAGCCGATTCTCCGAGTTGAGCGAGCTCTCCACCGAGTACGTCGGCGATGAGCTGCGCACGTTCGACGGCTTACGGTGCAGGTGCTCGCCGAGCAGCCCGAGCGGGTAAATGGTGCGTGGGCGCTGGCGCCGTGCGCCTCATCGGCGGCGCCCCCAAGAGCGGCAAGACTTCGCTCGCTCTCGCAGTGCGAGCGTCGATGGGCCCCTTCGTCCGTCAGCCGCCCTCCTGCGGCGGCGGTGGCGGTGGCGCGTAGGGATTTCTCTTGAGCCTCTCCTGCCAGTCCTTCCACTCACGGTCGCGCTCTCGCATCCCTTCGAGCCGGCCTTCCTCGCGTTCGCGCTTCAAGAACTCAAGAACGTCATGGTCACTCCTTCGAATCCGACGATCACCGCCGCCAGGGCGGTTCCGACAGACGCCGTTCGCGACATCGCATGGTACATGACCTCCACCAGCCCGGTCGCCACCGGAGATCGGATTGCATCGTCCATCGCGAACAGGAGATACACGCTTACGACAACGGAGTAGGTGAGAGGACCATCGCAACCTGCCCGCCGCATCTACTTCCGCACTTCGCGTGCAGGTACTGAACTTCGAGTCTTCGTGCCCTCTCATCCAACGCGGCTGCCTCCTATGCGATTCCTGTTCGTCGGGCCAGCGGTATGTCTCCGGCTTTCTTCAGATCCCGCCTCGCGACGGACACCCTTGCCTTTGACTCGCCGTTCCCCCTGCCGGGTCGGTAGAGGACTTGGCATGCTCGGCGCACGCCGCACCTCCTGGCGAGAGCCCATGCCGGGCGCAGCACCGAAAAAAGCCGCCGGGGGAAGAACCCCGGCGGCATGAACATCCCGAAATCGGGAGATTCGATAGGCTAGCTGGCGACGCGCGAATTGACCGTGAGAGGGAAATCAATCGACTGAGTCGGATTATCGTCCGCCGGGTCCTCAGTCAGCGTCAACATGAGACTCACATCACCGATGTTTCGGCCTATCACCTTGATCGGTTGTCCCTGCGCCCCACTCGCTGTCTTGGCGGTAGTCAAGGCGGCTCCATCCTGCCAAGCAACTTCGGCGACTCGCTGTTCGTCCGGCTCAAGGCCATATACGGGTGAGTAGCTGAGAAACACGTCCCCGTCGTCCAGTGCGTGACCTACCGGCTTTCCTGTCGCAGCGACTGTAGTTGCTGTTTCGATCTCCACGCCGACGGGCCCGACTGCCAGCGCACTCATGTTCGGACGCTGGTCGATGGTCACCGCAACGGCATAGACCGACGCGGGGCGCTCCCTATCATCATAGGGGGTGGTGTCGAGGTCTTCTTCGGCGAGCATCGGATATTCGCCTTCGTCCTGCGCAAAGACCTCCACGGTGACGATCCCGGACGTGGCGTCCTCAAGACCGGTGATCGTGAGGATTCCGTCCAAGTAGCCCCCGTCCGGGTCCCTGACAGTCGACGCCATGACCTTGTCCTCGTCGGAGACAAGAGTGGTCCACGTCAACGTGTCCTGAAGGTTGGCGTCAGCGGCGGTGACCTTGATAGTGCAGGAGTTGAGCATGGCACACACGATCGCGTTGGACCCACCGGTTACGTTGTCCGAAACGAAGTAATCGGGGTCGTCGGGGTCAACTACTGCATTGGCGGTATCTGGCGGTACCGGTGACGCTGCGGCCTGCGTGCCGACAACGAGGTTCTGAGTCCCGGTTACCACGGGCGCCGCATTCAGCCTCACGTTGACGTGGGCGACGTCATCCGCTCCAGCGGCGTCCATGGCCTCGACCATGATCACCATGTCGTTAGCCTCAGCCGCGTTCACGGTGGCTGACACGGTCACCGACAGCATGGTTCCTGCCAGCTTGTACGTCACGCCGGCGGGGACGTTGACGGCACTCTGGATCCGGTAGCTGAGCTCGCTGGGATCACGTCCGGTAAACGCTTCGCTCACATCCCTCATCTTGGTGCTGTCTTCGGTCGCGGCGACATCGAAGATCAGAGGCTTGACGCTCGCCGCGTCCAATCCAGGCGGGGCGTCTATGCCGGGCGTGCCGTCCGTACCCGGCTTGCCGTCCGTGCCCGGGTTGCCCGTATCGCCCGGCTCCCCAGCCTTGCCAGCCGGACCCGCAGGACCCTGGCAGGCGATGAGCGCCACCAAGGCCAGAGCGATCAGCGGAAATGCGGCTACCTTTGCCGCACCATCGTTGCGTGTTGACGGCGGGAGTGTCCGGGATCGTCAACGCGGTTCGCAGTAGTCGGCCCACTCCTGCATCAGGGCGGCGCGCCGCGCCAGCAGGTCGCTTCGCGCATAGGCCGCGACGGTGGCGGAGCCGATGGCGTGGCCGAGCGCGAGTTCGGCCGCGGCGTGGTCGACGCCCCGCTCGGAGCACCAGGAGCGGAACGCGCTGCGGAGCCCGTGGACGGTGCCGAGTCCGAGCCGGCGCGGGAGCGTGGCCAGGGTGCTGTCGCGCATCACGCCTCCCAGGCGCGCCGGAAACAGCAGGTCATCGACGGCGCCGGCCGACAGCTCGCGCGCCGCGTCGAGGACCCGGAGGGCTTGCGTGGCGAGCGGCACCCGCAGCACGCGCGCGGTCTTCGTGCGCTCCGCCGGTACCGTCCAGGTGGCGGTGTCGATGTCGACTTCCGCCCAGGTCGCCGCCCGCGCTTCGCCGCTCCGGCACGCGGTCAGCGCGATGTACTCGAAACAGAGCCGGGCCCCGGTCCACACCTCGCCGATCTGCCGCACCTTGACGAGCGCCGCGGCGACCTCGCCGTGCGGGAGGGCGCCGTAGTGCCTGGCTGGCATCCGCCCGGGCTTCGGCAGCAGTGCGGTGAGGACCGGGCCGGCGGGGGCGGCGGCGCGGTGACCGGCGGCCACGGCCGCCTGCATGACCGCCGAGATGATGCGCCGTAGCCGGCGCCCGGTTTCCGCCTTTTCGGACCAGACCGGCAGCAGCACGGACACCACGTCCGCGGGAGTGATCGAGTCCACGTGCATGCGTCCGAGCTTCGCCATGACGTAGGTGTCCAGGCGTGAACGCCACAGCTTCTCGGTGCGGTCGTCACGCCATGCCATGCTCCGCGTCCTGATGGCCTCGTCCGCCGCCTGCGCGAACGTGGGCACTGCACGGGCGGTGCGCAGCCGTGCCGGGTCACCGCCCTGCCGCGCCACCCTGCGGTACTGAAAGGCCAGTTCGCGCGCCTCGGCCAGGGTGGTGTACGGGAAGCCGCCCAGTCCGAAATCCCGCCGGCGCCCGCGCACGGTGCCGCGCCAGATCCACTGCCGCGAGCCGGACGGCGTGACGCGCAGGATCAGGCCATGCAGGTCGTGATGCTTGCCCGGTGCCGCGGAGCGCACGGCCGCCGCGGTCAGCTTCGCCACCGTCGTCCCCCGTCGTATCCCACGCCGGCACGCTACGCCGAACGGAAAATGGACGGCAACAGGCGGCGATCCGGGGGCGGTCCTGCCGCGAGCGGGTGGCGGGCCGGCAGGGGCGGTGGCGCCGCCGGTGCGGACCCCGCGGGAGGTGGGATGGCGACCGGTCGAACGGGCACCCCGGCGACCCGGGCATCGGCTCAGGGGACGACGGGAGCGGGGGGATCAGGGTACCGTGAAGTTGCCGCCGCCGAAGCTCAGCCTCACCACGGGGTGCCGCTGCGACCAGTCGTGGCCGTCATGGATGTGCAGCCCCGCGAAAAGCTCCTGGTTGCCCTCGAACACCTCCTTCAGCGGCACATCCTGCTCATTCACGGGGTCAGCGTGCGCGCGACCCATTATGATGCCGCACACATGCGAACCGGAGTGATTCTCAACTGCGAGCCGTCGGCCGGCGTGCGGATGGACTGGACGTTCGCGGATGCCGTGGAGGCCGGGGTCGTGGCGGACGCGGCGGCCCGCGCCGAGGTGGATCTGCGCGCGGACGACTGGCCGGTCAGGGACCAGGGGACGACCGGCGCCTGCGTCGGCTTCGCGGCGGCGGACGGGGTGCTCCACTGGCACTACCGGCAGGCCGGGCTGCTGGCCGCGGGCGAGCGACCCTCGCCGCGGTTCATCTGGATGGCCAACAAGGAGACGGACCTGATCACGTCGTACCCGACGACGTTCATCGAGTCGGCGGGCACGCAGATCAAGCTGGCCCTGCGGGTGGCGCGGAAGTACGGGTGCGTGACCGAGCGCACGCTGCCCATGGACGGGGCGCTGAGCTCGCTGAGCACGCAGGCGTTCTATGCCAGGGCGGCGAAGTACCGCATCGCCAGCTACCACAACCTGGGGCGCGACCCGGAGCGGTGGCGGTCGTGGATCTCCAACCAGGGGCCGGTGCTGGTGCGGTTGGTGGTGGACCGGACCTGGGAGCGGGCGACGGCCGCGGAGGGCGAGCTGGACCGGTACCGGAAGGACACCGGCCGCGGGGGCCACGCGGCCTGCCTGGTGGGCTACACGGCGACCCACTTCATCGTGCGCAACAGTTGGGGGCAGCGGTGGGGCGACGGCGGGTTCGCCTACGCGTCGGAGGCCTATGCGGCGAGCGCCTTCGACGAGGCGTACGGCGCGGTGCTCTGACCGGCCGTTGATCGGCGCCCGCCGCTCATCGGCGTCCGGCGCTCATCGGCGACCGGCGCTTGGGTGCGAAATCCTCTCGGGATGAGATATTCGTGCGACATTTCGCCGCCATCCTCACCACAACGAGGATCGAGGTCCTCGAAATTACCTGGGGGCAAGGCCCCGAGGAGGAGAAGGGATGGCGAAGACGTCATTGATGAAGATCACCCTGCTGGCGGCGCTGGTCGCCTTCATGTCGGTGGCCATGATCGGCATCGCAAGCGGCCAGTCCGAGAGCGGGCAGTCCGGCGGCGAGCACGGTTCCGGCGGTGAGGGCTCGGGCGGCGAGGGCGGCGGCGAAGGCGCGGAGGGCTCCGAGTCCGGGGCCGGCGGCGAGGAGGGCGGCACCATGCTGGCCCTGGACGAGACCTTCGACACGGTCCGCAAGGGCGCGCACCTGGTCATGAGCTACGACGCGGAGGCCAACGCCTTCACGGGCACGGTGACGAACACCACCGACGCCACGCTGGAGCTGGTGAGGGTGGAGATCCACCTGTCGAGCGGCACGGAGCTCGGCCCCACGACGCCGATGGACCTGGCGGCCGGCGCGTCGATGGACGTGCGGCTCGATCCGCCGCAGGGCGAGCAGTTCGACGGCTGGGTTCCGCACGCGG
>JAPOQV010000099.1 GCA_026710565.1 Spirochaetaceae bacterium | reverse complement strand
GTCCGACTCGTCCGTCACCGCGTCCACGCACGCCCCGTAGTAGTGCGTCCCCGGCGTCGCAGGCGCCCTCACTGCCACCGACTGGCCCGCGCTCCCAGCACCGGCCAGTCCCGTGATCGCTCCGGTCTCGACCTCGGTGTCGGCCGTCGTGATCGTCGCGTCCGCCTAACGGTAGTAGCGCAGCGCCGTCGCCTCCGATGCTCCCCCGCCGGCGTTCCTGCTCGTCGCCGAAAGCGTCAGGGGCGCACGGATGACCGGGCCGTTGTCGTTCACCGAAGCCGACGTTACCCGCAACTCCGGGCGCTGCGGCTCCGGCACCGTCACCTGCACCGATGGCGAGCAGTTGTTCGTCATGTCCGACTCGCCCGCCACCGCGTTCACGCACGCCCCGTAGAAGTACGTACCGGGCGTCGAAGGCGCGGTCAGGTCCACCGACTTGCTCGCGCTCCCCGCACCGGCCAGCCCCGTGATCGCTTCCGTCCCGAGCTCGGTATCCGCCGTCGTGATCGTCGCGTCCGCCGAGCGGTAGTAGCGCAGCGTCGCCGCGTCGGCGACTCCACCACCAGAGTTCCGCACCGCGGCCGACAGCGTGAACGTGGCGCCCGCGGCCGGAGCGCTGTCGCTCACCGTAGCCGGCAGCACCACCAGATCGGGATCCCCCTGCGACCCGGTCACCCCGGTCCGCACCGTGACCGGTACCGATGTCGAGCAGTTGTTCGTGGTCTCCCTCTCATGCGATACCGCGTCCACACACGCCGCGTAGTAGTACGTCCCCGGCGTCGCAGGCGCCCTCACCGCCACCGACTGGCCCGCGCTCCCGGACGCGCCAAGCCTCGCGATCGCCGCCGTCCCTACCGATGGGTCCGCCGTCGTGATCGTCGCGTCCGCCGAGCGGTAATAGCGCAGCGTCGTCGCCTCCGCCGCAGCATCACCGGCGTTCCGGACCGTCGCTGCAAGCGTGAACGGCGCGCCGGCAACCGGACCGCTGTCGCTCACCGCGAACGTCACCTGCAGATCCGGAGTGTTCCCCGCAGCAGCTTGCCCGCCGGACGGAGCCATGGCACTGCAGCTCGCGAGCGCCGTGCAGATGATCGCGGCCAGCCCTGCGGACGCCACGCCCTTCAATCCACGTCGTCGATCGGTCATTTCACACTCCTGTCCATGCGCTCGAAATCGAAGCCCCACACGGATCACGCCGTCGGGATCATACCCGGATGGTCCGCCCACGTATCGCTACAAGATAATCGTCACCCGAATTACCGTATGTGTAGTGAGTCTTCGAGCAAGGTAAGATCGATTTCCTTGCCCACAACCGGTCGCATGACGGGACACCGTCGACAGCCGGCCCCGCGTAGGCGAGGCGCAGACCTGCACAGGCGCGAGAGTCATCCATCCGTGTCATTAATAGCACAGAACGTGTTATCAATATCACCCATGCCCAAGAACCGTCAACCACGCGAGCCGGTTTCCTGTTCCAGTTCTTCGCCGTCGTGTTACATGTGACACGATCCGGAAGATCATCTCCGCTCCGCGGCGCACGCTGCGCGCGAGATGAACGCTGCGCGGGCTATGGGATAGACTGCGGCGGTCCGGTCCCGCGCCTCACGGCCGGCCGTGAGCGATTCCGATCGGGACCCCCGTGAACGAGGAGAACCCCATGTCAGACGCAGCCCTCCTGGAGGAGCTCAGGAAGATCGACACGCCCACGGTCACCAACGTGGTGGCCACCTATCCCGGTAACGACCTGTGCCTGGAGCTGTACCACCCCTGGGAGGCGAGCTGGTACACCGACAACCGGCTGTCGTGCTGGTACCCGGAGCTGGGCCCGGTGGCCGGCTACGCGGTGACCTGCGTGTACGGCGTCACGGACCCGGGCTACTCGGCGCTGACCCTGATGGACGTGCTGGAAGCGACGGACCGGCTCGGCAAGCCGTCCATCTTCTGCTTCGAGCAGCGCTTCCCGCCGGAGCTGGCCGACAAGGTGGGGCTGGCCGGCGGCAACATGACCTCCGCGCTGCGCGCCTGCGGAGCGGTCGGCGCCATCAGCAACGGCCCCTCGCGCGACATCCACGAGATCCGGCCCATGGGCTTCCAGTACCTGACCCGCGGCGTGTGCGCCGGCCACGGGCCGCAGGCGCTGCAGGCCGTGCAGGTGCCGGTGCGCCTGTCCGGCATGGACGTGGCGCCCGGCGAGATCGTCCACATGGACGAGAACGGCGCGGTGAAGTTCCCGGGCGACCGGCTCGAGGATGTCGTCATCAACGCGAAGAAGCTGCTGGAGCACGAGGAGGACCGGGTCGGCCGCCTGCTGGAAGCCCGCGGCTTCGAGGAGGTGCGCGCCATCATGGGCACGCACCAGTACGCGAAGAAGTAGGTCTGCCTCAGCCGCTCACCTCGTAGGAGCTGGCGGTGTAGGTCACCGACTGCCCCGGCTCCAGGGGCACCACGGCGGTGCCCGGGCTCAGGTACGCCACCTGCCGGGTCAGCTCGTCGATGTCCGCCGGCTGGCCGAGCTCCTGGCCGTAGTGGCAGGGGATGACGATGTCGGCCCGGATCAGGCTGGCGGCGCGGGCGCCCTCACGCACGCCCATCGTGTACTTGCCGCCGACCGGCAGGATCGCCACCTGCGGGCCGTACATCTGGCTGATGAGCTGCATGTCGCTGAACAGGCAGGTGTCGCCGGCGTCGTAGACGGTCACGCCGTTGTCGTAGGCCATCACGAAGCCGGCGGTCGCGCCGCCGGTGTGGTAGAGCACCCCCTCCGGCAGCGGGTGCGGCAGCACGTGGTCGGACAGCGAGTGGGAGTGGTGCGCCTGGGTCATGGTGACCTCCATGTCGGCCACGGTCACCGAGCCGCCCGGATTGAGCGGCAGCAGGGTGTCTTCGCGGAGGCCGACGACCTTGGCCACCTCGCACAACTCGTAGTGGCTGATGAAGGCGGCGCCCGTGCGCTTGCAGATCTCGTAGCTGTCGCCGATGTGGTCGGCGTGGCCGTGAGTGGCCAGCACGACGTCGGCGGCGTCGACCTGGTCGCGACTCAGCGTGGTCGTGGGGTTGTCGTCCAGCCACGGGTCGAAGTAGCTGACCGTGCCCCGGTCCGACTCGAAGCGAAACGACGCGTGGCCGATGTAGGTGATCGTGATCTGTGCCATGTGGTTCTCCTTCACGCCGGCACCGGGCCGGCGCATCATCGTGCGGTAGCCGTCCTTGATGGCATGACCTCCACATCGACAACACCGAAGGTGGTCTCTGTATCGGAATCCGTTACCCCAGCGTCCGCCAGACTGGTAAGGTGGAAGGCTCGAGCGTCGCCGACGGACATCTGTGGTTCGGGCACGGGCTCACCGTGCTCCGCCAAGCTCTCGATGTGGAGCGAAATCGCCTGGCGTATGGTGGCTCGAACGTCACTCATGGACGTTCCGGTGGCGATGCAACCAGGAAGGTCGGGCGCGTATGCGCCGCAGTTGTTGGGCGTTCTTTCGAAAACGACGGCGTAATTGAGTTTCACCTTCGTCCCTCCCGGAGGCCGGCCTGCCTCAGTATATTCAACCATGTTCCCGGTGGTACGTCATCGCCCAGGTGGCCTGCGATCGTCACCGTGCCCAGCTTCTCGGGGTGGCGGAACTGACGATGGCTGCCGCTCGTTCTGACATGCCGCCAACCATCCCTCTGCACGAGCCGTATGGCATCCCTCACCTTGGCCATATCGAATTGGGGTTCTGGCTCACGCCGGGACCGGCCGGCGCTCGATGTACTCCAGACTCTGATGCCGGAAGTAGGTGTCGTACAACTCCGCGTAGTGGCCGCCGGCCGCGGACAGCGACTCGTGGTCGCCCTCCTCGATGATCCGCCCGGCGCGCAGCACGACGATGCGGTCGGCGTGGCGGACCGTCGACAGGCGGTGCGCCACCACCACGGCGGTGCGCTCGCGCAGCACCTCGTCCAGCCCCTCCTGGATCAGCGCCTCGGTGAGCGGATCGACGCTGGCGGTGGCCTCGTCCAGGATGATCACCTCCGGGGCCTTGAGCAGTACCCGCGCCAGCACCACGAGCTGGCGCTGCCCCATGGACAGGCTGCGGCCGCGTTCGCTCACCGGGGTGGCCAGTCCGTCGTGCAGCCCGTTGACCCAGTCGCCGCCGCCGATCCTCCGGGCGGCGCGCTCCACCTCGTCCTGGCCGGCATCGGGCCGCCCGTAGCGGATGTTGTCGGCCACCGTGCCGTTGAACAGGAACGGCACCTGCGTGACGAAGCCGAGGTGCGACCGGAAGCTCGCCAGGTCCAGGCCGCGGATGTCCTGCCCGTCGATCAGGATCGAGCCTGCCTGGAACTCGTAGAAGCGGGCGATCAGCTTGGTGATGCTCGACTTTCCGGAGCCGGTGTGGCCGACCAGCGCCACCGTCTCACCCGCGTCGATGGACAGCGAGAAGCGCTCGAACACCGGCTCCCCCGCGTTGTAGGCGAAGTCGATGTCGCGGAGCTCGATCCGCCCGCGCACCGACGCCACCGGCTGCGCGCCGGTCTGACGCACCGACGGTTCGGCGTCGAGCAGCGCGAACACCCGCTCGCCGGCCGCCAGGCCGAGCTGGAGCTGGCTCCAGAACGACGCGATGGAGGTGAGCGGGAACCACAGCAGCCCCACGCCCTGCAGGAACAGGTACCACTCGCCGATCGACAGGCCGGAATCCGCGACCCGCACCCCGCCCAGATACGCCAGCACGCTGCTCGCCACCCCCGCGATCGCGAACAGCAGCGGGAAGATGCCGGAAAAGACCAGGCCGGCTCGCCAGTTCAGCCGGTACGAGGCGGCGTTCACGGCGGTGAAGCGGTCGTAGATCAACTGCTCCTTGCGGAACGACTTGGCGACCGCGATGCCGCTCATGGTCTCGTGCACGTGAGCGGTGAGGTCGCCGAGCGCGCGCCGGGACTGGGTGACCGTGCGGCGCGCGACGTGCCGGAAGCCGAGCGCGGCGCCCACGATCAGCGGCACCAGCAGCAGGGTCACGCCCGTTAGCAGCGCGTCGACCGTGAACAGGTAGGCCAGCACCAGCACCACCAGCACGGTCTGGCTGACCAGCTCCATGGTCAGCGACACGACCTCCGAGAACGCCTGCGAGTCGGACGCCACGCGGCTGACCACCTTGCCGGTCGGGTTGGTGTCGTAGAAGGACAGGTCGTGGCCCATGAGCGCCGCGAACGCGTCGTTGCGCAGGCGTTCGACCACGCCGCCGATGGCGCGGGATCCGGAGGCGCGGCGGTGCGCGTTGAACAGCCAGCTCAGCGTGTTCAGGCCCACGATCGCCGCCGCCGTGCCGGCCAACCAGCCCACCGCGACCGGAGCGCCGCCGGCCAGCTCCACGCCCACGCCGTCGATGGCGCGGGAGACCATGATCGGCAGGAGCGTGCCGCTCACCGCCGCGGCCAGGATCGACCCGCACACCGCGATGATCCGCCGGCGCTCGGGCCGGAAGCGGACCAGGATGCGGCGCACCAGCTCGCGGTCGCTGTACGAGCGGTCGTACGCCTCGGCCTCGATGCCGTCCATCAGGAAGCCCATCAGCCGGGCTCCGGTACGCCGTTCGGCGAAACGGGCGCGCCCCGTCCGACCAGCGGCGGCAGGTCGATGTCGTAGCGGCTGAAGATCCGCCGGTAGTGGGGGGAGCCGGCCAGCAGCGCCGCGTGCGTGCCGTTGGCGACCAGCCGCCCGCCGTCCAGCACCAGGATGCGGTCCGCCCAGCGGATCTGCGACAGCCGGTGGGTGACGATCAGGGTCGTGCGCCCGCGCTGGATGCGGGTGAGCGCGCGCTGGATGTCGTCCTCGGTGGCGCTGTCGATGGCGCTGGTGGAGTCGTCCAGGATCAGGATGCGCGGGTCCTTCAGGAACGCGCGCGCCAGCGCCAGGCGTTGCCGCTGGCCCCCGGACAGGGTGACGCCCCGCTCGCCGATCACGGTGTCGTAACCGTCCACGAACGAGGCGATGAACTCGTCGGCCGCCGCCGCGCGCGCGGCCGCTTCGATCTCCGCACGCGACGCACCGGAGCGCGCGAAGGCGATGTTGTCGGCGATCGAGCGCGAGAACAGGAACACGTCCTGCTCGACGCTGGCGATCTGCGACCGCAGGCTGGTGAGGTTCCAGGCGCGCAGGTCGATGCCGTCGACGCGCACGCTGCCGTGCGCGGGGTCGTAGGTGCGGTTGACCAGCCTCGTCAGCGAGCTCTTGCCGGAGCCGGTCTGCCCGACGATGGCGACCGTCTCGCCGGCGGCGATGTCGACTTCGAGGCCGGTGAGCGCCGCTCCGGCTCCTTCATAGCCGAAGTCGACCCCGTGGAAGGAGATCGCGCCGTCGATCGGGACGCTGACGCCGCCGCGGTTCTCGTCGATGCCGGCGGACCCCTTCAGGACGCTCAGGATACGCCGCGCGCCGGCGATGCCGCCCTGCAGCATCGAGAAGGAGAACGCGGAGATGAACGTCGGGATGCGCAGCGCGTGCATGAGCCCGACGAAGGCGATCAGCCCGTCCAGGCCGATCACGCCGCGCTGCAGCGCCAGCACGCCGTGCATCAGCGCCAACGCGGTCAGCGCGCCGTAGATCAGCATCGGGACGTAGAAGCCCTCGATCCGGTTGGAGCGGACGAACAGCTCCTTGAAGGCGCTCACCGTGCGGGCGAAGCGTCCGCGCTCGAACGCCTCCCGCACCGACACCTTGACCACCTCGATACCGCTGATCGACTCCTCCAGCGCCGCGGTCAGCTCCCCCTGCGCCCGGCGCTGCTCGAACAGCACCGGCCCCAGCTTGCGGACGAACGCGCGCAGGGTGATCGCGAAGGAGACGGCGTACAGCACCGGCACCAGCAGCAGCTCGGCGTCCAGCAGCAGGATGTAGACGATCGGGGTGATGAAGCCCATCACCATGTCGCTGATGAAGAGGATCCCCGGGTGGATCATCATCGACAGCATCCGCGAGTCGTCGGTAGCGCGGGCGACCAGGTCGCCGATCCGCTGCCGGTCGTGGTAGGTCTGGCTCTTGCCGAGCAGGCTGCGGTAGAGCTCGTCGCGCGCGTCCCGCTCGACACGGTGGGCCAGGGTCAGCGTGCAGGCGTTGGCCGCCATGGACAGGCAGGCGTCGCCGATCAGGATCGCCAGCAGCCACAGGCATGCCGCCAGGAGCCCCGCCGCCGGCATTCCTGCCACCGGCATTCCTGCCGCCGGCTCGATGATCTGCGCGGCGACCCGTCCGACCATGATCGGCGCCAGGCCGTACGCCCACCACGCGCCCGAGTGCAGCACCACGGCGCCCGTGGTCAGCAGCGGATGGCGGCGCAGGTGGGACAGGATCCAGCGGGCTACC
Organism: Spirochaetaceae bacterium; assembly: GCA_026710565.1. The sequence continues at coordinate 7,436 of JAPOQV010000099.1, read as the reverse complement.
GAGCGCGTGTCGTACGGCCGCCGCTCGCGGCGCGACCGCACCTGCCCCTCCGTCCCACCGGGACGCCACTCGCTCGCCACGTCATCTCCCCCGTGCCGGCGCAACGCGCGGACCGTCGCCGGCCGGATCGCCCGGTCGCCTCGTCAGCGGCGCAGGCGCTCCCGGAAGTCCGCCTGGCTGGTGCAGGCAGCCGCCGCGGCGGCGATGACGTGCACGGGCAGACCGGCGAACCCCGGCACGCCGGGAAAGTCCGCGCCCACCGCGATGCCGCGCGCCATCTGCGGTTCGCCGCGCCGGTCGCGATGCAGCAGGTCCATGTGTCCGAAGCACCGGATCGGAGCACCGCGCATCCGGGCGATCAGGGTCACCAGGCCGGTCAGACACCGCGCCGGCGACTCGTGGTACGGACTGACCGGCTCGCACACCCACGCGGTCTCGCTGACCGCGTCCCAATACTCGAAGCGCAGTTCGCAGTCATCCAATTCCTCGCGCGGCAACCGGACGGGCGTGCATCCGGGGAACTCGGCGGCGGTCGGCGCCGCCGGGCGCGGCGCCTTCGGGCATGGCGGCGCGACATCCATGGCGGGACGCAGCACAGGGGCAGGAGCGGCCACGGCCCGCACAATGTACGTGGGCCGGTGCCACGCATGCAAACGCTCCGGGGCACGACTCGCCGGCCGTGCCGCCGGAGGGGTATTATCGGTCCGGCGGGGAGGAGTTGACCATGCTGACACAGGGGCTGACACGGGAACTGACGCGCAAGCTGACGCGGGCTCAGATCGACGAGTATCACGAGCGCGGCTACATCGCGGTCGAAGGGGTCCTGCCGGACGAGCAGGTGGCCGAGCTGCAGGCGGTCACCGACGACTTCATCGAGCGCTCGCGCGAGGTCACCGAGCACACCGACGTGTTCGACCTGGAGCCGGATCACACCCCGGAAGAGCCCAAGCTGCGGCGTCTCAAGGAGCCGCACCTCGTGCACGAGGCGTACGACCGCGCGATGCGCGACGAGGGCATCGTCGAGATGTCGAGCCAGCTCCTGGGGACTTGGGCGGTGCGCACGCACGGCTCCAAGCTCAACATGAAGTCGGGCGAGTTCGGCAGCCCCGTGCACTGGCACCAGGACTGGGCCTTCTATCCGCACACCAACGACGACGTGCTGGCGGTGGGCTTGGCCATCGACGACATGACGCGCGAGAACGGCTGCCTGCTGGCGATCCCGGGATCGCATCGCGGTCCGATCCTGGACCACAACCAGGACGGCGCCTTCGTGGGCGCGGTCACCGAGCACAACTTCGAGCCGGCCGACGCGGAAGCGATCGAGGTTCCCGCCGGCGGCGTCTCCATCCATCACGTGCGCACGCTGCACGGATCGCTGCCCAACGCCTCGCAGGCATCACGGCGCCTGCTGCTGCTCATGTACTGCGCGGGCGATGCCTACCCGATCTGGATCGCCGGCGGGCAGATGAGCTGGGACCAGTATCGGGCCACCTTCGTGCGCGGCGAAGCCTCCAACGAGGTGCGCATGACCTCGACCCCGGTGCGTCTGCCGCAGCCGCCGCCGATCCGCTCGGGCTCGATCTACGAGACGCAACGCGAGCTGAAGGCTTCGACCTTCAGGTAGCAGCCGTCAGGCCGGCGTGACGACCCCGGCCTGCAGCGCGGATTGCGCGACCGCCAGGCGGGCGATCGGAACCCGGAACGGCGAGCAGGACACGTAGTTCATGCCGTGCCGCAGGCAGAAGTCGATCGAGGCGGGATCGCCGCCGTGCTCGCCGCAGATGCCGACCTTGAGCTCCGGCTTGGCGCTACGGCCACGCTCGACGCCGATCTCCACCAGCGCGCCGACGCCGTCGGCATCCATCACCTGGAACGGGTCCTGCTCCAGTACCCCCTCGGCGACGTACTCCGGCAGGAACACCCCGGCGTCATCGCGGCTGTAGCCGAACGTGAGCTGCGTCAGGTCGTTGGTCCCGAACGAGAAGAAGTCGGCGTGGCGGGCGATCCGCTCCGCGGTGAGCGCCGCGCGCGGGATCTCGATCATGGTGCCGACCTGGTAGGGAACGGGCGTTGCCGAGCGCGCCAGCACCGCCTGCGCGACCGCCTCCGCATGCTCGCGCAGCCGGCGCAGCTCCTCCTCGGTGCCGACCAGCGGGATCATGATCTCGGGAAGCACCTCGACGCCGTCGGCCGCCTCCGCACAGGCCGCCTCCATGATCGCCTGCACCTGCATGTCGTAGATCTCCGGATAGGTGATGCCGAGCCGGCAGCCGCGGTGGCCGAGCATCGGGTTCTGCTCGTGCAGGCTGTGGATGCGCGCCTGCAGGCGTTCGAGCGGCACGCCGGTCTTCTTCGCGAGCTGCTCCATGTCTTCCTGCGTCCGGGGCACGAACTCGTGCAGCGGCGGATCGAGCAGCCGCACGGTCACCGGAAAGCCCGACATGGCCCGGAAGATGCCGCGGAAGTCCTCGCGCTGCAGCGGCAGCAGCCGGTCGAGCGCCTGCTGCCGCGCCTCGGCGTCCTCCGCCACGATCATCTCCTGGAAGATCGCCAGCTTGCCCTCGTCGAAGAACATGTGCTCGGTGCGGCACAGGCCGATGCCTTCCGCGCCGAACTCGCGGGCGGTCCGTGCGTCGCGCGGCAGATCGGCGTTGGTGCGCACCCCGAAGCCGCGCGGCTGGCCGGCGAGCTGCACGCGCGTGCGCACCTCGTCGGTCCAGGTGAGGAATTCCGCCAGCGGACCGGAGATCTCGGGTTCCGTGAGCGGCGCCTCACCCAGAAACACCTCGCCCGAGGAGCCGTCGATCGTCACCCAGTCGCCCTCGCCGAACCGCACCGAGCCGACGCTGGCGGTCTTGGCGGTGATGGCAAGCGCCTTGCAGCCGGCCACGCACGGGGTCCCCATGCCGCGCGCCACCACCGCGGCGTGCGAGGTCATGCCCCCGGTCGAGGTGAGGATCCCCTCCGCGGCGACCATGCCGCCGATGTCCTCCGGTGAGGTCTCGCGGCGCACCAGCAGCGTGCGCTCGCCGCGGGCCGTCCACTCCTCGGCTTCGTCGGCGCTGAACACGACGCGCCCGGTCGCGGCGCCGGGGGACGCGTTGAGGCCGGTGGCGACAGCCTCGCCCAGCTCGCCGCGCCGCGCCGGATCGATGCCGGGATGCAGAAGCTGGTCAATCTGCTGCGGCTCGACCCGCTCGATCGCCTCCTGGCGAGTGATCAGCCCTTCGCTCACCATGTCCACGGCGATCGTCACCGCCGCCGCGCCGGTGCGCTTCCCGGACCGGGTCTGCAGCAGGTAGAGGTCGCCGTGCTGGACCGTGAACTCCAGGTCCTGCATGTCCCGGTAGTGGCGCTCCAGGCCGATGCGCACCTCTTCGAGCTGCCGGTACACGTCGGGATGGCGCCGGCGCAGCGCCGTCAGCGGCTCCGGCGTGCGGATGCCGGCCACCACGTCCTCGCCCTGCGCGTTCTGGAGATACTCGCCGTAGAACACGTTTTCTCCCGTCGACGGATCGCGGGTGAAGCACACGCCGGTCCCGGAGTCCTCGCCGGAGTTCCCGAACACCATCGACTGCACGTTGACGGCGGTGCCGAGCAGGCCCTTGATGTCGTTCAACCGGCGGTAGCGGATGGCGCGGTCGTTGTTCCATGACCCGAACACGGCGTCGACGGCGCCCCAGAGCTGGTCGAGCGGGACCTGCGGAAACGGCTCGCCGGTGTGCGTGGAGTAGATCTCCTTGTAGGCGGCGATCACCTCGTCGAGGTCGGACTCGTCCAGGTCGGTGTCCTCGGTCACTCCCTTGCGCTGCTTGGCCTCCTCCAGCGCGTGCTCGAACGCGCCGTGCGGGACCTCCCGCACGACGTCGCCGTACATCTGGATGAAGCGCCGATAGGCGTCCCGGGCGAAGCGGGGATTGCCCGATTGCTCGGCCAGGCCCTCGACCGCGACGTCGTTGAGACCCAGGTTGAGGACCGTGTCCATCATGCCCGGCATGGACTGCGCCGCCCCGGAGCGGACGCTCACCAGGAGCGGATCGCGGGAGCCGCCGAGCGTGCGGCCCATCAGGGTCTCCAGGCGCTGCAGGTGTGCGGCCACCTCTTCCCGGAGACCGTCCGGGTAGGTGCGCCGGTTCTCGTGGAACGCCGCGCACACCTCGGTGGAGAGCGTGAACCCCGGCGGCACCGGGATGCCCAGGCTGGTCATCTCCGCCAGGTTCGCGCCCTTGCCGCCGAGCAGCTCCTTCATGTCGGCCCGTCCCTCGGCGGACCCGTCTCCGAAAAAGTAGACGTACTTGCTGTTGTCCTGTGCCACGTGTGCCCCTTCCTGCGACCGGGTGTGCTTGCCCGTAGGAGAAAGCCCAATCCCGACAGTGTCAAGGAGGCAAGACCGGCGCCGCAGGCGCCGGGACTACCCGTATCCGGCTTGGATCGCATCGGGCACCGATGAGCGCCAAGCCAAAAGGAGGGGCTGGGCCGCGAGCGCGGGGCGGGCATTCCGCCGCCGGGACAGAGCGGGAGCCGCCACGTGCAACTCCCTTGTTGGGGACGAGAAGCGGCGCCAGCGGCGCCGCTTGTCGTCGCTCAGGCTACGTAGGCTTCCAGGTGTTGGGCCCGCGACGGATGCCGGAGCTGGCGCAGCGCCTTCTTCTCGATCTGGCGGATGCGCTCCTTGGTCAGGTGATAGCGCAGCCCGATCTCCTTCAGGGACAGCGGCCGGCGGCCTTCGAGGCCGAAGCGATGCTTGATGATGTCGGCCTCGCGGTTGGTGAGCGAACGGAGCACCGTCGCGATGTCCTCGCGCAGCGACCGCATCAGGGCACTCTCATCCGGCGACTCGCCCTTCGCATCCTCCACGAACTCCGACCGGTTGGCCGACTCGGAGTCGGCGTACATCGGCGCGTCGAGAGAAACCAGCTCGCGCGAGATCGAGGTGAGCTCCTCGACCAGCTCCGGCTTGAGCAGCAGACGCTTGCCGATCTGCTCGGCCGTCCCCTCCGTGCCGGTCTCGCTCTGCACTTCCTTGCGCGCCCGGTCGATCTGGACCAGCTCGTTCGCGCGGTTCAGCGGCAGGCGAATCAGGCGGGACTGCTCGCACACCGCCTTCAGGATCGCCTGCTTGATCCACCACACGGCATACGAGATGAAGTGATACCCCTTGTCCACGTCGAACCGGTCGATCGCATGCAGGAGTCCGATGTTGCCTTCGCTGATCAGGTCCAGCAGCGGCAGGCCCTGATTCTGGTATCGCTTGGCGACGTTCACCACGAACCGAAGGTTGGCGCGCGCCAGCGCTTCCTTGGCGTCATTGTCGCCCGCCGCAACCTTGCGGGCCAAGTGCTCTTCCTCTTCTCTGGTGAGCAGCGGAATGCGATTGATCTCGCGCAGGTACCGCGCGAGAACGCTGTCATCGCTGGATGTCTCTCTTGCCATCTTCTTTACCTCGCAATCAATAGAGCAAGATCCGTGCCACGCTTGGGAAGCGTCCCTGACGAAGCTATCTATTTGCAGGCAAGGTCTTTGCAATCGAGATGGTCGACCGGCCCGACAGCCCCGTGGGTCACAATGACCCGCTTGTCCAAGGATCGGCGTCAGTTCGTGTCAGATTTACCCTGTACGGGGGGACGGCGGCATGACGATCCGGATCGGTCTTGACGCTCCCCGAGGGCGACCGTATATTCGCCAGCGATCACAATCACAACGCGCTCCGGCCCACGGCCGGCGCTACACCACTCATCAATACAGCGAGGAGCCCATGAAGATTCAGCCCATCGGTGACAGAATCCTGGTCAAGACTGTCGACGCGGAGACGCAGACCGCGGGCGGTATCTACATTCCGCAGACCGCCCAGGAAAAGACTCAGGAAGGGGTCGTGCTGGCGATCGGCGACGACGAAGAGATCAAGGTCAAGCAGGACGACAAGATCATCTACGACAAGTACGCGGGGACCACGATCAAGGTGGAGGGCGAGGAACAGCTCATCATCAAGGCCGCCGACGTGCTCGCGGTCGTCAGCTAGCCCGCACCCGCGCACTGCCAGCCTGCGCACTGCGCGCGAAGGCCCGCTCCTGTCGGGGAGCGGGCCTTTTCGTGCCCGCGGCCGTTGCCGTTGTCCGCTGCCCGCCGCACCGATAGGATCGACCCCGCCGTGGATGCGTTCTTCTCCCGCGTCGAGCGGGTCATCAAGACGCTGCTCAAGCCTGACGCGGAGTCGGACCGGCGGCGGACGGACAGCTTCTACTCGGAGGCGTGGGAGGAGCTGGAGGAGTATCTGCGCACCGGTGCGGAGCGCCCCCGTTCGGCGGATGACGGCAGGGACCGCTCGGGAGGACCGTCCGGGCAGCGGCAACGGCCGCAGGCGGCCGCCCAGGACTATCGCAACCTGGAGCTTCCGCCCGGCACCGATTTCGCCACCGTCAAGCAGGCCTACCGGCGGCTGATGCGCACCTACCACCCCGACCGGTATGCGCACGACCCGGAGCGCCAACGGGTCGCCACCGAGATCTCCGCCAGGCTCAACGCCTCCTTCAACCGCATCCGCGAGGCTTCCGAGGCCTCGTAGCCGCCGTCCCGAGCCGTCCTACGGCTCGGATTCGATACCGTACTCGGCCAGCTTGCGGTGCAGGGTCTTGCGGCCGATGCCGAGCACCGCGGCCGCCCTGGTCTTGTTGCCCCGGTGGGCGGCGAGCGTGTAGCGGATCAGCTCGCGCTCGGCATCCTCCACGGTACTGCCGATCGGCAGCCGCACGTACGCATCGCGCCTCGGATGATCCGGCTGCCCCGGCACCAACCGAGCGGAGCTGCCGGGCACCGGCCGCACGAACGCGGCGGCCGACTCCTCGCGGATGTGCGGTGGCAGGTCGGCTGCCGCGATCACCGATCCGCGAGTCATCACCACGGCGCTTTCGATGGCGTTGTGCAGCTCGCGGACGTTGCCGGGCCACTCGTAGTCCCAGAGCCGCTGGTTGGCGTCGGCATCGAAGCCGTCGATCTCCTTCCCGTTCTCGGTAGCCAGCGTCTTCAGCAGGGCGGCCGCCAGGATCGGGATGTCCTCGCGGCGTTCGCGCAGCGGCGGCACGCGGATGTTGACGACGTTCAGCCGGTAGAACAGGTCGTCCCGGAATCGGCCCGCCTTGGTTTCCGCCGTCAGATCTCGGTTGGTGGCAGCGATGACGCGCACGTCCACCTCGATCGTCTGCTCGCCGCCGACGCGCTCGAACGCGCGGTCCTGCAGCACGCGCAGCAGCTTGATCTGTACGGCCGGGCTGACCTCGCCGATCTCGTCGAGGAAGATCGTGCCGGTGTGGGCCAGCTCGAACCGCCCGCGCTTGCGCCCGACCGCGCCGGTGAAGGCGCCCTTCTCGTGGCCGAACAGCTCGCTCTCCAGCAGCGTCTCCGCCAGCGCCGCGCAGTGCACCTTGATCAGCGGCTGGTCG
>JAPOQV010000098.1 GCA_026710565.1 Spirochaetaceae bacterium | reverse complement strand
CTTCCCAGCGGCACGCGCTGCCCGGTGCGCAGTCCGATCAAGACGCCTGCCCGCTCCGACGATCCGCGATAGAATTCATGCGTCAGAAAGTGAATCGTGTCGAGTTCCCCATCCAGGATCCTCAAGGCTTCGACTACGTCCGACTCGCGCCCGTCGGCCAGGACCTTGTCCCACGCGCCGCGCATCGACTCGGGATACAGCGATTCCGCCGTAACGAACTGCACGACCGGCGCAGCCGGGGCGTTCTTGACTCGCATGCGGCGAGAACGAGGCATCGCCAACACGGAACCATCTTCGGAGACCGGCAAGAAGGGCGTGCTCGATCGGCCGTCGACTTTGGTGACCAGAGCCAACACTTCGCTTGTATCCCCGTCAAATAGAGAGAGCATTTTATCGATCTCGCGGTAGTCAGCGTCTTCCGTGAAGTCGTCTACGTCCACGAACTCGATGGAGAGCGATCGAGTGTCCTCGTTCGACGATAGATGAAGACCGATTCCCGGCTCGACGACTCGTCCAAAGAAGAGATGTGAGACGTCAGGGACGGCTTCCATGCCATAGGGTTCAGGATCCTCGCGCAAGTTCATCTCGCCGCGACGATCGGCGCCTTGTTCGATTACCGAGGGATTCCCCCCGGACACGAGGAGGTTGACCGCCTCGAGAATCGACGTCTTGCCGCAATTGTTCTTCCCGACAAGCAGGTTTACACGCGTCAACCCACTCAACTCGTACGACTCGAAACTGCGGTATTTTTCCAACTTCAGATTTCGAAACATATTGACGTTCCTTCTGCAGAGAAACGGCCGGTCGAGTTTTCAGCAACGCGGCCGGATCCAACCATGCTGGGCGCACGGAGAACCCATGGACCTGCCGCCGGAGCCCGCACTGTCATACGGCGCACTATACCGCCGCAACGCCGGGAGCGGCCATCGCCGCGCCGATGGGAGTCACTCGCTCGGCCGCGCCGTGTACTCGAACCAGAGCCGCAGCGCCAGCGGATAGTCGCCATCCCGCAACGCGACGACGGCGCGTACGGCCAGGGACTCGGAGCAGCGATGCAGGGCGCAGGCGCGCTCGGTCAGCAACACTCGTCCAACTCCTGCCTGACCTTGGCCGGCAGCTTCGCGTTGCGCCGGATCAGGGGCAACGAACACGTCCCGGTACGGACGCCCGTCGAGCGCCTGAGCTCGGCCACCGTGCCGCGCAGCGCGAAGTCCTCCGGCAGCAGGTCGACGGTGGGCCGCAGACCGTGCTCGTCACCGGCGGCGAAGCATCCCATCGCCTTGCAGAACAGCCGCCAGGGAGCGAACGGCGAGCGGCGTGCCACGCCTGCAAGGAGACGTGCGGCACCCTCCCAGTCACCGGCGTCCTGGACTCCTCAGGCCGAGGGAGAGGCAACCGGAGCGTCCGCCGCCGGCTCGCTGCCGGGCACCACCGCCGGCACCTGGTGCTCGCGCAGCAGATCCGCGAAGGGCGGCAGGCGGCTGTCCAGGGTCTCCTTGAGCCGGGCGAGCTGCGCGTCGATCTGGCCGGCCAGATGGTCGTACACCTCGTACGCCTGCTTCGGCGGCGGCGCGTCGGCGTTGGTCACGACGCTGGTCAGGGCGCTCAGCTTGACGACCAGCTTGACCGGGTGGTTGAGGCGGTTCAGCGCCCCCTCGGCGCGCGGCTCGACCAGCTCCTCCTCGATCGCCGTGAGCTCCTTCTTGAGCGCGCGCGCCGCGTCGGCAACCGGCTGCTCTCCGGGGCCGTCCTTGGCGCGCCCCGCCCACTCGTCCACCTGCCGGCTGGTGCTGCGCAGCTCGCTGACCGCGTCGTTGGCCTCCGAGACCTTGTCGCGGATCCGGATCGCCAGCTCGAACTGCGCATCCAAACCCTCCTGCGTCACCTCCAGGCGCGGGTCCTTGCGGATCTCGAACGCATGGCGGTGGGTGGTGTCGGCCACGGTAAGGCGCGCCTCGTAGCGGCCCGGCGCGGCGAGCGGTCCGGCGGGCCGGTCGGTGGTGCCGGTGATCGGGCGCGAGCCGGGGTAGCGCATGTCCCAGGCGAAGCGGTTCATGCCGGCCTTGGCCGGCACCACCGGGTCCTTGGGTGGTTCCTCGTTGTCCTTGCCCTCCTCCGCGGGCGGCTCAGGCTCGACGCTGGAGAAGCTGCGGATCTCCTGGCCGTCCGCGTCGTGGAAGGACAGGGTGACCTCGCCTTCCGGCGCCTCCTGGAGGTGGTAGTGCAGGACCACGCCCGCGCGGGGATTGGCGCCGCAGTCGAGCATGCGGCGCTCGAAGCCGCCGTCGGGCTTCTGCGCGACGTAGAGGGTGCCCGGCTGGCCGAGCCCGACCATGTATTGCTTGGGCGAGGCTGCCGTGGGGTCGGCGTCACCGGCCATGCGCAGCGTGGGGGCAGGCGCGAACACGTGCACGGGGGCGACCTCGCCTGCCGCCAACTGCCGCAGCAGCGCCAGGCCGTCGGTGATCCAGAACGAGCGGCCGTGGGTGGCCGCGATCAGCTCGTCACCGCGGATGGCCAGGTCGTGGATCGGCGCGACCGGCAGGTTGCACTGGAACGGCTGCCACGAGCCTCCGTCGTCGCAGGACACGTAGACGCCGCGCTCGGTGCCGGCGTAGAGCAGCCCCTGGCGCACCGGGTCCTCGCGTATGACACGCGTGAAGTCGCCGTCGGGCAGGTTGCCGGTGATCTGCGTCCAGGTGGCGCCGTAGTCGGCGGTCTTGAACAGGTAGGGGCGGTAGTCGTCGAGCTTGTAGCGGAAGGCCGCCACGTAGGCGGTCGCCGGGTCGTGCGGGGACAGCTCGATCGTGGCCACGGTCGCCCACTCGGGGAGGTCGGGCGGCGTGATGTCCTGCCAGTTGGCGCCGCCGTCGCGGGACAGGTGCATGAGCCCGTCGTCGGACCCGGCCCAGAACAGCCCCTGCCGGTGCGGGGACTCGACGAAGGCGAAGATCGTGCAGTAGTGCTCGGCGCCGGTCGTGTCCTTGGTGATCGGGCCGCCGGACGGCTCCTGCTTGCTCGGATCGTCGCGGGTCAGGTCGGGGCTGATCACCTCCCAGCTCGCGCCGTCGTCGGTGGAGCGGAACAGCACGTTGCCGGCGATGTAGAGCACGTCGGGGTCGTGGGGGGAGATCAGGATCGGGTACGTCCACTGGAAGCGGTACTTCAGGTCCTTGGGGCCGTAGCCGGAGTACTCCTCCGGCCAGGCGGTGATGATGCGGATCTGGCCGGTCGCGTGGTCGTAGCGCAGCAGCACGCCGCCGCCGCCGGGGGCGCTGCCGATCGCGCCGGAGTAGACGATGTTCGGGTTGTCCGGGCGGACCTGGATGTGGCCGCTCTCGGAGCTGCCGACCGTGTAGCAGTCGCCCATGCGGATGATGCCCTTGTCCGAGCGGCTGGGCACGCTGATGGCCGAGTTGTCCTGCTGCGTGCCGTACACCCGGTACGGGAACTGCGTGTCGGTGGTGAGGTGGTAGAACTGCGAGGTCGGCTGGTTGTAGATCGTCGACCACGTGTCGCCGCCGTTGAAGGAGACGCAGGCGCCTCCGTCGTTGCCCTCGATCATGCGGCGGGGATCGGCCGGGTCGATCCACAGGTCGTGGTTGTCGCCGTGTGGGGTGGATACCGCGGTGAAGGTCTTGCCGGCGTCGGTGGACTTCCAGGCTGCCAGGTTGAGCACCCAGACGGTGTCGGCGTCCTGCGGGTCGGCGAACACGTGGTGGTAGTACCAGGGGCGCTGGCGCAGGTCGCGCTCGGCGCTCGCCACCTCCCAGTTGGCCCCGCCGTCCTCGGAGCGGAGCAGCGCGCCCTTCTCCGCCTCGACGATCGCCCAGACCCGCCCGGCCTTGGCCGGCGAGCAGGCGATGCCGATGCGGCCCTTGATGCCCTCCGGCACGCCGGGGTTGGCGGAGATCTCCGCCCAGGTGTCGCCGCCGTCGGTGGACTTGAAGATGCCGCTGCCGGGGCCGCCCGACTCCAGGATCCACGGCCGGCGAATGACCTGCCAGAGCGCGGCGTACAGGACGCGCGGGTTGGTGGGGTCGATGACGATGTCGATCGCGCCGGTCTCGGCGTTGCGGTGGAGCACGTGCTCCCAGGTGGCGCCGCCGTCGCGGGAGCGGAACACGCCGCGCTGCTCGTTGGAGCCGAATGCGTGGCCGAGCGCGGCCACGTAGACCAGGTCCGGGTCATCCGGGTGGATGCGGATGCGGCCGATGTGGCGGGTGTCGGTCAGGCCGACGTTGCTCCAGGTCGCGCCGCCGTCGGTCGACCGGTAGACGCCGTCGCCGTGCGAGACGTCCACGCGGATGCACGCCTCGCCCGTGCCGGCGTAGATGACGTTGGGATCCGCGTCGGCAACCGCGATCGCGCCCACCGCAGCCGTGCCGAAGGAGCCGTCGGAGACGT
>JAPOQV010000097.1 GCA_026710565.1 Spirochaetaceae bacterium | reverse complement strand
TGCACCGCGCGCCGCAGCGCCTGCCGCCGGTGCCGGTACCGAGCCATCATCATGAGCTGCGCGATACGGCCGTGCAACAGGCCGCGCACCGCCTGCGGGTTCTCCCGCGACTGGTCGACGAGCAGGTGCGCGAAGCGGGGCACCGGCCTTGCGCCTGATCGAGAAGAGCAGGTCCGACTCGGTGTCGCGCAGGTCGGGGTCGACGAAGCTGCGGTCCTGCAGGGTGAGGGTGGGCTTGATGGATGCCGAATCGTTCTACCGTGTACGCGGTGATCGTCCCGAACTGCTATGGAGAACGCAATCCGGGTCATCCGGCGGGCTTGGTCGGCGCCAGCCTCGATGACCCTCCGAGCACGGTCGATCTCTGTGGCGAGAACGGCTTGCTTGCGCTGAAACGGCCGCAGGGCGGCACGCACGACCTCGCTGACGGACTGACTCGGCCTGCTTGGGCGTGAAGGAGATGCTGATGCTCTCTCGTTTCGCCATGGGTTCCGGCATACCTCGACACGGTATACTGCAAGAAGGTATATAGAGTTCGTTGGCCATTCAGAGCTTCGCGGACTCGGTCGCGGAGGCGTTCTTCGTCACCGGGCGCGTGAGGAAAGGAGTCGCATGGCAGGGCGTCGCCGGGGTGGCCAAGAGGAAGTTGGACATGCTTCATTACGCCGCCGCGCTGAATGACTTGCGGTCGCCTCCCGGCAACCGCCTCGAGGGGCTGGCCGGAGAACTGCAAGGTCTGCACAGCATACGGGTGAATGACCGCTGGCGCGTGGTGTTTCGTTGGGGGGACAGCGGTCCCGAGCAGGTTCGGGTCGTGGACTACCACTGAGATCAGGAGCGCAGGGACGATGTATGTACTCGAAAGAGAACCGACCACACCCGGTGAGATCCTCTCGGAGGAGTTTCTGAAGCCCCTGGACATAACGCAGCGGAGGCTTGCGGAACACATCGGCTGTGAGGTGAAGGTGATCAACCGTATCGTCAATGGCCGGTCCTCCATCGGTGCGGAACTGGCGATGCGGTTGGCAGGCGCTCTGGACACCTCGCCGGAGTTCTGGCTGAACGCCCAGCAGGCGGTAGACGTCCATGCGGCCCGACATCGCCTGACAGAGTTGCCGAAGCCACTGGTCGCTCACTGACGGCGGGAACCGACATCGCGCCCCGCCGTCAGCCGGGCGAGTCGCGGCCGATGATTTGCCCTACCGCAACCTGTTGCGCGCGGTGGCGCGGCTGGAGCAGAGCCGGTCGCCGGAGGACGTGATGCGGACGGTGACGGCGCTGCGGCGCTGGTTGCCGAAGCGGGGCGCGGAGGAGTTGCGGCGCGCGTTCGCGGATTGGTTGTGTCAGATAGCCGCACCGCTGGCGCCGCCGGGAGCGTTGGTGCCGGCGATACGGACGCTGGAGGAGGCGAGCATGACGTTGGTAGAACGGGTCGCCGAGTGGCCCAAGCAGTGGCTCCGGGAAGGCCGTGAACAGGGCGTTGCGGAAGGCCGTGAACAGGGCGTTGCGGAGGGTCGTGAACAAGGTGTTGCGGAAGGTCGTGAACAGGGCCTTACCCAGGGTGTCGACCAGCAACGGGCACTGCTGTGTCGGCAGGCGGCGGCGCGCTTCGATGCCGACGCCGCTGCCCGCCTGGCCGACCTGCTGGCACCGATCGCCGATCCCGAACGGCTGGCCGAGGTCGGTGACTGGCTGGTGCGTTGCGAGACCGCCTCCGCGTTCTTCGCCCGCTTCGATCCCGGCTCCGATCCCGCCTCGCCATCGTGAGACCCTGGCAGTCCGAGTAGCCCGAGCGCGGCCGGCAGGGACCGCCGTGGCGCGGCACGCGGCCCGGTCCTGGTCGACACCAACATCATCCTGGAGTCCGACAGGTTCGGACGAAGACGCGCGCGCACGATGAGGCGGCCTGTAGTGATCCGGACCAGCGAGTCGCTTCGGGCCTGAGCGACGAGGACGTACGAGAGGTGATTTCCGCGCTGTGTGCGGTCGCGGAACCGGTGTGGACGGCGTTTCTATGGCGGCCGCAGCTACGCGATCCGGCCGACGAGATGGTGCTCGAAGCTGCCATCAACGGCAACGCCGATGCCCTGGTAACCTTCAACCGGCGGGACTTCGGCGATGCTCCGGGACGATTCGGGATTGCGGTGCTGTCGCCCCAGCAGGCATTGAGGAGGATCGAGGATTGAAGAGACAGACCAGCACGTATCCGTTGCGTCTTCCGGCGTCCCTGAAGGCGGCTGTCGCCGAGATCAGCAAGGAAGACGGCACCAGCATCAATCAGTTCGTGGCGACGGCGGTCGCGGAGAAGGTTGCCGCGATGAAGACGGCCGATTTCTTCGCCACGCGGGCTACCGAGGCCGACATCGAGGCGGCGCGGCGGATTCTGCGGCGACCGGGAGGACAGCCGCCGGAACCCGAGGACCGCCTTGATGAGATCGGGCGCCAACGGCCCGGCCCCTGGTAGAAGACCAGGGGGACGATGGGGCGCTGCCGGCGCTCGCGCGGAAACTGCGCGCGGGGGCGTTTCTGCTGGTGCTATGAGCTGCCCTACCGCAACCTGCTGCGCGCGGTGGCGCGGCTGGAGCAGAGCTGGTCGCCGGAGGACGCCACGATGGGCGTTCGTGAATTGGAAACGTCAGATTGTCGGACGGCTGGGGCCGACGGGAGGACGGCGTCAGCACGTCCCAGAGGCGATTACGGGTAAGGGCGGGCCCTGTCGATGGCGGTCCTGGTGCTCGACAAGGCTGCGACCGGTTCGTGTGACGTCGCCTCGTCGGGCGGCATCCGACCCACGTCGATGAACGTGT
>JAPOQV010000096.1 GCA_026710565.1 Spirochaetaceae bacterium | reverse complement strand
GGAGGCGGATCTCCTGTGGCAGCGCTTCGCACCCATGGAAGCGCGGCTGAACGGCGACGAGGAAGGCTTCATGCCAGGCTTCCAGGCCGAGCGCATGCACCACTCGTTCGTGGACATGCCGGCCGGCTTCGGCGTCGCCGACCTCACCGCCACCTGGGCGTGACCATGTGTTCCCTCGACGACTTCGAACGCCGCTTCATCGAGTACCAAGCTCAGGAGCGGCGACGGGAGCTTCTCGAGAGGGTACGCCGGATGCGGGCACCCGCATCGCGTCCGGTCGACACCGTCGAGCTGCTGCGCCGGCTGCGCGGCTACGACCCCGCGTGAGGTACGTACTGGACGCGTCCGTCGCCGTGCGGCCCCAGGTCCTTCGCGGCGTCGCTATTCGTTCGGCGCGCGCTCCTGATCGCGCTCCCCGGCGATGGCGGACAGGGTTCGCTTGCGGGTCAGTTCTCCCAGGAAGCGGCGTTCGTCGTCGATCACGGCGATCGGCAGGTGGCTGTCGGCGGCTACCTGCAGGAGCTCGTCCAGGCACTGGGTGCCGTGGGCCGTCGGGGCATTGTCGCGCAGGATCTGCCTGAGATCGGGATCTCCCCGCTGGGCGGCATCCGGCACGTCGTCGACATCGACGTAGCCGCGGTAGCGGCTTCCCTGGTCGGTCACGAACACGACTCTCCGGCCGTTGTGCCTCGTGTCGGCCAGCGCCTGCCCGGGGGAGGTGTTCACGTCCACCGGGGTGACGCGTTCCATCGCCGCCCAGGCGGTCAGCACACGTGCGCGATTGACGTCGCGCACGAACTCCTGCACGTAGTCGTCCGCCGGATTGGTGATGATCTCGATGGGGGCGCCGACCTGAACCACCCTTCCGTCCTTGAGGATGGCGACGTGGTCGCCGAGGCGCAACGCCTCGTCCAGGTCGTGGGTGATGAACACGATCGTCTTGCGCAGTTCGCGCTGCAGGCGGATGAGCTCGTCCTGCATGTCACGCCGGATCAGTGGGTCGAGCGCGCTGAACGGCTCGTCCATCAGCAGGATCTCCGGGTCGGTGCAGAGCGCCCGCGCCAAGCCGACCCGTTGCTGCATGCCTCCCGAGAGCTGCCGCGGCCGCATACGCTCGTAGCCCTGCAGGCCGACGACCTCGATCCACCGGGTGGCGCGCTCCAGCCGTTCCTCCTTGGGCACGCCCTGAACCCTCAGGCCGTAGGCCACGTTCTGGACCACGTTCCGGTGCGGGAGCAGTCCGAAGCTCTGGAACACCATGCTCATCCTGGTGCGCCGCAGCTCCGTGATCTCCGCGGTGTCCATTTCCACGACGTTGGCGCCGTCGATCATCACACTGCCCGCGGTCGGATCGATCAGCCGGTTCACGCAGCGCACGAAGGTGGACTTGCCGCTGCCGGACAGCCCCATCACGACGAAGGTCTCCGCACCCTCGATGCGCAGACTCACGTCGTCCAGCCCGACCGTGTGGCCGGTGCTTTCCAGGATCTCTTCCTTGCTCACGCCCGCGTCGACCTGCTCCATCACCTCCTGTGGGCGCTGGCCGAAGATCTTGTACAGGTGGTGTACTTCGATGTCGCTCGGATTGGCGATGCCGTTGCCCGCGGCGTTGTCGTCAGGTTCCATCGACGTGTTTCTCCATCGGCGCCTACGTCTTCAGCGTCTGCGTCGGGTCCAGGCGAGCGCCGTAGGCCCGGGTCACGCGATCCAGGATCACGGCCAGGGCCAGGACGGCGAGCCCCGACTCCAGCCCGAAGCCGACGTCGCCGTTGTTGACTCCGCGCAGCACGTTGGCTCCCAGGCCGCGGGCGCCGATCATGGAGGCGATCACGGCCATCGCCAGCGCCATCATGATCGACTGGTTGACGCCGGCCATGATGTTCGGCATCGCCAGCGGCATGCGGATCCCCCACAGGATCTGGCGGCGGGTCGCCCCGAACGCGTCCGCCGCCTCGACGGTGGAACGGTCCACCAGGCGGATGCCCAGGTTGGTGAGCCGCACCATCGGCGGTACGGCGTACACGCAGATCGCGAAGATCGCAGAAACATTGCCCAGCCCCAGAAAGAACACCACGGGGATCAGGTAGACGAAGGGAGGCAGGGTCTGCATCGCGTCCAGGATCGGGCCGATGACGGCGCGTACCCACCGGTTGGTGGCCATCAGGATGCCGACCGGGATCCCGGTCACTACCGTGATCGAGATGGCGACGAGCATCAGGGCCAGCGTCCGCATCGTGTCGTCCCACAACCCCATCATCCCGATGACGAGGAGGGAGGCGACCAGGCCGATGGTCATGAGCCGGTGCCGCGACGCGTGCCACGCGACCAGGGCGATGGCGGCGACGATCAGCCACCACGGGACCCAGAGCAGCGACAGCTCGACGTAGCGCAGCACCAGCGTGATCTGGTCGCCGACGGCGTCGAAGATGGTGCCGAACGTGGCAAGCAGGAATTTGACGCTGGCGTTCGTCCACTCCCGAAGCGGGATCTGGCACCCGTCGGGAAACGTCTGGAGAATGCCGCCGAGGCTGACGGCGCATTCTCGAAACCACGTACCCATATCAGCTATCAGCCGGGAGCCGTCATGGCGGTGTCGCGGATGCCGCGCCGGTTCATACCGCTCAGATGCAGGAACGGGGGCACCCTGAGGTGCCCCCGTTCAGCGTCACACAATGTGATGCCGACAGCCGTCGGCCTCTCTAGTTGAGCGAAGCCTGTACGCGGCCGGCGACGTCGTCCGAAACCCACGCGGTCCACAAGTCCGTCTGGGTCTCCAGGAAGTAAGCGGCGGCGGCGGCGGCGTCGACCTCGTTGTCCCGCATGTAGGCCAGCATCTGGCTGACCAGGATCTGATCCACCGCGTACTTGGTCAGGAAGTCGATCATCCCCTCGGAGGCGGTGTCGGAGAACTCCTTGCTGACGGCCACGTTGACGATCGACGGCGGGAACGCACAGCCGCGGTTCCCCTCCACCCAGCAGTCGTCGGAATGGGTCGGCTCCTCGATCATCACCATGTCATAGCTGCCGAGCACCCAGGTGGGGCCCCAGTAGTACCCGAGCCATGCCTCGCCCTTTTCGTATGCTCCGGCGAGCGATGCTGCCAAGGCCGCGGAGGCGCCGGGGCGGAAGTTGGTGAAGTGCTCGTCCAGGCCGTACGTCATCATCTTGTCGTTGTTGATGAGCTCGCACTGCCAGCCGATGATGCAATTGTAGAAGCGGCCCTTGCTGGGCTCCTCGGGATCCTTGAACACCTCGGCGTACATCTTCAGGTCCTCCACCGTCTTCAGGTCGGGCGCCATCGGCTCGATGCCGCGATCGGCGTCACCCTCGATCACGTAGCGCGGCACCAGGAAGGACATCTCGAGCGCATTCATGTTGAGACCGAGGTCGACCACGTCGCCGGCTTCCGCCGCTTCGTGGTAGAGGTCCGGCGCGCTGTTGAACCAGATCTCCATGTTGATGTCGATGTCGCCGCGAACCAAGCCCTGCACCATGGGGATGGTCGATCCCGGGATGTCCGTGAACTGGCAGCCGAAGCCGGCCTGCAGAATCGTCCCGGCGATGTAGTTGTGTAGCTGGGCGCTGTCCCAGTCCAGACCGGCGAACACGATCTCGCGATCGATGCCGTTGCAGTCCTCGGTGTCGGCGAATGCGACCGGCGCCACCATGGCCATGCCGATCAGGGCGATGAGGAGCCTGCGGGGCCCTCTACGAGCGAAGCTTTCTGTCGTATCCGAATCTGTGGATGTAGACATAACGCTCATGATCGTGGCATGGCCGCCGAGGCGGTGCAAGCGCGGGTTCCGCTGCGTTCCCGGCGCACCGGACCCTATGGAGGAGGCCGGCGCGGCGGAACCGGTTCCAGGATCGATCGCCGTTCCGGGGTCAGGCGGCTCAGCAGGGCTGATGAGAGCTCGTAGTTGAAGCGGGTGCGCACGAAGCGCGGCGAGTACCGGTACAGCACGGTGCGCCGGTAGCCGGCTGCGGTGCGCCGCGCCGAACCGTGCGTGACCGCGTCGGTGAACAGCAGGGCGTCGCCAGCCTCCAGGCAGACCTCCTGCATGCCCATGGCGGTGCCGGCCGCTTCCCGCTCGTGGAAGGCGGCGGCGATGGGGGCGCCGTCGACCTTCAGCCGCGGATGGACCTCGGTGACCTTGTGGCTGCCGGGAACCAGCACCGTGGGACCGTCGCCGGGGCCGATGTCGTGCAGTGCCATCATCACGTTGATCTGTCCGACCATCCACTCGCCGGTGTTGTGCTGGCGAAAGGTCATGTAGCTGATGGGCACGTGCCCGCCGGAGTGGACGTAGAGGAAGCCGCCCGGACCGCGCACGTTGAGCAGGTTTTCGTGGATGGAGAGTCCGTTGATGGGATTGATGAAGCGGGTGACCAGGGGCAGCCACGCCGGGTGGTCGATGAGACGCTCGAACACCGCGCCGCCTTCCACGATGTTCTGGAAGTTGACGCCGTCGTCCGGCCCGTAGCTGTGCAGCTCGACGTGGCCGATCCAGCCGTCAGGCCGCATCCGTTCGCCACCCCCGGTGCCCGCGTCCGCCGGCGGGTGCTCCACGTGGGACCAGTGATCGTCCACCCAGCGATTCATCTCCGCGAGATCGTCGCCGGCGATCGCACCCTTGAGGACCAGGTAGCCTCTGAGGTCGAACAGGTAGTCCAGATCCTTGTCTTTCGGGTCGGCGTTCATGGTGCGTGGCTCCTTGCTTCCGGGACGGCAACCCTATCGGCAAACAGCCGTTCGTGGCGTGCCTGCCATGCCGGTCCGGGTATCCGCACCATGACGCAGTGAGGCGGTGGTATGGTGGGGCCATGCGGGCCGACGGGAGCGCAGCCGAGCGGATCGACGCCACGCGCACGCAGGCGGCGGAGGCGATCTGCGACCGCGTGAGCGGTCGCGTGCGCGATTGGCGCTACGTGCCGCCGGAAGCGCTCTGGGCAGAGAGCACCGCCTACCGGGCGGAGTTGGCCGCCACCCTGGCGATCGCCGGCCACGTGCTGGGCCGGCGGCGCTGCATGGACGTGGCCGAGGCGATGCTGGAGCGGATCCTGGCGGAGCGGGTCGACGGCGCGCTGTGGTCGGTGGGGCGCTGGTGCCAGTTCCCCGTCTACTGCGGTCTCCCCATCGACTGGCGTGACGAGCTGACCCGGCCGGACACCACCTACACCAATCCGATCGTCCTGTACTGCCTGGGCGTCTACCATCGCATCACCGGCGACCGCCGGTTCGCCGCCAGTGTGCGTACGTCGTTCGATCGCATGCAGGCCGGGGCGTACTTCGGGGATCCTGCGGCCCTGCACCACATGACCCCGGAGTGGGTGGCGCTGGCCAGCTTCCTGTGGCGGGAGGAGTTCCCGGAGTACTGGCAGGCGGCCAGGCCGATCGTCGATTGGGTGCGCGAAGGGCTGGTGCCCGGGGCGGCGCTCGACTTCCCGTTCGTGACCGCCGTACGCATGCACCTGCTGCTGGCCGCAACCGGCACCGAGCACCTGCGCGGCGCGATCGGCCCGGCGATCGACGCCTTCCTGGCCGACGAGTCGTGGCGGTACGAGCACGAGCACCGGGACGTCCGCCACCTAAAGGAGCTGGGCGAGCACGTGGACATCCGCGCCAACGGCGCCCTGGCGGTGGCGATGCGGATGTTCGATCTGGCCGCCGGCGAAGAGGTCTATACGGGCACCGACCACTACCGGTATCTGGCCGCCTGGATGGACGCGATGCGCGACACCGACGGTTCGTGTTTCGGCTGCCGCGACATCGGCACGGGCCGGCGGTTCTGCCTGGGTTCGCCGCCCCACTACATTCAGCTCTGGTGGATCCTGGGCGGATTCCACGTGTGACTGCGTGACCGAGCGGACCATCGTCATCGGCCTGGACGGGCTGATCAAACCGTGGGCGGACCGGCTGATCGCCGCTGGGGCGATGCCGAACCTGGCGCGGCTCGTCGCCACGGGCACCTACGCGTCCAACGCCTTCGTCGCCGTTCCGACCTTGACGCCGGCCAACTGGACCAGCCTGGCCACCGGCGCGCGGCGCCGATGTCGTCGTGGACGGCTGCCACATCCACGAGTGCCGGCACGCGCTGGAAGTCCCGAAGATCTTCTCCACCGCACCCGAGGGGGTCGCGCGTATCACTCCGAGGTCGGCCACGGGGTGGCGTTCGCTGCCGGCGGGCGAGGTGACGCCGCTGGAGTTCCCGATCGAGCTGGGTCGGATCGCCGATCGGCAGATCGTCGAGGGCCGCCGCCTGCAGGACCGCTACGGCCCCGAGCGGGTGCGCTGGCATGCCTTGGCGACGGGCGTGCTGATCACGGCGGGCAAGGATGGCTCATTGCCGCTCGCCAGCCTGACTCCCGGCGAGTGGTCGGCGTGGCTGCCGGTGCGGTACGGCGGTTCCGTTACGGACGGCCACGTGCGGTTCGCGTTGCTGGCGCTGTCACCGGACGCGCGTGAGCTCACGCTTTACAGCACCAACGTGTTCCCCGCCGGCGGCGACTGGACGTACCCGGCGGCGCTCGCGCCAGAGCTGACGGAGGCGCTGGGGCCGTTCCTGCCCAACATCGGCGGCTGCGACACCGAGCAGGGCTTCGCGCGGATGGGCACGCGCTTCGGCGCGGCGGGCCTGGGCCTGTGGGGCGATCGCGTCGGCGACGTGATCTTCACGCAGACCGCGCTGGCCGGCAGCCACGGCCGGCAACTCCCGGTCGCCGAGCGCGGCAACGGCTCGCTGCAGGGCTTCCTGGTGATGGCCGGCCCCGACTATCACCGCGGTCACCGGATGGATCGCACCGCCTGGATCGTCGACGTGGCGCCGCCCATCGCCCACACCATGGGTCTGCGGTACCCGCGCGACAGCGAAGGCGCGGTGCTGCACCAGGCGCTCGACCGTGGCGTTGAAGCGGTGCCGCGTCCGCGTGCGCTATAGTCTAAACGTGTGTGACTCCCTCGCGGGGCATGATACCGCGCAGCGTCATCAGGCATGAGGTACGACAGTCCGCTTAGGTATCCGGGCGGAAAGGCCTCGCTCGCAGGTTTCCTCGCACGAACGATCGAGTTGAACAACCTGTCCGGGTGTAGCTATTTCGAGCCGTTCGCCGGCGGCGCCGGTGCAGCCCTCCGCCTCCTGCGCGACGGAGTGGTATCGAAACTCCGTCTCAACGACCTGGACGTACGGATCACCGCTTTCTGGAATTCGGTGCTGAGTGAACGGGACCGGTTCGTGGATTCCATACTGTCCGTGCCGGTGAGCATTGCGGAGTGGGAGACGCAGCGAGAGATCTGCCGACGGGGTGATGCCAGCAACGAGTTCGAGCTTGGCTTCGCTACCTTCTACGTCAACCGCTGCAATCGATCGGGCGTTCTGTTTCGAGCCGCGCCAATCGGGGGGCATGAACAAGCAGGGGAGTGGAAAATGGATGCTCGATTCAACCGAGCAGCTTTGGCCGAGCGTGTGATTGCGATTTCACAAAGACGTGAGAGTATTAAGGTCACCAATATGGATGCCCGTGATTTCCTCGTCCAACACTTGCCTCGTGGACGTGAAAGGCGTCGCGTCTTCGCGTACTTGGATCCCCCATATCACTCGAACGGGAGCCGTCTCTATCTGAATCGATACCGGGATCGGGACCACAAGGAGCTCGCTCGCTACATGCAGCGCCAGCGTATGCTCAATTGGGTAATGTCTTACGACGACGTTCCCAGGGTCCGTGACTTGTACGCGTCATGTACCGTCGGCAGCCTCTCGATCCGATATAGTTTCCAGCGAGTGACACGGACTCGTGAGCTGGTGATCGCACCGACTCACGTGCATCTTCCTGCGGCCATCGAGCGAGACAACGCGCCTTCGGTCGCCGCACGGTCGGCCTAGGGAGGAGGACTCGATGGAAACAGAGGCGATCCAGCTGGTGGCGGTCACGGATCTCACGTTCGACTTCAAGAATCCACGACTTCCCGAGTTCGGTTTGACCGACAGTTCGACGGAAGAGGAAGTAATCCGCGTGCTATGGGAGGCGATGGACGTACGAGAACTGGTGATGTCGATCGCCGCCAGCGGGTTCTTCAGGCACGAGCCTCTGATCGTGGCCGAGGAGGACGGGAAGAATGTCGTCATTGAAGGGAACCGCCGTCTCGCAGCGGTAAGAGTCCTACTAGATCCAGCGGTTGCGGAAGGCCTGAGAACTGAGGCCCCGAGCATCACAGTAGCAGCCAGGAGAGCCCTCCTGGAGCTTCCCGTAGTTCTTGGCACTCGCGAAGATTCGTGGCGGCATCTCGGCTTCAAGCACGTGAACGGCCCCGCGATGTGGAGCAGCTACGCGAAAGCGCGATACATAGCAGAGGTGCGCAGGAACTTCGGCGTCAGGCTTGAGGACATCGCGAAGCAGATCGGCGACACGCACAGGACCGTACAGAGACTGTTCCGTGGACTGATGGTCATCGAGCAGGCCGAGCGGATGAAGGTATTCAGCCGCGACGACCGTTGGCGAAGTCATTTCTCCTTCTCCCATCTCTACACCGGGCTAAATTACTCGGGAATTAGCGAATTCATCGGTCTGGAGCCAGAAACTGCCGAAGAGAGCGATCCCGTTCCTCTTGAAAGAGAGGAGGAGCTCGGCGAGCTTTTTCTCTGGATGTACGGCAGCAAGAGTCAGCAGCGCCCTCCTATCATCGAGACCCAGAACCCTCACCTGCGCCAACTGGAGTCAGTCGTGAGCAACAGGGAGGCGCTCGCCGCACTCCGTGCCGGTGATGACCTCTCGATTGCTTTCGAAGTAAGTCGACCATCGTCGACGGTCTTCGAGGAAGCACTTCTCGCGTCGAAGCGCGATCTTCAAAAAGCGCGTGAAATGCTGTCCACCGGATACGATGGCTCCAAGGCGCTCCTGGCAATTGCGGGTGACGTGGCAGAGCTCGCCGAAGATCTCTATGAAGAGATGAGGCGAAAGAGGAATCGAGGCAGGAGCCGCCGCACCGCAGAGGCCGATTGATGTTCAAATGGCCGGGAACACCATCGCCGAGTGCTCCCGAGCACGAACTCGCGGACTTTGCCGAGCTGGTTTGCTGGCGGCATCGCAGTACATCGACGACCGCGTTGTGCGCAGACCTCGGACGGCTTGAAGAGAACGACTACTCGGCGGGTGTCCCCGAAGAGGACAAGGTAACGGAGGTTGTCGAGGCAGCATACCTGGAGATCGAGCGTCGTCAAACCGCATGCCGGGGTGGCTATCCGTATGCGCTCGGCGAATATGGATACACACTGACGCTGGCCGTGGATGACGACAATCACAGGCATGTCGTGTACCAGTACCTGCTCTTGGCTACACGATTGAACATGAGCAGCAACCGCGTGCATGCGGGGATCGATGGAACGCTACTCTTGGAGGAGTTGGCTGCGGATGCGGCACGTGAGTACCTCGGAGATCGTGCTGAGAGTCTCGTGTTCGGTACCAGCGTCGAGCTATCTGACTTTCGCGAGAGAGTAGACCGCCTTTGTCAGCGGCTTCGGGAAGGTGGAGGTTTTCTCAATCGCGACAGGGCGGAACCCGCGCAACGCGACGGCAAACTGGACGTGGTGGTTTGGAAGCCCTTCGCCGATGGTGAACCCGGGAAAATCATCGCATTTGGACAGTGCAAGACGGGAACCAACTATAGAGACGCCGTTTCCCAGCTCCAGCCTGATTCGTTCTGCAAAAAGTGGCTTCACTCATCTCCGGTTCTGACGCCGGTACGGATGTTCTTCGCCGCGGAGGCGCTGTCGAGACTGCACTGGTACGGTACCGCAAGTGACGCAGGTTTACTGTTTGATCGGTGCCGGATCGTTGATTTCTGCAATGAGCTGACGAAAGACGTAGTGGCGAAAGTGAAGACGTGGACGGAAGCAGCTGCCGCGGCTACGGAGTTGCTTGGCTGACGACGGACTTCCTGATGCGGAAGGACTCTACACCGCCGTGGTGGTGGGGCCGAACAGGCAGGACCACTCGACCGCGTCCAGGTCGTGCGGCACGGCGTCTGCGGTGTCCAGGAACAAGGTCAGCAGGCGCTGGCGGAGTTCGGCCACGAGCGGAGCGTGGCGGGGGTCGTCGATGAGGTTGCGCAGCTCGGCCGGGTCGCTTCGCAGGTCGTAGAGCTCGTCGCGCTCGTACAGGCGGTGCACGTACTTGTGGTCCGCGGTGCGGCACATCACCGCCTTTGAGTGGTACGGCGCATCGTCGCGGAGCTGCAGGCCGACGCGCGGCCAGTAGAGTCCGTCCGGGTGCTCGTTGGCGCCGCGCTCCATGGCGTGCGTCTCGCCGCGGCGCCGCCCGCCCTCGCAGAACACGGCGTCGCTATGGGCGGTCGCCTCGCCGGCGGCGATCGGCAGGAGGCTGCGTCCGAAGTGGGTGTAGCCCGGATCGACGCCGGCCAGATCGTGGAGGGTCGCGGCGACGTCGACCAGCTCAATCAGGGCCGAGCTGATGCGGCCCTGGGCGGGTGCCGGTGACCGCGGCGGCTTGAGCAGGAACGGCACGCGGACCAGCGCATCCTCGAACGTGTTCTGGGTCTTCTCGACGAGGTCGTAGTCGCCGGTGAAGTCGCCGTGATCGGAGAAGAACAGGAGTGCGGTGTCGTCCCACATGCCGGCGGCGCGCAGCGCCTCGATCAGCAGCCCGAGCTGATGGTCGACGCGGGTGCACATCCCGTAGTAGGTGGCGCGCAGCTCGTCCCAGCGCGACTCCTCCCAATCACCGAGCCCGAACCGCCGGTGCAACTGTCCCAGGATCGACGGCTTCGAGTCCCAGTCGACCGGGCGCGGCGGGCGCGGCGGCAACAGCGAACGGTCGATCAGGCCGCGCCAGCGCTCCTCCACCGCGTAGGGCGGGTGTGGGAACATGAGCGGCAGGTAGAGGCACAGCGGGCGCTCGCCGTCGTAGCTCCGGATCAGGTCGAGCGCCCCCAGGATCACCGCCCAGTCCGGGTCGCAATAGAGGTCGTCGCCATCGGTGGGCAGGGCACCCACGTAGAAGCTGTAGTAGGTGTCGCTGCCGGGGGCGCCGCGCCAGTCGGGCAGCGACGGATCGGCCTGGTTGCCGGTCTGCGCGAACGGACGCGGCGTGTGACCCCAGCGGGCGTAGTCGCCCTCGGCCGGCTGGAACTTGACGTCGCAGTAGGCGTCGAAGCCGTGCTCGGCCGGCACCAGGTGGTTCTTGCCGCCCCATCAGACGTGGTAGCCGGCCCGCTTCAGCAGGGTGAGCGCGTTCGGCTCCCCGTGATGGGCGCGCAGCAGGTGGCCGAACGTGCGGTGCCCGCGCACGTGCGGATACCAGCCGGTCATGAAGCTGCAGCGGCTGGGCACGCACACCGGGTTCTGGCAGAACGCGTGCCGGAAGGAGGTGGCCTCGGATGCGGCCAGCGCGTCGAGGGTCGGCGTGTACGCGGCGGGATTGCCCAGGTGGCCGACGACGTCGCCCCGCCACTGGTCGGGGTTGAAGATGACGATGTGCGGCGGGCGCCTACCACGTGCCAACATCGACTCCAGCCACCGGGAGGCCGCGAACCGCTCGATCGGGCACGCCGGATTCAGCCCTTCGGCTTCGCGCGTTCCAGGCCGAACAGGCGGGCGGCGTTGCCGCCCAGGATCGATGCCTTCTCCGCCGCCGACAGGAAGTCACAGTGCACGCGGATGAAGTCGAGCGACTGCCGGTACGTGCACCACTGCGTCATCCCGTACGGGCTGTCGCTGCCCCACAGCAGCGACTCGGCGCCGGCGCGGTCGCGTAGCTCGCGCAGCAGCTTCCGGCCTTCCGGGTACGGGTAGTCCGGCCACTTGGCCGGCATCAGCAGCTCGGCGTGCACCTGCGGCCGGTCGAGCACGCGCAGCAGCTCCTCCGGCACGCCGATCTCATGGATGATCGCCGCCGGCACCAGGCCGTGGGTGATCACGCACGGCACCGCCGGATGGCGCCGCGTCCACTCGTCGAGCTCGGCGACCCGGCGCATGAACAGGCCCACGCGGTCGAGCGCGCGGTCGTCCAGGAACCAGAACACCGGCAGGAGCCGCTCCTCGACCAGCCGCCAGAGGGCGTCGAAGGTGGGGTCGTTGAGCGAGCGGTCGACCTGCATGACCGACAGCGGCTCCACGCTGAAGTACAGGCCGCGCATCCCCAGTTCGTCGAAGCCGGCCCGCAACCGCGCCAGCCGGGCCGAATCGTCCGCCTCCGGCTCCCAGATCTGCGCCAGCGCGATGAAGCGGCCGGGGTACCGTGCGGACGCCTCGGCGTAGTACTCGTTCAGGTCGCCGTAGACGTGGTCGGACTGCAGGACGCCGACGTCTACGCCCGCCAGGTCCATCTCGCCCACCATCCGCTCGGGCGTCGCCTCGTTGTTCGTGAGGCTCGGCGGATAGATCTGCATCCGGTAGCCGACCCCGCCGACACTGATCTCCGCCTGCCCGTGGTCGGTGAGGTGAAACCCCACGTCCGGCATGTCGGCGATGGAGGGGGAGCCGAACTCCAGCAGGGGGTCGGTGACGTGCTCGCCGGTGTCCGTGCGCCAGAAGTCGACCCATTCGCGCGAGTGGTACTGCCAGAACTTCAGCCGCAGCGCGGGCGCGATGCCCTGCGGCTGCGATCCGAGCCGAGGAAAGATGTGGTAGTGCGCGTCGATGACCGGCGTGTCGCCGGCCGCGCCCGGAAGCACCCAGCCGCCGCCGGTCCATCGCGGCGTTGCGTCGTCGCTCATGCGCTCGGCTCCTCCGGTTGCGCCTGCAGCCAGGCTTCGAAGTCGCTGCCGCGCCACCCCGAGCGCGGCCGGTAGCCCAGCAGCTCGGTCGCCTTGGAGGAGCTGAAGGGCGAGTCGAACCCGGTCAGCGGCGCGCGCCGCTCGACGTCCGGGAAGTGCCGGTCCAGCAGCTCCGGCGTCGGGATCAGGCTGCAGGTGTCGGCGCCGGCGATCAGGAACACCTCGTGCCGGAGACCGGTGGCGTCCAGTGCCAGGCCGAAGGCGGCCGCCGCTTCGCGCAGGTCGGTCACCGCCCACAGCAGGTTGCGCGGCGGCGGCGGTCCGGGCGTCGGCCACGCGCCGTCCGGGTCCCGGAGCGCGCGCCGGTAGCGCTCGTCCCAGAGCCGCTCGCGGGTCATGCCGGCGCGGCCGGCCCAGCCGCAGCGCACCGCCACCTCGGCGCCCGCGCGGTCGACGCACCAGTTGTGATTGATCCGCAGGCAGATCGTGGGCAGACCGTGACGGTCGGTGTAGCGCTTGCAGGCAGCCTCGGCCAGCAACTTGCTGAGCCCGTACTCGTCCTGCGGCGCGTCCGGATGCGCTTCGTCGATCGGGAGGTAGCGCGGGATGATGTCGTGCGTCTGAAAGGAGAAGCCGGTGGCGGCGGCGGAGGAGGCGAGTACCACCCGCCCGACCCCGCAGGCGACGGCCGCCTCCAGCACGTTGACCGTGCCGATGACGTTGAGCGTGAGCAGTTCGGCCGGAGCCGTTCTGCCGGGACCGGGCACCGCGGCCAAGTGGATGACCGCGTCCTGACCGGCGCAGGCGCGGCGCAGGCCGTCGGCGTCCATCAGGTCGCCGCCGATCCAGGCGTCCCAGGGTTCGGCGGGCGCCGTGCGGCTGAAGCAGGTCAGCCGACGCGTCGGCGCGAGGGCACGGCGCAGGTAGCTGCCGACGATGCCGCTGCCGCCGGTGACGAGCACGCGCATGCGGTAGCGTAGCGTCGCGGCGAAGTGAGCGCGACCGACTCCCCGGCGCGATCGACTATCTCCCACAAGGAGACCACGGCATCCCGAGCCGCCCGCGCAAGTGTCAGCTTACCGTCCGCGTACAACCGGACGTAGTGTTCCAGCTTCCACTGTCCGATGGCCTGTGACAGCAGCCGGCGCCGGTGCATTCACTCGCGCCAGGCGTCGGCGGCCACCTGCAGGCAGGCGATGGCGTGGCGCCGGCTCTGCTCCAGGGGGAACTTGTCGTGCTGCTTCACCATGCAGGAAATGGCGTTCAGCCGGAGCACCGCCTGGAAGCCCAGGCTTGCCTGATACAGGCCCTCCTCGTGGCCGGTCCAGTTGCCGTGGTGGGTATCGGGCAGCGCCAGCAGCCGCTCGTCGATGTCGTACCAGATCTCCCGCAATGCGGCGTCCTCCAGGCACTCCGGGCGGTAGCGCAGCAGCATGTGGCCCGGGCGCCGCTTCCAGTGGTTGGAGTGCCACTCCCAGAACAGCCAGGGGCGCTTCTCCTCCAGGTAGCTCCAGACGTTTCGGATCTCCGGCGTGGCTTCCGGGAGATGCTCGGCGCCCTTCTTGCCCTCCAGGTACGGGAACCGCCCCTGCGAGTCGCTGACCCCGTAGCCGAGCACCGTCCCGTCCGGGTTGGTCATGGGAATGAAGCAGACGTGGAAGCGCTCGACGATGGCGTCCGCCTCGGCGCTGCCCGAGCTCAGGAAGTCGATCAGCGCCCGGCAGGCCAGGCTGCCCATCTCGGACGGCTGCGGCGTCTGGGTGTGCACCATGGCGGGATTTCCGGGGTCGCCGAACTCGACAGCGTACACCGCGCGGCCCTGGAAGCTGGTGCCGATTTTCCGCACCGTGCCGGATTCGACCGTCTGCAGCCAGTCCAGCATCTCGGTGTAGGGCCACCAGTGGTAGTTGCTCAGGAAGATCGTGCCGTCGCCCTCCTCGCCACCCGGCGGCAGCGTCAGGTCAAGGTCAAGGGAGTCGGGCAGGTCCGGCACGCGGTGGATGTCGCCGGCCGGGATCTCGCTCCAATCGCCGGCGTGCCGCACCTGGAAGCTGGCCGACTGCTCTCCCCAGGTGCCCTCGAACGGGGCGTTCAGGCGCAACCGCACGCGGCGCCGGCTCGGCAGCTCGTTGCGCACCCCCACGCACACGTAGTAGCCTAGGCCGCCGAAGCGGTGCGTGCCCGGCTCCTTTTCGAGATCCACTGCATAGTGGTCGGGCGCCAGCGCCCGAAAGTTGCAGCCGTTGGCGCCCTCGAAGTCGGAGGCCAGCAGCACCTCCGCGTCCGCGAATACGTCGCCCCGTCCGCCGCGCGTCCCGCGCTCCCACCGCGGATCGTAGTCCGCCAGTCCGTGCTCAGTCTCGGTCATCCTGCGTTCCTCCTGTTTCAACCGGCCCCGCCGGGGACCACGCTGTCCAGCCACCCCTCGAGGGTGAATCGCGCCGTACCCACCTCACCGGGCTCAAGGCAGCGCCGGTGCTCTTCCGGCAACGGCCGCACCCGCAGATCGGGCAGGCGCAGCCCGCGGAAGTGCAGCGGCGTGCCGTACAGCGCCTCCAGCGCCACCCCGCAACGGTCCGCCCAGTCGCCGAACAGCATCTCGGTCAGCCCTGTCAGCTCTGCCGCGGAGATGCCGGCCGCCTGCAGGTGCGTGTGCGCCCACAGCAGCGCCGGCTTGCCCAGGTAGTAATGGCGGTGCCCCCCGCCGGGCTCCAGCAGCGTGGCGATGCGGCCCTCCGCTCCCGCGTACAGGCGGTAGATCTCCTGCGCCTGCTCCAGGCTCGCGCCCAGGCCGCGCACCGCCACCATCCCGCTTCCCTGCTTGTCGATCACGATATCCGCGTCGCCGTTGGCCACCAGCACGGCGCAGTGCGGGGCCGCCAGCCCCAGCAGCTCCCCGTTGCTCATCACCTGCTGCATCTCCTGCGCCGGGATGCGCGAGCAGTCCTTGCCGATCGTGCGGTCTTCCGGCCGGAAGAACCAGCCGGCGGGAATCGCCATCTTCAACCGCTCGTCCAGCGCCAGCAGGTAGCCGGCCACGGTGCCGCCGAGCGAGACCCCGGCGCAGCCGAGCCGCTGCGCGTCGACGTCGCGGCGCGTGGCCAGGTAGCCCAGTCCCATCATCAGGTCCCACACCATCTTGCCGACCACCTTGCGGCCGGCGCCGCGGGAGCTGGCGGACACGTCCGCCGCGTCGTGCGCGCGGGTGCCGCAGAGCCCGGCGCGGTTGCGCTCCTCCTCGCCGATCGGATCCGCGCACAGGCAGGCGATGCCAAGGCGGGCGAACAGCGGCCCCGCGTGGAGCGGGCCGGGCGTGGTCTTGCTCTCCCCGTGCCCCATGCAGACCACTATCGCCGGAAACGGCGGCGGGCACGCGGTCGGCAGATACAGTAGCGCCGGAGCCGCCTGCCCGGGCTCGGTCTCGTAGACCAGTTTCTCGACCGCGACGCCGTCCCACTCGATGCGGTCGCGCACCTCGCCGGCCGGCTTCACGGTCGCCCGCGGCCGGCCCAGGATGCGCCACAGCTCCTCCTGGAGCTTCCCCCGGCGCCGGTTCCAGGCCGACAGCGTCATCGTCTCTTCCTCACGCGTAACGCTTCCTATGCGTACGGATCGGCCGCATCGCGCAGGCCGTCGCCGACGAAGTTGAACGCCAGTACCGCGGCGATCACGAAGAACGCCGGGATCAGCAGCCACGGATTGAGTCCCACGGCGTTGATGTTCTGGGCCTCGTGCAGCAGTACGCCCCAACTGGTCACGGGCGGCCGCAGCCCGATGCCCAGAAAGCTCAGCGCGGTCTCCGCCAGTATCATTCCCGGGATGCTCAACGTGATGGTGACGATGATGTGACTCATGAACGACGGCAACAGATGGCGGCCGATGATCGCCGCTTCCGAGGCGCCGGCGACCACCGCGGCGGTCACGAATTCCTCCTCGCGCAGCGAGAGAAGCTTGCCGCGCACCACGCGCGCCAGGCCGGTCCAGCCCAGCACCGACAGGATGATGGTGACCGCGAAGTACACCTGCAACGGCGGCCACTCGGCCGGCACCGCGGCGCTCAGCGCCATCCACAGCGGTATGGACGGGAACGAGCGCAGCAGCTCGATCGCGCGCTGGATGATCGTGTCGGTCACGCCCCCGAGGTACCCGGAGATCCCGCCCAGGATCAGCCCCATGATCAGGCTCAGAGCCACGCCGATCAGGCCGATCGAGAGCGAGATCCGGGCGCCGTAGACGATGCGGGAGAACAGGTCGCGGCCCAGCCGGTCCGTCCCGACCAGGAAGAACGTCGCCTCGTCGGCGACGCCGAACAGGTGCAGGTCGGTTTCGAACAAACCCCAGAAGCGATAGCTCTCGCCGCGGGTGAACAGTTCGACCGGGTAGGGCGTCGTACGGTCCTCGGTATAGGTCTTGCGCCGCGACTTGGGATCCACCTCCCGCGTCATCCGATACACGAACGGCGCCTGCAGACGGCCCTCATGCACGACGTGCAGGCGCTGCGGCGGGGCATAGACGAACTCCACGCGTCGGGTGTTCAGGCCATACGGAGCGATGAACTCGCACAGTGCGCCGAGGCAATAGAGGAAGGCCACCACGGCGGTGGCCGCCACCGCCACCCGATGACGGCGGAAGCGCAGCCACATCAGCCGCCATTGCGACGCAAGGTAGAGACGCTCCTCGGCCGCGGTGCGCGCTGCCTCCGAATCGGCCCGCGCCTCAGTCACCACGGCGGCCGAACCTGATGCGCGGGTCGATGATGGCGAGCAGGACGTCCGAGACCAGCGTGCCGATCACCGTCAGAGCGGCCAGGAACATGACGAAGGTGCCGGCCAGGTACATGTCCTGGCTGAGCAGGGCGCGCAGGAGCAGCGGCCCGGAGGTAGGCAGGCTCAACACCACGGCGGTGATCTCCGCGCCCGAAATCAACTCCGGCAACAGCCAGCCGACGCTGCTCACGATCGGGTTCAGTGCCAGGCGCACCGGATACTTGAAGAGCAGTCGCGTCTCCGCCACGCCGCGCGACCGTGCGGTGATCACGTACTGTTTGCGCAACTCGTCCAGCAGGTTGGCGCGCATCACGCGGATCAGTCCCGCCGTCCCCCCGGTCCCCACCACGATGATCGGGATCCACAGGTGGCTCACCAGGTCGAGCACGCGCGCCAGGCTCCAGGGCGCATCGACGAACTCCATGGAGAACAACCCGCCCACGCTGATGTCGAGGTAGCGGTAGCCGACGAACATCAGGATCAGCGCAAGCAGGAAGTTGGGCGTTGCCAGGCCGACGAATCCCAGGAACGTCACCGCGTAGTCGCTCAGCGAGTACTGGGCGGTCGCCGAGTAGATGCCCACGGGAATGGCCACCACCCACGTGAACAGCAGCGTCGCCAGCGAGATCACGACGGTCAGCATCAGGCGGTCGCCGATCAGCTCCCCCACCGGACGGCGCTGTTCGAAGGAGTGCCCGAAGTCGCCCCGCACGAACCCCGAAACCCACTTCAGATACTGGACGTGGAACGGATCGTCCAGTCCGTACTGCGCCTTCAGCGCCTCCAGCGTGGCCGCGTCGACCAGGTCGCCGCTGGCTTCCAGGGTGGCGGCGTAGGTGTTCAGGTAGTCACCGGGCGGGAGCTGGATGATCACGAACGACACCACCGAGACGAGCACGAGCGTCGGTACCATGAGCAGCAGTCTTTGGCCGATGAATCGTCCCATGGGTGTGCCGCGGCGCCGCGGCCGAACCGCGAGCGCGGCTGGAACTGTGCAACGATCCCATCACGCCGTCCACCGGACGCAGGAACGGGCCGTGCGCCTGCCTGCCGCCCGCTGTCCTTGACGGTATTCGGCGCGCGTGCAAGGTTATCGGATTCAACTGCGCGCTTGCAGACAATCACGTGAGCAGGCGGAGAACCGGACGTCCACTTCGCCCTCTCGTACGGGTGGAGGAATCCCATGACGAACCGGAAACCCATATCGTGCATCGCGGTACTGCTCGGCCTGGTCCTGACGGCACCGGGCCTCTTGGCACAGATGCAGTACCACGAAGCCCCGACGCTGTCCGCGATGGTTCAGGAGGGGGCGCTTCCCCCGGTCCAGGAGCGGGTCCCCACCGAGCCGATGGTGATTCAGACCGTCGAGGAGGTGGGCCAGTACGGCGGCCGCTGGACCTTCGGTATCCCGACGCAGAGCCAACTGGGCGTGTACAGCTACGCCACCTACGACTTCGCGGCACGATGGAACCGCGCCGCCGACGTGATCATCCCGAACGTGTTCCGCGACTGGGAGTTCTCCGAAGACGGCCGTACCATCACCATGTACCTGCGCGACGGCATGAAGTGGTCCGACGGCCAGCCGTTCACGGCCGACGACATCGTCTTCTGGCTCGACGACTTCGTGCGCAACGACGACCTCTCGCCTGGCAAACCGGGCTGGCTGCTGGTGGCCGGCGAGCTGCCCGTCGGCGAGAAGATCGACGACACGACGGTGAGCTGGGCCTTCGCCGCGCCGCCGGGGCTGCTGCTGAACGACTTCGCCACCACCCGGGGCAACATCTTCGCTCCGAAACACTACATGGAGCAGTTCCACGCCGATTACACCGACGCCGACAAGGTGCAGGCGATGGCAAAGGAGGCCGGCTTCGAGGACTGGACCCAGCTTTTCCGCAACAACCGCGACTGGTATCGGGCGCAGAACCACGACTACCCGGTGTTGAACGCATGGGCGGTCAAGACATCCTTCGAGGACTCCCCGACGCTGACGGTGTACGAACGCAACCCCTACTACTGGAAGGTGGATCAGGCCGGCAATCAGCTCCCCTACATCGACGAGGTGGCCATCGCGATCACGACCACGGCCGAGACGCTCAATCTGAAGACCATGGCGGGCGAGTTCGACTTCCAGATGCGCTACCTGAATCCCGCCAACTTCACGCTGTTCTACGACAACCAGGAGCGGGGCGACTATCGCATCCTGGAATGGCCTACCGGGATCGGCTCCGACGCCGCGCTGTTCTTCAACCAGTCGACTCCCGACCTGGTGCTGCGCGAGCTGTTCCAGGATGCGCGTTTCCGGCAGGCGCTGTCGCTGGCGATCGATCGCGAGGAAATCAACCAGCTCGTGTTTGACGGCCAGGGCCAGCCGCGGCAGGCAACCGTGGTCGCGCTGTCGCCGCTGTTCAAGCCGGAGTACGCCGCGGCCTACGCCGACTACGATCCGGAGCGCGCCAATCAGTTGCTCGACGCGATCGGGCTCACGCAACGTGACGGCGATGGCTTCCGGCTGCGTCCTGACGGCGAGACCCTGTCCCTGCTGCTCGACTCTCCCGGCGAGAAGACCGCCACCATCGACTCCATCGAGCTGGTGATCGAGTACTGGGGCGACATCGGCATCAAGGCCAACGCAAACCACACCGAGCGCAGCGCCTATCGCGCGCGGCGCAACGCAAACGAGACGCAGATCAACGTGTGGGAGATGGGCTTCATGATGTATCCGAGCAACCCCGTCTTCCTGATCCCGACGTCGTCAGGCAGCGACTTCGGACCCGATCTGGGAGTCTGGTACAACAGCGGTGGCGCCGACGGTCAGGAACCGCCGGAGGCGATGAAGGAGGCGTTGGGCGCCTACGACCAGATCAAGCAGACGCCCGACACCGCGAAGAAGAACGAGCTGTTCCATCGCATCCTGGAGCTGCAGGCGGAGAACATCTGGGTCCTGGGCATGGTCGGCGGAGTGAAGGAAACGCTGATCGTGAAGAACCACCTCCGCAACGTTCCGGACGAGTCGATCTTCGACTCTCTGGTAGGGCGCTACATCGGACTGACCGCGGCGGAGCAGTACTTCATCCGCCAGTAAGGCGAACCTGCACCGGGCGATGCGGCCGGGTTAACCCCCGGCCGCTCCCTTGTTGCGGGATGTGCCGCACGGTGCCACGTGCGGCGCTGAGCCTGCGCGTGCGGTAGCGTATAGTGCCGTGGCGAAGCGAGCGCGACCACCAACGCCGATCCTGGTGACCGGAGCGAGCGGCTACATCGGCGGCCGGCTGGTGGCGGCCCTGGAAGGCGCCGGCCGGCGTGTGCGCTGCGTGACGCGGCGGCCGGAGCTCATCGGAGGACGCTTCGGCCCCGGCACCGAGGTGGTGGCCGGCGACGTGCTGGATACGGACAGCATGCGCCGCGCGATGGCGGGGGTCGACATCGCCTACTACCTCGTGCACTCGCTCGGGTCCCGCGGGCACTTCGAACAGGAGGAGGAGCGCGCCGCGCGCTCGTTCGTGGACGCCGCGCGCGGGGCCGGCGTGCGCCGCATCGTCTACCTGGGCGGCCTGGCGCATCCCGACGAGCTCGCCGGGCAGGCAGGTGCCGGCGCATCGGCGCACATGAGCAGCCGCCTGCGGGTCGGGGAGGTGCTGCGCGGGTCGGGCATCCCCACCGTGGAGTTCCGGGCCTCCATCGTCATCGGCGCCGGCAGCCTGTCGTTCGAGCTGATCCGGGCGCTGGTGCAGCGGCTGCCGGCCATGGTCACGCCGCGGTGGGTGTCGGTCCAGGCGCAGCCGATCGCGATCGCCGACGTGATCGCCTACCTGGTTGCGGCACTCGACCTGCCGCTGGACGCGTCCCGGGTGTTCGAGATCGGAGGGGCGGAAGTCACGTCGTACCGGGGCCTCATGGAGGAGTACGCGCGCCAGCGCGGGTTGCGGCGCCTCTTCGTGCCGGTGCCGTTCCTGACGCCGCAGCTCTCCAGCCTGTGGCTGGGGCTGGTGACGCCGATCTTCGCGCGCGTCGGGCGCAAGCTGATCGAGAGCATCACCATGCCAAGCGTGGTACGCGATCGCGGCGCGCTGGAGGTCCTCCCGATCCGGCCGCTCGGGTATCGCGATGCGATCCGCCAGGCGCTGGCGGACGAGGATGCCCGCCTGGTCGCGACGAGCTGGTCCGATGCGCTGTCCTCGTCCGCGGGCAGGCGGGCGCGCGGTGCCGGCAGGCGGTTCGGAGACCGCCTGATCGACTCGCGGGCCGTCACGGTAGCCGCTGCCCCGGAACGGGCGTTCATCCCGATCCGGCGGATCGGGGGCGCGCGCGGCTGGTACTACGCGAACGCGCTCTGGCGGCTGCGCGGCGTGGTCGACCGCATGCTCGGCGGCGTGGGGATGAAGCGGGGCCGCCGTGACCCCGAGGAGCTGCGCGCCGGCGACGTGCTGGACTGCTGGCGGGTGGTCGCGTGCGATGCGCCGCGGGTGCTGTCGCTGGAGGCGGAGATGCGGCTGCCCGGCCGTGCGTGGCTGCAGTTCGAGGTCACGCCCGGCGCGGAAGGGACCAGCATCCGGCAGACCGCCGTCTTTGATCCGACGGGACTGGGCGGACTGCTGTACTGGTACGTGCTGTACGTGCCGCACCTGCTGATATTCCGCGGAATGCTGGCCGCCGTGGCGAGACGGGCGGGCGTCGAGGACGGGCAGTAGGACCTCTCGTCGTCTTGGACGGTTTCACTGTTTACTGGCGCTCGTGCGGAGAACTCCCAGGTCTTGCTGCAGGTCTTCGACGTCGTACTGAGCCGGCACCCTTCTGGAGCGGGCGTAGTCCATCATCTCCCACAGGGATACCCCGGCATCCCGAGCAGCCCGCGCGAGTGTGAGCTTACCGTCCCCGTACAGCCGGACGTAGTGCTCCAGCTTCCACTGCTGAATGGCCTGTGACAGCAGCCGGCGTACCGTGGTCGAGCGATCGGACTGCTCGACATTCTCGATGAGCTCCAGTTCACGGACCAGATCCATCGGGATCCGCGCACCTACCATCTGTTCCTTCTTCATCTCTTCGCCTCCCGTGCGAGTCTCAACATTTCCACTACGACGGCTGGGGAGAGCCACAAGACGTGACTGAGATCGCGTAGCGCTGCCTCCAGCTCTTCGAAGTCGAGGCGCTTTCGAAGATGTGCTTCCAGCAACGTGCCTGCCGTGCCGAGATGTTCTACCCGGGCAGCCGCGGCCACGTTGCGAGCCTCCTTGTCATCGATGATCAGCCTCAGCCGTCGCGCGTTCGCCACCGCGATGGACTCGCTCTCGCCAGGACCCAGCCGGGCGCGTCCGATCAGACGTTGGGCCATGTCTCGTTCGTCCGCGGTCAGGCGAGCCTGCCGCAACCAGCCATCTTCGAGCGCGGTTTCTATCTGCTCCACACCGCGGGCATGAACAGCTCTGCCGGCATCGAGCGTTTCTCGTTTCACGGCGGGGCAAATCAGGACCACGCCGTAGAGATCGTTCAAGAGCCATAGACGCTGGAGCTTGGCGAGGACGATCAGCGGCGAAGCGTCGACAACGACGCCTCGGTCTCTCTCATCCATCGGTCATCAGAGACGTTAACGAAATTTGCAAATGTTTTCAATCCTGGTGCATGCTCCCGGTGAGATGCATAGGAATCGTATGAAGGTTGCACGGCATGCGACTGACCGAGCAGCTACATCGGGCCGATGCGTTCCTCGCCCATGTCGACGGCGGCGCGCATCGAGGCGTCGAAGCTGCGCACGAGCAGATCGGACTTGATGCCGACCGCGGCCGGCTCGTCCCAGAGGTTGTCGAACTCGCCCGGGTCGGCTTCCAGGTCGTAGAGCTCGCCCAGCCCGTGGCCGTGGTAGACGACCAGCTTGTGCGTCCGCGTCCGGTACATGGTCGCGTAGCTGCCGTCCGGGCCGTCGATGGCATCGAAGTACTCGCTGCGCACCGCCTCGCGGCCGGCGCCGCCGTCCGGCAGCGAGCGGCCCTGCATCCACGGCGGCACCGGCTGCCCCGCCGCCGCCAGCAGCGTGGGCGCCAGGTCGGTCAGCTCGACCAGCTCGTCCGTGACGCTGCCTGACTCGATGCGGCCCGGCCAGCGCAGGATCAACGGCACGCGGACCAGCCCCTCGTAGAAGCGGCAGCCCTTGCGGATCAACCCGTGGTCGCCGAGCGTCTCGCCGTGGTCGCTGGTGAAGATCACCAGCGTGTCCTGCGCCTGGCCGGACTCCTCCAGGGCGTCCAACATGCGGCCCACTTGGTCGTCGATGAGCTCGATCATCGCGTAGTAGGCGGCCTGCAGCGTCTTCGCATCGCGCGCGAAGGCCGCCTCGCTTGCCTCCTCCTCCGAGTCGCGGCCGGGATAGTAGGGGAGGACCGGATGGGCGATGTCGAGCGGTCCGGCCGGATCGCGCGCCTCGCCCTGGAAGTCCACGGCGCGCAGCCGGCGCTGCTGCTCCAGGTCGCTCGGGCGAAAGAGCGGGCCGGGCATCTTCTGCGGGTCAAACCGCGCGCGGTACGCCGCCGGCGGATTGAACGGCTCGTGCGGGTCGTAGATGTTGACCGTGGCCAGCCACGGCGTGTCGGCGCCGCGCCGCTCGCGCATGAAGCGGATCGTCTCCGCCGCGCACCACGTGGTCTGGTGCAGCTCCGCCGGTACGCCCGCCGGGTCCTTGATCAGCTCGCCCAGGTCGTGGCCCCGGGTCCGCACCCAGTCGGCGTAGGCGTGGCCGGACGGCCAGCCGTCGCGCGGCGCGTGGCTCCAGCGCCAGTAGCGGTAGCCGTCGTCGCCGCGCGGCTCGGGCCGCTCGTAGGCGCCGGCCAGGTGCAGCTTGCCGACCAGGCCGCAGTCGTAGCCGGCGCCGGCCAGCAGCCTGGTGACCAGCGGGTAGCGCCCGCGGTAGCGCGCGTTGCCGTTGCGGGTGTTCTGGCAGGTGCTGGGGTAGGTGCCGGTCAGGAAGCTGGCACGGCTCGGCGTGCAGATCGGGCTCTGGCAGAACGCGTGCGTCCAGGCCGTGCCCTCGCGCCACAGGCGGTCCAGCCGCGGCGTGCGCACGTGCGGGGTGCCGCCGGCGCCGATCGTGTCGTAGCGCTGCTGGTCGGTGCAGATCCAGAGGATGTTGGGGGGCATGGTGAGGTGGATTTCGCACGCGCCCGACCCCGGCCGGGAGCCACAGCGCGTCCGTCCGCTATGGTGGCGCCATGCAGAACGCCGACGCAAGAGCCGGGAAGACTCCGGATGTGTCACGTGCCAACGGCGGCCGCGGGGCCGATCGCGACCAGCCGGTGCGCGTGACCGCCCGCAGGCGCGAGTTGGCTTTCGACGAGCGCGGCTACCGCGACTGGCGCGTCGTCGAGCGGCCGGTCGACCTGCGCCCGGCACGCACGGCGCTCCTGCTGTGCGACGTGTGGGACCATCATTGGTGTCGCGGCGCCGAGGAACGGCTGGAGCCGCTCGTGCCGCGCATCGACCGCACCGCCCGTGCGGCCCGCGACCGCGGCATGCTGGTCGTGCACGCACCCTCCAGCACGATGGCGTTCTATGCCGACCATCCGGCGCGGGCGCGGGTGCTGCATGCACCGCCGGCAGCCGCGCCGGCCGAACGCGCGCACCCCGACCCGCCGCTGCCGATCGACGGCAGCGACTCCTCAGACACGGCCGGCGATCCGGCTGCCGAAGGAACCCGCTGCTGGCGGCGCCAGCACGCGGGGGTGTGGATCGATGGGGAACGCGACGCCATCGGCGATGACGGCCTGGAGTTCCTGGCCCTGTACCGGCAGCGCGGCATCGACACGGTTTTGATCGCCGGGGTGCACACCAACATGTGCGTCCTGAACCGCAGCTTCGCCATCAAGCAGATGGTGCGCTGGGGGGTGCCGGTCTACCTGGTCCGCGACCTGACCGACTGCATGTACAACCCGGCTCGCGCCCCGTACGTCAGCCACGCGGCCGCCACCGAGCTCGCGGTGAGCTACATCGAGCAGTTCTGGTGCCCGAGCGTGACCGGCGATGAGCTCTGCTCGGAGCTCGCGCGGTAGGCTCGGGGCCGGCGCTACTCATCCGGGGGCCGAGGGGCGTAGACTCGGGCGTCGTGACCGGATCCGAGCACCCGAACATCATCGTCCTGATCACCGACACGTTCCGGCGCGACAACCTCGGCAACCGCGCCGCGCGGCCGGTGCGCACGCCGGCGCTCGACCGCTTCGCCGCCGAGCGCGCCACCGAGCTCACCGGCCTCACCATGGGCAGCTTTCCCACCATCCCGCATCGCACCGACTTCGCCAGCGGGCGCGCCGGCTGGCCGCACTACGGCTGGCAGCCGATCAGCCACAGCACGACCAACCACATCGCCGCGCTGCTGGCCGCGCAGGGCTACTTCACGCAGCTCATCTGCGACACGCCGCACCTGTTCAAGGCGGGCCTTCAGGTGGGCTTCCACGGCAGCTACCAGCACCGCGGCCAGGAGGGGGACCTCACCCTGCTGCACATGAACGACCCGATCGGCCGGGCGATGCCGCGCGCCAGGACGCGCCGTCTCCCGGAGACCTTCGGCGGCACGCTGGTCGACCTGCACGTGTGGACGAACGCGATCCGCACCGAGGCCGACACCTTCTGCGCCCGCACCGCCGCGACCACCGCCGCCTGGCTGGAGCGCAACTACCGCGCCGGGCCGTTCTTCCTGTGGGTCGACCTCTTCGATCCGCACGAGCCGTGGGACCCGCCCGAGTACCTGGTGCGCCGCTACGATCCCGACTACAACGGGCCGCCGATGCTGCATCCCAACTACGGGCCTGCCGACCGCTACACCGCCGCCGAGTTGCGCAACCTGTGGGCCCACTACGCCGCCGAGGCGGAGCTGGTCGACCGCCACATCGGCCGCGTGCTGGAGAAGATCGACGACCTCGAGCTGTGGCGGAACTCGCTGGTCGTGGTGATGGCCGATCACGGCATGGCGATCGGCGAGCACGACTGCTGTGGCAAGAGCAGTCACACCGAGGAGGACGAACGGTTCTGGCCGCTCTATCCGGTGCTGAGCGACGAGCTGTGCCTGATCGCCGGCCGCGCCCAGGCCGGACCGGTGCCGGCCGGAGGACGGCTCGACCTGCTGGCGCAGCCGTTCGATCTGCTGCCGACCCTGTGCGAGCTGGCCGGCGTGGAGATCGCTCCTCCCGAGCCCCTGCACGGCAGGTCATTCGCCGCCGAGCTGCTCGCCGGTTCCGGCACGCTGCGCGGCCACGCGATCACCGCGGCCCACATCCGCCCGGCAGCCGAGACCCCGGATCGGATTCCCGCCCGCGCCAGCACCCCGTTCCTGCGCGCTCGCACGTTCCCCGGCGACGGCACCTGGGGCTACGCGCCGGTCGGCCCGAACGGGGCGCCGCAGCTTTTCGATTTGGCGGCCGATCCGCGCGCCGAGCGGGACGTCGCCGAGGCGAACCGCGGCACGGTGGCCGAGCTGCACGAGATGCTGCTGTCCTCCCTCGCGGAGTATGGCGCCGGTGACGCCGTGCACGCGCTGTGGCGGTCTCCCGGCAGCGGCGCGGCCGGCGGGAGCTGGGCGCGCGACTACCTGGAGCGTTAGCGCCCCAATACCGTCGCCTTCGGCTCCGCTATTGGCCCATCCCCACCTTCCGCGTCGGAGCCTGTCGGCCTTCCCGCTTGCGCGGCAAATCCGACCGACTCCTAGCGGGAACCGGCCGGCGCCTCGCTCGGGGTAAGCTCGCCGACCAGTTGGTCCTGCGAGATCAGCTCCACGGCCGGCGCGTCGAAGCGGCCGTAGCCGTTCCACACCTTGAAGCCGGCCAGCTCCTGGAGGCGGAGCGGGGCTTCGGCGAGCACCTCCGGCAGCAGGCCCAGGGTGTAGTTCTCCTGCGGCCGGAACTGCGGGCCGCAGTAGGTGTTGAGCAGACCCATGCGCGGCTCGCCGGTGCGGTTGGTGCCGGAGCCGTGCCACAGCCGGCCCTCGAAGAACATCGCCGTGCCGGCCGGCGCCTCGATCGGCACCACGTCCTCCTCCCGGTACAGGTCCGGCTTCGGCTGCCGGCCGCTCAGGTGACTGCCGGGCACCACGCGCGTGGCGCCGTTGTCGTCGTGGAAGTCGACCAGCAGCCACATGCTGTTCAGGGCCGCGGGCGGCGCGATCATGGCGGCGCCGTCGCGCACCTCGCCCGCCTCGGCTCGGGTGATCGATCCCACCGGCAGCCCGAACCGGCCCCGGGGCACCGGCGGCGGCATCCACCACGCGTCGGTGTGCAGCTCCATGGGCGCGGCCCCCGTGCCGATGATGTTGGCGGTGCTGCAGGAGAGCTGGTAGTGCTCGCCCAGCACATGCCCGGCCAGCGCCAGGGCGTGCTCCATGAGCACGACGTCGCGGAAGATCCGGCCCTTGTTGAGCAGCATGAACAGGCGCTGGCTCACGCCGCCGGCCGCGGGCGTGAA
Organism: Spirochaetaceae bacterium; assembly: GCA_026710565.1. The sequence goes on along the minus strand of JAPOQV010000096.1, from coordinate 84 downwards.
GCGATCCTCACGCACCGTGCCGTCGGCGTCGGCGAAAGCGCCCCAGTTCTTGTCGGGCGTTCCGTCCATGTAGGCCACGCCCCG